>JAQGMC010000119.1 GCA_028292545.1 Paucimonas sp.
TGCTGGCGAAACTGGCTTTCCAGGCTGGCGCGCAAGGTATGCCACCATGCCGTATCGAGTTCCTGCACCATGACTTCAACGATGACAAGGTCGTCGACCATGGGCTTTGCATTCGATGCCTCCCCCTCACCGGGATCCCACAGGCCGCGCGCCGGCGCCCGGGCGTACGTGGTCAAGCCACCGAAGCGCGCGAGCAACAGCGCTTCGAGCTGGCCGAACGCGTCCGGGGCAATGCGCTCGCCCTGGTTGTCGTAAAGAGGCAGCAGGACCTGGACCAGGTGCATGTCTTTACTTTGACGCGTTGGCGCAAGCGCTGCTTGAGGCAGGGCAAGTTGTGGCGGGGACCAGTGCCGGCGAATGCAAATCAAGCAGTTTGCGCGCAGAGTCGAAGCGGTGGGCAACGCCTGTCACCGGGTCTTCAAACGCCAGCGTGCGTGCCAACAGTTGCAAGGGCAGGTTGAAATCGTCTGCACCCACCGGGTGGATATCAGGATAGAGCAAGTCGCCCAGGATCGGGGCGCCCAGGCCCAGCATGTGCAGCCGCAGCTGGTGGGTTTTGCCGCTGATGGGCTGGAGCCGGTAGCGCCAGGCCAGCGGCCCCTTTTCCAGTACGTCGACGATGGTCGTCGCGTTCGGTTCGCCCGGCTCTTCCTCCATGACGAAAAAGCGCTTGCCGCGCACGATGCGGGTCTGCCGCCGGAGCGGAAAAATCAGTCGCGGCGCGGGTCGTGCGATCGCTTCATATACCTTCTCGACCTGGCGCTCGCGGAACAATGCCTGGTAGCGACCACGGGTGTCGGGGTTGACGGAAAACGCGACCAGGCCCGCGGTTTCACGATCGAGCCGGTGTATCGGCGCCAGCGCTTCGCAGCGGGTGCGCTGCCGCAGCCGTACCAGCAGCGTCTCGCGCAGGAAGCGGCCGGACGGTATCACCGGCAGGAAATGCGGCTTGTCGGCAACCAGCAGGTGTTCATCTTGGTAGACGATGGTTTCGAGGAAAGGGATGGCCGGTTCGGCTTCGATCTCGCGGTAGTAGAAAACCTGGGCGCCGGCCGGAAAAGGGGCATCTGCACTAAACACCATGCCGCTTGCATCGCGCACTTCGCCGGCTTGCATGCGCGCACGCCAGCGCCCTTCCGCCACGCCGGGGAAGCGCTCTATCAGGAAAGCCAGCAGATTGGTCCAGGGTCCATGCGGCAACCAGACATAGCTGGGCGCAACGCCATCCCGATGCGGCAATGGCAGGCCGACGCCGCTCATGCAGCCGGTTCCAGCTGCAGCGGCGGCTTGCCAGCATGCCGCCGCATCCAGTTGATGCTGTGCAGGACCGCCGGCATTGACACCAGGCGGCGCGCCAGATGCAGCTTGCCGGGAAAGTCCATTGCCAGCACACCGATAACAATGGCCACCATTCCCGGCCCCGGTAAAACCAGCATCGTAACGCCGACCAGGATCAACAAGCAGCCAAGCAGGTTGCGCAGCACCATCTTGATGTAGCGACCCGCAGTGGACTCCAACTGCCGCCTCCTGCGCTCACGTTCGACACAGAAAAAATCCGCTGGCAGCTTGATTGCCCACAGGGGCGCAAGCACGATGCCCAACAGCGCCAGGCCTGCGCCCATCGCCGCCAGCCACCCGAGCGACTGCGAATTCGTCAGTACCGATTCCATCCCTTTTTCCGCTCGCTTATTTTTGCAGCGCCGGGCGCCGATGCCGGCACGAAACCATGGCGGCCGCGTTTAACGCAAGCGTCATGGCAGGATATGGCTGCCGCCGGTTACGCCGAGCACTTCGCCGACCACATAGCTGGACTCCTGGGAAGCCAGGAACACAAATGCCGGCGCCAGTTCGGCGGGTTGGGCGGGACGCTTGAGCAGCGAATCCTGGCCGAATTTTTCCGTATGCTCGGAAGGCATCGAAGCCGGTATCAGCGGCGTCCACACCGGTCCGGGCGCGACCACATTGACGCGCACGCCTTGCTTGATTGCCTGCTTGGCCAGCGATTTCGAAAAGGTCACGATCGCACCCTTAGTGGCGGCGTAGGCCAGCAAAGTCGGGCTGGGGTCATACGCCTGCACCGATGAAGTATTGATGATGGCTGCCCCAGCCGACATCTTTGGCAGCGCGGCCTTGCACAGGTTGAACATGGCAAACACGTTGGTGCGGAAATGGCGCTCGAATTCTTCCGGCGTGATGTCCGCGATATCGTCGAACACCTTCTGGTAAGCCGCATTGTTGACCAGGATATCGATGCCGCCCAAGTCGCGCATCGCAGTGTCAACGATGTTGCGGCAAAGCGCTTCATCACCTATGTCGCCCGGCACGAGCACAGCCTTGCGACCGGCATCCTCAACCAGGCGGCGCGTTTGCTGTGCATCGTTTTCTTCGCTCAGGTAAGACACCAGCACGTCCGCGCCTTCGCGCGCAAAAGCGATCGCCACGGCACGGCCGATGCCGCTGTCGGCGCCGGTAATGATAGCGCGCTTGCCGGCAAGCCTGCCGCTGCCGCGATAAGTCTCTTCGCCATGGTCGGCTTGCGGCCGCATGGCAGCATCCGAGCCTGGCAGCGATTGTTGTTGCGGCGGAAATGGCGGCTTGGCGCCTTGCGCGGCCGGATCCTGTTTGGTCGTCTGGTTAGCCATGCATACTCCCGTCAAAGTGAATGGACACTTTGCTGAGAGTGCGCCGCCTGATGCTGGTTCATCGATCGCCGTTCCCGTCCGGCCCGGTCAGTAGATCACCACCGAGCGTATCGACTCGCCGCGGTGCATCAGGTCGAAACCTTCGTTGATGCGCTCCAGCGGCATCGTATGTGTGATCAAGTCGTCGATATTGAGCTTGCCTTCCATGTACCAGTCCACGATCTTGGGCACGTCGGTGCGGCCGCGAGCGCCGCCAAAGGCACTGCCGCGCCAGGAGCGTCCCGTCACCAGCTGGAACGGCCGGGTCGAGATTTCCTGTCCCGCTGCTGCCACGCCAATGATCACCGACTGGCCCCAACCCTTGTGGCAGCATTCCAGCGCCTGCCGCATCGTCGTGGTGTTGCCGATGCACTCGAAACTGTAATCGGCGCCGCCGTCGGTGAGCTGGATGATGTCGTCCACCACGTTCTGCGTTTGACGCGGGTTGATGAAATGCGTCATGCCAAACTTGCGCGCCATGTCTTGGCGCGCCGGGTTGATATCAACACCCACGATCTTGTCCGCGCCAACCATGCGCGCAGCCTGGATCACATTGAGCCCGATGCCGCCAAGCCCGAACACGACGACATTGGCGCCCGCCTCGACCTTCGCCGTGTACACCACTGCGCCGACGCCGGTGGTCACGCCGCAGCCGATATAACAGACTTTGTCGAAGGGCGCGTCCTCGCGAATCTTCGCAGCCGCAATCTCCGGCACCACGATGTAGTTGGAGAAGGTGGACGTGCCCATGTAATGGAACAGCGGCTTGCCATCGAGCGAGAAACGGCTGCTGCCATCGGGCATCAAGCCGCGGCCTTGTGTAGAACGGATCGCCTGACACAGGTTGGTCTTGCGCGACAGGCAGAACTTGCACTGCCGGCATTCTGGCGTGTAGAGCGGTATCACGTGGTCGCCCTTTTTCAGGGTCTTCACATCGGGGCCGACGTCGACCACGATGCCGGCGCCTTCATGTCCCAGGATGGCAGGAAAGATGCCTTCCGGATCCGCGCCAGACAAGGTGTACTGGTCGGTGTGGCAGATGCCGGTTGCCTTCACCTCGATCAAGACCTCCCCCGCGCGCGGGCCATCCAGGTCGACTTCGGCAACGGTCAGCGGTTGTCCCGCTTTCCAGGCAATGGCTGCTTTTGTTTTCATTCTTTATCCTTTTCGATTGAGGCCCCCAGCCGGCACGCACCCGGCTTTGGGCCACTACGCCAGTTCAGCGTCGTCGTTTCTTCCAGTTGTAGTCCGGGCCTGTTTCGGCCACGCCGGCCAGGCCCACTGCATGCGGATGCTCGCTGCACATCGTGACAAAGCTCACTGCCTCGCCATCGCGCTGGCGCGCACGCAGCGCTTCCATGAAGTCCAGCGCTGGCTTCAGTTCTGAGGTATCGAAGCCGTGCGCCTGCGCTGTCGCATCAGGGCCCTTACCGAGCATCCAGTAGACCATGTACATCAGCAAATCCTCGCGAGCGTTCGATGCCGGGGCGGTCGGATGGTTTCGCACCTGTGCCGGGCAAAAAAAGCGGCGGGTCACCCCGCCGCCAATTATCGCTCGCTTGCTAGTTAGCTGCCATACAGGTAGGTCGGCAGCCACAGCGTGAGGCCTGGCCATATATACATGAACACCATGCACAAGATCACAATCAGCATGTAAGGCATCATGCCGGCGAAGATCTGGTTGATCGTCACATGCTTGGGGGCCACGCCTTTCAGGTAGAAGGCCGACATTGCCACCGGCGGCGACAGGAAAGCCGCTTGCAGGTTGACGAACACCAGTGTGCCCCACAGGATCGGGTCAACGTCGAAGTGCTTGAGCAGGGGCAGGAAGATCGGCACGAAGATGACGATGATCTCGGTCCACTCCAGCGGCCAGCCGAGCACGAAAATGATGGCCTGCGACAGCAGCATGAACTGCAGCGGCGACAGGTCCATCGCCAGCACCCACTTTTCCACCAGCGCCTGTCCGCCGAGGATGGCGAACACTGCCGAGAAGATGGCCGAGCCGACGAACAGCCAGCACACCATCGCCGTCGTCTTGGCCGTCAGGAAGGTGGCTTCCTGGATTTTCTTCTTGGTCAGCGAGCGCGCCTGCCAGGCCAGCAGGAAGGCGCCAGCGGCACCGACAGCCGCCGATTCGGTCGCGGTCGTGATGCCAAACAAAATCACCGCCAGCACCAGGAAGGTCAGGATCGCCAGTGGCAGTGTCGACGACACCAGCAGCTTGAGCATCTCGAACAGCTCACCTTCAAGGATCCAGTAGTAATACACCAGCAGCAGGCCGACCAGGCCGGCGATGACGGCAAACCAGATGTAGAACGATGGGCTTGGGCCCTGCTCTGCCGGTGTGGCAGCCTTGTTCACTTCGGCGCCGCCCATTTCCTGCAGTGCTTCGCCAGCAGGCGCAGCCGCACCTGGCGGTTCTTCAACGCCGCCCAGCTCGGCTGGCTTGTCGCTGCTGCCCGGTGGCTCTTCCAGGCCGCCAGCAGCGGTATCAGGCGCAGCCTCGGTTGTTGCAGCGGCCGGTGCATCCTGTGACTTTGCAGCAGGCTTGGCGCTTGCCGCCGCGACCGGCGCTGTTTCGACGTCCGCTTGCGGATGAATCACGACATACCACCATACCGCCCACAAAGTGGCGGCGGCCATGGCCAGCGGCACCAGCGCCGAACCCAGGTTCCGAAGGATCACGCCATAGGTGACGCGCACGCCGCCAGCATCGATGCCCAGGGCGCGCTTGGGCCAGATGCTGGCAGCCAGCAAGGCCGGCAGGATCTTGCGCGAATAGCGCGATTGCAGTTCCGCCGTCCATGGCTCGACCGGTATGCGCGTCTGTTCGATCGGCAGCCGGGGCGCGATCTTGGGGTTGATCATGGCCCAGCCAATGATGTAGACGAGGTAAAGCAAGGCCAGGAAAAAGCCCGGGAACATGGCCGATGCATACAGCTTCACCACCGACTGGCCCGCAACGGCGGCGTAGACGATGATCATCACCGACGGCGGGATCAGGATGCCGAGCGTGCCGCCAGCGGTGATGACGCCAGCGGCAAGCCGGGTGTCGTAACCTGCCTTGAGCATCGGGTTGAAGGCAATCACGCCCATCAGGACCACGACCGCGCCGACCAGGCCACTGGCAATGCCCCAGAAGGTGCACACGATCAGCGATGCCACTGCCAGCGATGCTGGCAGGCGCCGGAACGCGAGCTGGAAGCTGTAGAACATCTTGTCGACCAGGGCCCCGCGTTCCATCACGTAGCCCATCAGGACGAAAAGCGGTACCGAGATCAGTGTGTCATTGGTCATGGCGCCATAGGCGCGCTGGACCATCAGGTCGAAGATGCGGTTGTCGATCCAGTGCTGCGAAGGATCATAGAAAGCGTAGAAGCCAAATGCCGTGCCCAATCCCATCAGTGTGAAGGCGGTGGGGAATCCCATCAGGATCACCACCACGATCAGGGCCAGCATGGTGAGGCCGAGTGCCGGATCGCTCATAGTTTTGCTCCGTCACCCATGCCGCGCTGCTTCGCGGCTTCGTCAATGGTATGTGCCCGCTCGATCGCCAGCTTGCGATCTTCATCGCTGATATAGGCGCTGTTGGCGAGTTGCTGCTCAATCACATCGATCTCCTCTGCATCCTTGAGCCGTTCCGGCCATTCGCCTGTCTTCAGGCACACCACGCAACGCACGATTTCAGCCAGGCCCTGCAACATCATTAGCACGCCGGCAACCGGAATCACTGTCTTGAAGTGATACACAGGCGGCCCGTCGGCCGTGGTGTTGGAATGCTCCAGGATGCGCCATGCATCGCCCGCATACTGGTAGCCGGCATAGATCAGCGCCGTGATGCCGGGCAGGAAAAAGACGAAGTACAGCACCAGGTCGAATGAGGCCTGGGTCCGGGGTTTCATATTGCTGTACAAAAAGTCGCCGCGCACATGGCCGTTCTGGGCCAGCGTGTAGGCGCCGCACAGCATGAAGAAGGTGCCGTAGACGATATTGCTGAGGTCAAAGATCCATGCCGTGGGCATGTTCAATATGTAGCGCTTGAATACTTCGGCGCATATCACCAGCATCAGCAGGATGATCAGCCAGGAGATAGCCTTGCCGACCCAGGTGCTGACTTTGTCTACGCTATAAAGGAAAGACTGGACAGTCATGGCGGAGCCTGTGAGGAAAACCGGGACACAAAAAACAGGCACCATGCGGGAATCGTCGATTCCCGATGGTGCCTGCCAAGTCAAGTTACTGTGCTTCAGGATTTCTTGGGTGCGGCCTTCTTGCCAAAGTAATGGTTGTAAGCCATGCGACGCGGTGCATTGGTGTCCATGTCCCAGGCAACTGCGCGCTCGGCAAACTTGCGCTGCGATTCCACGATCTCCTTGAAGATCGGGCTTTCGGCGGCCTTCTTCTCGGCGACCTTGTCGTAGACTTCAAGCTGCTTGCTCAGCACCGAGTCAGGCGTCTTGTAGAATTTCACGCCCTGCTTGGTGCGCATCTCGATGTAATCCTTGGAATAGCGGTCGACTGCTTTCCACGACATGTCAGCCGAAGCGGCTTCGGCGGCATTCTCGATGATGGCGCGCATTTTCGGCGGCAGCGCATCGTACTTGGTCTTGTTGAACATGATCTCGAACTGCTCTGCATTCTGGTGGAAGCTTTGCAGCATGCAGACCTTGGAGACGTCAGGGAAACCGAGCACGCGATCGGAGCTGGCGTTGTTGAACTCGGCTGCGTCGAGCAAGCCGCGGTCCATTGCCGACACGATCTCGCCGCCCGGCAGTGCATTCACTGCAGCGCCCATGCCCTGGAACACGTCGATCGAAATACCGACGGTACGGAATTTCAAGCCCTTCAAGTCTTCAGCCTTGGTGATCGGCTTCTTGAACCAGCCCAGCGGCTGGGTTGGCATCGGGCCGTAGACGAACGACTGCACATTGGCGCCGATCGACTGGTACACCTTGGCCAGCAATTCCTTGCCGCCGCCGTACTTGTGCCAGGACAGCAGCATGTTTGCATCCATGCCGAAGCCAGGTCCCGATCCCCACAGGGCGATCGCATTGCTCTTGCCATAGTGGTAGGCGAGCACGCCGTGGCCACCATCGAGCGTGCCTTTGGAGACTGCTTCCAGCAAGCCGAAAGCCGGAACCACGGCGCCGGCCGGCAGCACTTCAATCTTCAGTTCGCCGCCGGTCATGTCATTGACCTTCTTGGCGAAATCAAGCGCGTATTCGTGGAAGATATCCTTGCTCGGCCAGGTGCTCTGGAAGCGCATGCTGGTGACCGTTTGCGCGGTCGAGATCATGGGCATGCTCAGCGCCGCCGTACCCGCAGCAGCGCCAGCGATGAACTTGCGGCGAGTCGCCTTGGGTTTCACATCCTTCGTCATTTTTACGTCTCCTGATTTTTTGGTTTCGGAAGCTTGATCGTCCGTTATCTGCATCTATTTCCAAGTGGGCAACAGACGAGTTCGGCAAGAATTAACCTAATCCCGGTAATAGTCAAGAGCGCGCAGGCGAATTTCCTTGACCCGAAAAACGTTTCATGCCGCTTGTAAGATGTTTGTAAGGAACTGGCCCTCAAGTACATGCATTCAGGGTCAGCAGAAGCCGCTTTTTTGGCGGCAACAGGCGAAAAAAAACGCGGCCGGTAAGGCCGCGTTTTCCACTCCTGGGGCCCTAGCCTCAGGCGATGCGCTTCTCGAGTTTCTGGCGGGTCGACTCAAGTTCGGCTGGCAGCTTGTACTTGAGTTTGTCGAACAGCTCGGTGTGCAGCTTTACTTCAGCCTGCCATTCGCCTTTGTCGATGCTGGTGATCTTGCCGTAGGCTTGCTCGCTGAATTGCAAGCCGTCCCACTTCAGGTCGCCATAGGATGGCGTGATGCCGAAGGCGTGGTCGGTGCCGCCCGCCTTGTTCTCCACGCGCTCGACGATCCACTTCAACACGCGCATGTTGTCGCCAAAGCCGGGCCAGATGAATTTGCCATTCTCATCGGTGCGGAACCAGTTTACGCAATAGAACCTGGGCAGCGTGGCGCCGGCTGCCTGCAGCTTGCTGCCGATGTCGATCCAGTGCTGGAAGTACTCGCTCATGTTGTAGCCGATGAAGGGCAGCATCGCGAAGGGGTCGCGCCGCACCACGCCCTGCGCACCGGTTGCGGCGGCCGTGGTTTCCGAGCCCATGGTCGCAGCCATGTACACGCCCTCGACCCAATCGCGCGCCTCGGTTACCAGCGGCACGGTGGTCGAGCGCCGGCCGCCGAAAATGAAGGCCGAGATCGGCACGCCGTTCGGATCGTCCCACGCCGGGTCGAGCACCGGATTCTGGGTGGCCGCGACCGTGAAACGGGAGTTCGGATGCGCAGCCTTGCGGCCGGTTTCCTTGGCGATTTGCGGCGTCCAGTCGCGGCCCTGCCAGTCGATCAGGTGCGAAGGCGGTTCGTCGGTCATGCCCTCCCACCAGACGTCGCCATCGTCGGTCAGCGCGACATTGGTGAATACGGTATCCCGACGCATCGACAGCATGCAGTTGACGTTGGTGTGCTCGTTGGTGCCCGGCGCGACGCCGAAGTAACCGGCTTCCGGGTTGATCGCATACAGGCGGCCATCGGCGCCCGGCTTGATCCAGGCAATGTCTTCGCCAATCGTGGTGACTTTCCAGCCATTGAGGCCGGCTGGCGGAACCAGCATCGCAAAGTTGGTCTTGCCGCAGGCCGAGGGGAAAGCGGCGGCGACATAGTGCTTCTTGCCTTCGGGTGATTGCACACCCAGGATCAGCATGTGCTCAGCCAGCCAGCCTTCGTCATGGCCCATGTTCGAAGCGATGCGCAGTGCAAAGCACTTCTTGCCCAGCAGCGCATTGCCGCCGTAGCCCGAGCCAAAGGACCAGATCTCGCGCGTTTCCGGATAGTGGACGATGTATTTGGTGGGGTTGCAGGGCCAGGGCACATCCTTCTCGCCGGCAGCCAGTGGCGCGCCGACGGTATGCACGCAGGGGACGAAGTGACCGTTGGCGCCAATCACGTCATACACGGCGCGGCCCATGCGGGTCATGACACCCATGCTGATGACGACATACGGCGAGTCGGTCAGCTCGACGCCGATGTGTGCAATTGGCGAGCCCAGCGGGCCCATCGAAAACGGAATGACGTACATGGTGCGGCCACGCATGGCGCCGTCGAAAAGTCCATTCAGGGTGGCCCGCATTTCAGCCGGTGCGACCCAGTTGTTGGTGGGGCCCGCATCTTCCTGTTTTTGCGTGCAGATGTAGGTCCGGTCCTCGACCCGTGCCACGTCGCTTGGATCGGACAGCGCGAGAAAGCTGTTGGGGCGCTTGGCAGGATTCAGGGGCCTCATGGTGCCTGCATCCACCAGCTCCTGGCACAGGCGGTCGTACTCTTCCTTGGAACCATCGCACCAGTAGATACTGTCCGGCTTGGTCAGCGTGGCTATCTCGGCGACCCAGTCGATAAGCTTCTGGTTCTTCACATAGGACGGGGCATTGATAGATGCAACTCCACCCGGGAGGGGTTGATTCATAAAGCTTCTCCTGTACCTGTCAACAATCAATATTTCGTGGGTCCAGATGTGTGCATCGCCTGCGTCGGGCTTGCAATTGCCGGCTGCAGTGGTGGTGGGCTGCGGCGCCGGCACCTGGCATGCTGCCGGTGCTCTGATCATGAAGAGTGGGCGGATTTTACACCGCAAAAAATTGAGGTCTCAATGCCCCAAGTCAAAACTGTAGTAAAAAGTAGTTGAGCTGCGTAGTAGACAATTGCAGCTGGAAACCTTGTTGCGGCGCAGCGTAAATAGTGGCATGCCGATCCGGCTCCCGGGCTTTGCAAAGCGTCGCTGCAGGCCAGCGCCAGCCCTTTCCCCAGACCGATAAAATGAAAATAGCGATTCTCGACGACTACCAGGATGTGGTTCGCCACCTCGATTGCATGCGCCTTCTCGACGGGCATGAGGTCAAGGTTTTCAACAACAGCGCGCGCGGCGTCGGGCAGCTCGCGGTGCGGCTTGCCGAGTTCGATGCGCTGGTGCTGATTCGCGAGCGCACCGTATTTTCAAAGGCCTTGCTGGACAAGCTGCCGCGCTTGAAAGTGATTTCCCAGACCGGCAAAGTCAGTGGCCACATCGATGTGGCGGCCGCCAGCGCGCGCGGCATCCGGATCCTCGAAGGCAGCGGCGACCCGACCGCACCGGCCGAGCTGACCTGGGCGCTGATCATGGCGGCGGCGCGCCACCTGCCGCAGTATGCGCAAAACCTGCGCCAGGGACGGTGGCAGCATGTGTCAGACCAGCCGCGCCTGAACACCTTGGGCGTGGTGATGAAAGGACGCACGCTGGGCGTCTGGGGCTATGGAAAAATAGGACGCCTGGTGGCCGGCTATGGCCGCGCCTTCGGCATGAAAGTGCTGGTCTGGAGTCGCGAGCAAGGCCTGGAACAGGCGCGGCGCGATGGCTTCGAATCCGCCGCCAGCGTCCAAGCCTTGTTCGAGCAAGCCGATGTGCTGAGCCTGCACTTGCGGCTGACGCCCGACACGCGCGGCATCGTGCAGGCTGTCGACCTGGCCCGCATGAAGCCCACTGCCCTGTTCGTCAACACCAGTCGCGCCGAGCTGGTGGCCGAAGGCGCGCTGCTGCCGGCACTGCAGGCAGGGCGTCCCGGCCAGGCGGCGCTGGATGTTTTTGAAAGCGAACCGCTGGCGCCGGATTCGCCGCTGCTGCGCATGGACAATGTCGTGGCCACGCCCCACCTGGGCTATGTGGAAAAGGATGGCTACGAAATCTACTTCGGCATGGCCTTCCGCAACCTGGTCGATTTCATCAATGGCACACCCAAAAATGTGCTGAATCCCTGAGCTTGCAGGGCTGGCCCGGGGTGGCCTGCATGCCCGGCCAGCATGCGCGGCTTCCATTGCGTACACTGCTGGCTGCTTACTACGCAGCCGGTCGCAGCTGCTTCCAACACGATGAAATCAAAACTGTGGTCACTTACCCTGGGCAATTTCGCCATTGGCACCGGCGCGATGATCGTGCCGGGCATGCTCAACGAATTGACCGCTGACCTGAAGGTTTCGCCAGCCGAAGTCGGGCTGCTGATTTCCGCCTTCGCCATGACGATCTGCTTTGGTGGGCCGGTGCTGGCAAGCCTCACCAGCCGCATCGAGCGGCGCGCGCTGCTGGTGGCTTCTCTTTCGCTGTATGCGGTTGCGCACCTGGCTGCGGCGTTCGCGCCGGGCTATGCCAGCCTGATGGCAATTCGCATCCTCACTGCAATCGGCGCTGCCTTGTTCACTGCCCAGGCTGCGGCCACTGCCAGCCTCATGGTGCCGCCGCACGAGCGCGGTCGTGCGATTGCGCTGGTTTTCCTCGGCTGGTCGATTTCCGCCGTGCTCGGCATGCCGCTTGGCTCGTGGCTGGGTGCGCACCTTGGCTGGCGCCCTGCCATCGCGTCGGTGGGTGCATTGTCGGCGCTGCTGGCGTTCGCAGTCTGGACCCAGGTGCCGCGCGGTTTGTATGTGGCGCCGATGAACCGCGCAGCCTGGCGCAGCCTGTGGCGCAATCGGCCGCTGCTTCTCGTCGTCGCTGTGACGGCCGTGCAGTCAGCCGGCCAGTTCACGATGCTGTCTTATCTGGCACTGCTGCTTAAAACCTATCTTGCGGCGACGCCAACGGTGATCAGCCTGATGTTTGCCTGCTTCGGCGTTGCCGGCGTGACCGGCAACCTGGTCGGCATGCGTTTCATCGACCGCATCGGTGCCGCGCGCGTGGCGATGGTTGCAATGGCTTGCATGGCGCTTGCCCACAGCCTGTGGCCGCTGGCACAGGGATCGCTCTGGGCCACCGCTGCGCTGGTTGCATTGTGGGGACTGGGATGTTTCTCGGTGAATGGGTCGCAGCAGGCGCGGCTGGTGGGGCTGGCGCCGGCGCTGGCGCCGGCTTCGGTCGCCATGAATTCATCTGCGCTGTACCTGGGCCAGGCCAGCGGCGCGCTGGCCGGCGGCATCCTGATTGAAGCCCAGGCCGCGCACCTGCTCTCGGTACTGGGCACGACCATGATCGTCGTCGCGATGCTGATGTCGCAATTCGCCGTGGGTATGTCGAGGCGGTTGGGGCCGGCCGCAAGCACAGCATCCTGAGCCGGCGGCAGTCGCCGGCCCGGTTTCAGCTTTCAGCGCTCAGTGTCGGTGGACAGGTCAAGCGATCGCCGGGTGCGCACTACGACCACGTCGCGCCGGCTGCTGGTGCGCCACAATCCCGCCCAGCCCGGTGGCCAGGACAGCGCAGGTCCCTTGTATTCCGGCAGGCCGTGACGCACCGGTATCACTGGCAAGGCTTCGGGCAGCGGCCCGTTGCCGGGGTCGCGGCCGAGCGAATAAGCATAGTCACTGGAGAGCGCATCACAAACGGTTTCGAACCATGTGGCATGGTCTTCGTCGCGGCCCAGCGCATTGGCCAGTCCCTGTGGATCGAATTTCGCCAGCGCCGAAGCCAGTTCCTGCGCCGTGGCGCCAGGCTGGTCGCCCCAGCCCAGCACCGGGTTCAAGTTGTATTCGGCGCCTGAGCCATACCAGCCTTCGCGCCAAGGCCGCTGCATCCAGTTGCGCGGACCGGTGAACAGGTGCCAGCGCCAGTGCATGCCCGAGGGCTTGGGCCAGCTGTAGAGGTAAAGCCGCTGGTAACCGGCGCGGTGCAGCTCACGCACCATCGCCATCAGGCGCGCATGCGGCATCCGGTCCGGACGCGAGCGCCGAAACAGGATGGGTTCGCCATCCGCATGTTGAACCTGGTCCGAGGACAGGTTCAGGTCGAGGGTCCGGCCTTCGTTGCCAAAGCGCGCAGAGATCCATCCGGTCATGAGGTTGACCGACGTGATCACGCCATAGCCGCGATAGCGGTGAAAAATGACGGTTCCGGGTGCAACAGGTTTCATTAACGGATCCAGTGGTAGAACGTCGAGTGTAGCGAAGAAAGCGCGGCCGTGGCGCCCAAGGTGAAGAAACGCGGCAGCTTGTTCGGCAAGCAACAGCGATTGGATTACCCCCCGTCCATTTAATTCCACCGAAGACAAAAAATCCAAACGCGCTGGGGTGAGCGGCGCGCTGCAACCGCATGTCACGGTCGGCCGCTTTTGCGCGCCATTTCCCTTTCCCGCCGCCTTGAGTGCGCCCGCCATGAGCAAAGGCAGGCTGCGTGCATCGCTTGTTTGCGCAAGCTCGGTTCGCACCATGCCGTTGTAAATACCCTGAACGAATCGCTGTGTGCTTCATCTAACCGCGCCGGCGCCGCAGCGGCGCCCACCATGGAGACACGATTTGCATCACGCCACGCAGCATCCATTCAAAGCATTTTTCATATGAACCGCGCGCCGGCTTCCCCGACGAAGGCATTCATCCTTTCCGTGTTGGCGTCTGCCGTGCTGGTCGCCTGCGGTGGTCAATCAGGCACCGCGAGCGTCAACGATAACGATACCCAAGCGAACACTGCGCTGAACCTGGCATTCGAGCCGAATGCGCCCGTTTCGGTCGGCGACACTGCCACCGATGGGCTGGCCTGGTTCAACTACCGGCGCCAGCAGATCGGCCTGCCGCCCCTGACGCGCAATCCATTGCTGGACCGCGCGGCCCAGGCGCATTCGGATTACCAGAAGCTGAATAACGTCATCACGCATGAAGAGACGCCGGGCGCGCCCGGCTTTACCGGTGCCGAGCTTGGCCAGCGCATTGCGGCGGCAG
The DNA here is from genome assembly GCA_028292545.1 of Paucimonas sp. GTDB lineage: Bacteria > Pseudomonadota > Gammaproteobacteria > Burkholderiales > Burkholderiaceae_D > Lacisediminimonas. The sequence continues at coordinate 14,416 of JAQGMC010000119.1, forward strand.
GCTACAACTTCAGCGCCCGGCGCTTTGCGTATGGCGAAGTCATTTCAGCTACCAGCAGCACCCTCGGTTTTGCGGCTGCGGAGGATTTGATTACTGCGATCTACCATCGCTTCGTGATTTTCGAACCGACGTTCTCGGAAGTGGGGGGCGGCACTGCATCCGTGAGCGGCGGTTACACCTACTTTACGGCCAACATGACAGCCAACGGCCTGACCCAGTCACTCGGTCGCGGCGGCTTCGTGACATTTCCGACGCCCGGGCAGCAGCATGTTCCCGCAAACTTTTTCAGCGACCGTGAAATACCCGACCCGGTGCCGGAGCGCAATGAAGTCGGTTTCCCGATCAGTGTGCATGCCGATATTGCCTCGGTGCTGAATGTAACGGCTTTCACCGTGCGCCCGCGCGGCGGCGCGCTGCTCGACGTGAAGTTGCTCACGCATGCATCCGACGCGGACACGCCGATGTCAACGGCCGCCCTGGTGCCGTTGGCGCCGTTGGCACCAGCCACTATCTTCGACGTGCATTTTAGCGGCACGATCGACGGCGTTGCCGTCAGCCGCAACTGGAGTTTCACGACACGTTAAAAGGCGGGGCCGGCAGTACCGTTCCCGCGTCGCTACACGCTTACCGGACACGCTTACCGACAGCCCTCAGTGCTCGACCGACCGCATCGGTGCGCGCGCGAGCTCGCCATTCGCCTTGCGCACGTAGGGTCGATCATGGCCGGACAAATAGAGTGCCACCTTGGTTACCCAGCGTTGCGACTGTGATGGCTCGGCATACGAGCTCGGCACCAGTGCCAGCATGGTAAGGCCCACTACCCAGCGCTGCAGTTGCAAGGCCGGCTGGCCTGCGGAATGACGCAGGAAATTGACCGCAACCAGGGTGCCCAGGCCAATGCCGCTGACCACTTCCGACGCCGAGTGAAAATGCAAGACCAGGCGTGACAAGCTGATCACCAGGCCGAAGCAGAATGCCGCCAGTACGCCGAGCGCTCGCACGCTTGCGCGCGCTTGCTGGAACAGCAGGTAAGCCAGCACGGGCAGCACGGCACAGGCACGCATGGCGTGACCGCTGATGCCGGTAAAGTCCAGTGCGGGTATGCCGATGCCCCACCCGATGAAGGCGACCTTGGTGGCCAGCACGAGGAACAGTGCGCTCCCCAGCAGCGTGGTCCAGGTAAGGGCCAGCCGCCAGGCGCCGGCCGCCAGCAGCCAGACGATGATCGCGGCGGCCGCCGGGAGAGTGATGACGCTGTCGCCAATAAAGGTCAGGTGCTGCCAGGAAAGCATGAAGGAACCGCTCAGTAAGGGGAAAAACGCAGGCAGCAAGGCATCGCCCACTAGTGTGGCCATTACAGCTTACTTCCGCTTTCTGGCGGTTGAGATTGTGCAAAAGGCTCCGGCGCCATTCAGCGCACGCAGTGCCGCCCTTGTTTTCAACGCGATTTGCGCCTGCCCGGGGCAGACACGGCCCGGTAGTTCTTGCCCGATACCCAGGCGCTGTCGGCATCCAGGAATCGGTACGGTGCAAGCGCCCACTCGCCAGCATAAGCCACGCCTATGCGTGGCGTCGCGAGGATGGTAGCAGGCTGGCGGCCATCATCGGCGACAAACAGTTCATCGCCGCACAGGTCTTTCCGGTTGCAGCGCAGGTCGATATCCATCGCCTTGCACAGCAGCCCCGGCCCGCGGGTGTTGGCGTCGATGCCCTCGACCGGTTCAAGTGCACGCAGCAACACCGCGCAGGGCTTGCCGGCCGGCTCTGTCACGACATTCATGCAGTGGTGGATGCCGTAGATCAGGTACACATAGGCATGGCCGGGATCGCCATGCATTACCGCCGTGCGCGGCGTCAGGCCCTTGGAGGAATGGGCCGCCAAGTCATGCGGGCCGGTATAGGCTTCAACTTCGACGATGCGACCGATGCGCTGTGTGGTGCCAATGCGGCGCACCAGCAATTTGCCCAGCAGCTCGCGCGCCACGACGAGCGTGTCGCGTGCGAAAAAGTCCCGGGGCAGGGCTTGCAGGTCAGTCATGGAATGCATGGTACAAAAAAAGCCCGCCGGTTGGCGGGCTTGGCAGCGTGCAGGCGCTCAGGAACGGTTTTCCGTCGGCGGCGCCCCGGGTGTTGCGCGGCCCGGGTCCCGCAGGCTTTCGTCGTCGATTTCGCGCGAGGGCGGATCGATCGTGCGGGCCATGCGGTCGAGCACGGATTTATCGCCTTCGGCCCGGTCTTTGGGTTGCGGCTGGCTTTGTTCCTTCATGACCCTGCTCCTCGAAAGACAAAGAGCTTGGAGACAAGCCAGGCCGCGACAGTTCCGGCCGATACAGGATCAGAGGCGACCGGCCAGCGCTTTCACCTGGCGCAGCTGGCGCGAGGATACCGGGCCGCTTTCGCCAACCAGGTGTGCCATTTGCAGTGCCTGGCCCAGGACAGTCCAGAGCGAAGGTGAAGCGGGCGCGGCGAAACGCACGGTGGAGCTGGTGCGCAGGGCGGTATTTGCGGGGAAGGAGGCGGTAGCAGCCATGATGGTTCCTTAAGTTAGAAATTGGGAAATCGTCGTTGCAACGAATATAGGATCTGCCGGACCGCACCGCCAATTCCCTGTTCCAATAACAGATATAAGCAAAACGGCAGTCCCGGTGTGGCGACTGCGCTGCAACCCAATGACTACGCCCCACACCGCCAGTACGTGGAAGCCACACTATCGGTCTCCCCCGCGGTGGACCACACTGTAATCTCCTGCAAAGGAATGGAAGTGACCAGCTTGAAGCCCGCTCTTTAGCGGGCTTTTTTTATGCGCAGCGCGCGCAATCTAGGCAAAGTCCTACTGTTGCCTAGGAATCTCGACCAGTTGCTCTAAGTCAAACCTGATGCTCTTAAGACTTTTCCTACAAGGAAAAGACTTCTACTATCTCTTCAACCAATCACCACCACCCCGGAGACAGTAAATGAAATCGGTCCAAAGCCTGCTGAACAGCGTCGAAGCCAACATGGTCCTGAAAAACGTGCTGCGCCACGACCTGCTCGACAGCTGCGATCCCGACAGCCGCGCCATCGTACAGCGTGGCTACGAGGTGCTTGAAGCAGGCGGTCTGGAAGCCGCAGCCGTGTTTCTGTCGGCGAACATGTCGCGTGTTCTTCTGGAGACCCGCAAATCGCTGGCTGGCCGTGCCCGTGCACCGCGCCTGGAACGCGACCTCGCCGTCGCCTGACCGAAAAACCGGTAATTTAGAAAAGCAAAATTCCAGTCAATTACTCGTCGGAGCACGAATGAAATCGATACAAAACCTGTTGGCCTGTGTGGAAGCGCCCCTGTTGAAAAACGATGCTGCGCACGAAGCAGAGCTGGACGCATGTGAATCCAACACGCAGGCCATCGTGCAAGGTGGCTACGAGTTGCTGGAATCGGACGGCCTGGAAGCCGCTGCAATGTTCCTCTCCGCCGCCATGTCCCGTGCCCGCAGCATCAGCCGCGAGTCCTTGGCCGCGGATCAGCCAGAGCTGGACGCATGTGAATCTGACACGCAGGCCATCGTGCAAGGCGGTTACGCGTTGCTGGAATCGAGCGGCCTGGAAGCCGCTGCAATGTTTCTGTCCGCCGCCATGGCCCGTGCCCGCAACCTCAGCCGTGGGCCCTTGGTAGTGACGACCCGCCGCGCCTGCGACGAACCCGAGCTGGCCTGCGCCTGAACCAGCAAGCGTTCGCTGCCAGACAGGCGGCGCGCCCTTCGCCTGCTATGCCACGCAAAGTGTCGGGCTAAGCCGCAAGCAGGCAAATCATCAAGATCCCGCTTCTTCTTGCATCCCTACCCGGGCTGGCGCAACCAGCCGGGCCGGGAGCGCACCGCGCAAGGCATTGCAAACCACGATCTTTTCACTGCGAACCAGGTCCTCTACGAAGAGGACTTTTTCGCGTGCATGCCAGCGGTGATCTGCCAGCAGCACTGAACGCATGACGCCCGGCAGTATCCCAAGCGACAGTGGCGGCGTGAACCAGCAACCGTCCAGATAGAGGAACAGGTTGCTGCGCCCTCCTTCGAGCAGCCGCCCCTGGCCATCGTAAAGCAGCGCATCGAAAGCTCCGCTCTCTTGCGCAAACTGCAAGGCACAATCGTAGACCCGCCTGCTGCTGGTCTTGTGCTGCGACAGCATGCCCGGCGCGCTCACTGCTTGCGCTGCCAGAACCACGTCAACGTCCCCGCTCAGCGGCACTAGCGGCTGCGACTGGATCTGGAATGCGCCTGCCTGGTCCAGGCTGAGCTTGAGCCGGTGTGCGCCTTCATCAATATTTTCCAGGTACAGGCGCAGCGCCTGCTGCAGCTTGTCTTCATCGAAGGGAAAAGCGAAGGTATTTGCAGAGCCGCGCAGGCGTGCAACATGCAAGTCCAGGTTCCGTATGCCGGCCCGGCCGGTCGCGAACATGGTCTCGAACAATTCAAACTGATGTCCCAGCCCGGTCAGGAAACGGCTTTTGAGTTGGCATTCCTCGAATTCGGCGCGCGCCACGCTGTCGTGCACGATACCGGCGCCGACGCCCATTTCGCCGCTGCGCCGGTCGAACCGGTCGGCTGCTTGCAAAACCAGGGTACGGATCGGGACCGACAGGCAGAAATTGCCGGTTGTCGCATCGTCGGCCGGCGCGTCGAACCAGCCGATTGCGCCGGTATAAAGGCCGCGGGGAACGGTCTCCAGTTCGCCGATGATTTCCATGGTGCGCAGCTTGGGCGCGCCCGTGATCGAGCCACAGGGATAAACGGCATCGAAGATCCCGGCAAGACCGACTTCAGCGCGCAAGCGCGCCGCAATGGTCGACGTCATTTGCAGTACGCAGCCAAAGCGGTCGACTTCGAAAAGCGTGGGCACGCTGACCGTGCCCGGCTGTGCGATGCGGCCCAGGTCGTTGCGCAGCAAGTCGACGATCATCAGGTTTTCGGCGCGCGTCTTGACATCGCTGCGCAGCATTTCGGCAGTGTGCTGATCCAGGGCAGGCGTGCCGGATGCGGCGGCCGTGCCCTTCATCGGCCGGGCGGTCAGCCAGCCGTTTGCATGGTTCAGGAACAGTTCCGGGGACAGCGACAACACCGCGCGTCCATCCGGCATGCCGAGCAAGGCGCCATAGGGCACGGGCTGGCGCTGGCGCAGCCGCAGATAGAGCGATGCGGGATAGCCGTAACTTTCGAACGCCAGGCGATACGTGTAATTGACCTGGTAGCTATCGCCGGCTTCAAGATAAGCCTTGATGGCTGCGATCGATGCTTCAAACGCCTCTTGCCCGACGTTGGCGCGGACGTTGACGATGCCGGCGGGACTGGCTGCATCGGTGGTACCGGCGTCGCCGCACTGGTCGCGCAGCCACTGCACCACTTCATCCGAACTCAAGCGTTCGCAGCGCTCGAACAGCAGGATTTCCGCCTGCGGGGCTGGGGCCGGGTGCGCAGCATTGTCGAGCGCACCGGCACCCAGTTCGTAAGTGAAGCAACCGACTGCGTGCAGTCCCAGGCGCAGATGGGCCTGCATAGCGGTGAATGTGCGCGCCAGCTCGTCCCTCGAGTGGATGGCCAGGGTCTTGCGCCAACCGGTGTACAAGCGGCTGGTCCTGTCCCGTTCATTCGATGAACAGTCGTCGAGCAGGGCGAAGATGGCGTCGGTTGCGACGGATTGCGAAGACGGGAAATCCGCCTTGCCAGGTCCGCACTTGCCACTTGAATCCACCCGCCTGCTCCTTTATGGACTACTTGCCGATGCAGAACCGGCTGAATATCACCCCCAGCAAATCATCGGATGTGAATTCGCCGGTGATGCTGTTCAAGCGCTCCTGCGCCAGCCGGAGTTCCTCGGCAAACAAGTCCAGCGCCTCGTCGCTTCTCGCTGCCAAGTCTGCGGCGACGTCGAGGTGTTCGCGTGCTGCTTTCAAGGCGATCAGGTGCCGTTCGCGCGCCAGGTAGACCGATTCCCCGGTCTGCTCCCAGCCAGCGATGCGCAGCAATTCCGCCCGCAGCAAGTCGAGCCCGACATGATCCGTCGCGGACAGGTAGATGTGGGTCGAGTCGGGCAGGCGCTCCAGTTGCGGGCGATGGCCCGACAGGTCAATCTTGTTCCACAGCCGGATAACGGGCGCATGGCCCGGAAGTTTTTCAACAATCGCTTCATCGCCGCGCGTCGGGCCGCGGCTGGCGTCAAGCATATGCAGGATGACGTCGGCATGTTCCACAGCTTGCCAGGTGCGTTCGATGCCGATGCGCTCGACTTCATCTGTCGCCTCGGATGGGTCGCGAATGCCGGCCGTGTCGATGATATTGACCGGCACGCCATCTATCTGGATCGTCTGGCTGACCTTGTCGCGCGTGGTGCCGGCGATCGCAGTCACGATGGCGATGTCAGCGCCAGCCAGCGCATTGAGCAAAGACGACTTGCCTACATTTGGCTGGCCGGCCAGCACGACGTTGATACCTTCGCGTAGCAACGCGCCTTGCGCAGCCTGGTCGAAAACCGCCGACAAGGCGTCGCGGATCCGTTGCAACTGGCCGCGCGCATCGGATTTTTCGAGGAAGTCGATTTCCTCCTCCGGGAAGTCAAGCGTCGCCTCGACCAGCATGCGCAGCTGGATCACGCGCTCGACCATGTCGCGGATTTTTCTGGAAAATGCACCTGAAAGCGATTGCGACGCAGAACGCGCGGCAGCTTCGGTCGAGGCTTCAATCAGGTCGGCCACGGCTTCTGCCTGGGCCAGGTCCATTTTGCCGTTCAAGAAAGCGCGATGCGTAAACTCGCCCGGTTGCGCCAGCCGCAAGCCTTGTTCCTTGCCCGCTTCCAGGCAGCGCTGCAGCAGCATTTGCAGTACCACCGTGCCGCCGTGGCCGTGCAGTTCGAGCACATCCTCGCCGGTATAGGAATGCGGCGCCTTGAAGTACAGTGCAATGCCGCGGTCGATCAGGGCGCCGTCAGCCTGCACGAAGTCAAGATAGCTGGCGTGGCGTGGCGCCAGGCTGGCGCCAGTCGCGAGCTTGCACACCAGGGGAAGCAGCCAGTCGAGCGACTTGCCCGAGACGCGCACGACGCCAATGCCACCGCGGCCCTGGGCCGTGGCAATGGCAACAATAGGAAGGGAATCATGGAGCATGGCGATATTCTAGAGGGGAAACGACCCTGCCTGCTGGCCTCGGGTGCGTGAAATCGCATAGCGGCCAGGTCGGGCGCGACCAGGCGCAACCAGGCGCAACCAGGCGCAACTGAAGGGAGCAACCAATGGATAGTCACGCAGGACTCGAAACGCCACGGCTGCGCCTGCGGCAATGGAGACAGTCCGACCGCGCGCCCTTCGCTGCGATGAACGCGAATGCGAAAGTAATGGAATTCTTCCCCTCGACCCTGGATCGCCAGGCCAGCGACGCCCTTGCCGACCGTTGCGAGGCGTACATTGCGCAGCGCGGCTGCGGCTTCTGGGCGCTGGAACTGAAACAGACCGGCCAGTTCATCGGCTTCACCGGCCTGCACGTGCCGACTGCCGACTTGCCATTTGCCCCCTGCGTCGAAGTGGGATGGCGGCTGGCGCACGAATATTGGGGACAGGGATTTGCCAGCGAGGCCGCGCGAGCTGCATTGCGCTTCGGTTTCCTGGAACTGGGCTTGCCGGCCATTGTGTCGTTTACTGCCTTGGCGAACCTGCGCTCGCGTGCCGTCATGCAAAGACTTGGCATGCAACTGGCCCTGCCGCATTTCGACCATCCTGCGGTGGCCGCTGGAAGCAACTTGCGGGCGCATTGCCTGTATAGCCTGGCACGGGAGGATTGGCTGGCTCGACAGAGCGAGCGCGAGAGCTGAGCGCGCCAGTTCTCGCCGGGGCCGCGCCGCGCAGCCAAAAAAAAGCCCGCACAGCATGTCGCTGCGCGGGCTTTTTCATGAAACCTTAAAAATCAGGCGGCCTTGGCTTTTTCTATATTCTTCGTGATCACCCACTGCTGTGCAATCGACAGCAGGTTGTTGACGACCCAGTACAGCACCAGACCGGACGGGAAGAAGAAGAACATCACCGAGAACACGATCGGCATGAAAAGCATGACCTTGGCCTGCACCGGATCGGGGGGCGTCGGGTTCAGCTTGGTCTGCACGAACATGGAAACGGCCATCACGACCGGCAGGATGAAGAAAGGATCGGGTGCAGCCAGGTCCTTGATCCAGCCCAGCCACGGCGCATTGCGCATTTCCACGCTGGCCAGCAGCACCCAGTAGAGCGCGATGAAGACTGGTATCTGCACCACGATCGGCAGGCAGCCGCCGAGCGGATTGATCTTTTCCGTCTTGTACAACTCCATCATGGCCTGGTTCATCTTCTGCGGATCGCCCTTGTGGCGTTCACGGATCTCCGTCATCTTCGGCGTGACCGTCTTCATCTTGGCCATGCTGCGATAGCTTGCGGCCGACAAGGGGAAGAACAGCAGTTTGATCAGCACCGTCAGCGCGACGATAGTCCAGCCCCAGTTGCCCAGGTATTTGTGGATCTGCACCATCAACCAGAAGATGGGCTTGGCAACGATGGTCAGCCAGCCATAATCCTTGACCAGGTCCAGGCCAGGGGCGACTTTCTCCAGCCTCTCGGTTTCCTGCGGGCCGGAATATAGCTGGGTATCCACGCTCAACGCCGCACCCGGGGCGATGGTGCCGACCGGCATGATGGTGCCCACTGCATAAAGGTTGTTGTCGACCTTCTTCGTGAACATTTCGCGCGCGCCCTTGGCAGGCGGCACGAAGGCCGATACGAAGTAGTGCTGGATCATCGCGATCCAGCCATCGTCGGCCTTGGTCGCGTGGTCTGTCTTGCCCTTTTCGATCTTTTCGAAATCAATCTTTTCAAACTTGGTGGCGTCGGTATAGACCGCCGGGCCGGTGAAGGTGCTGTAGAAATGCGACTCGCCTTCGAGCTTGCCGCCGTCGCGCACGAGTTGCATGTAGAGCGAAGGCGAAACGGGCGCGCCGCCCAGGTTCTGGATGTCGTGGCGGACATGCACGACATAGTCATTGCGCTTGAACGTGTAGGTCTTGACCAGCTTCACGCCGCCCTGTTCGGCTTCCAGTACCAGTTGCAGCTGGTCGGCCGATCCGAGGTCGCGCGCGCCCGCACGCACGGCGAAGGGCGTGCGGTGGTTGGGATAGGCGCCGCCGATGAGGCCGGTCTGGCCGAGGTAGGTGCGGGTCGGGCTGGCGTCGAACAACACCACGTTCTTGCTGGTGTCATTCGAATCCTTATGCTTGAGCAATTCCAGGCGGCGCACTTCGCCGCCGACGCTGTCGATATCGACTTTCATCAGGTCAGTCGTGATGCGCACCTTTTCACCGGCCGAGGCCGGTGCTGCGGTGGTTGCCGGCATCTGGGCGCTGCCCGCTGCCGCAGGCGCTGCCTGCTTCGATTGCGGCACATCGCCCCGGGCTGCCGTGTTCGGCGGCGCAGCCTTGTCGTTTGCCTGCTGCGTGACCTGGGTGGGGAAGAACAGCGAAGGCTTGCCGTTGTAGCGCATCCAGTTGTCCCACAGGATCAACAGCGACATCGAGAAGACGACCCAGAGGACAGTACGTTGGATATCCATGGTGTGTTGGTTTCGGTTCGATTAGTGTGAGGCGTGCGAGGCGCGGGCGGGATCGTCCGGCTGCTTGCGACTCGCCGACGGTTCCGGCACCGGATCATACCCGCCTGCGTGCCAGGGGTGGCATTTGCACAGGCGGCGTCCGGCCAGTGCCGTGCCTTTCAAGGGGCCGTAGCTGCGGATTGCCTGGGCGGCATAGTCAGAGCAGCTCGGATGGAAACGGCAACTGCGGCCGAGGTAGGGGCTGATGGCGAGCTTGTAAATGCGTAACAGGATGAGCAGCAGCTTGGTCATCGGGTTTTTCCGTCCGCAGCTTGATTCGATGCCGGTTTGCCGGCCGCCGGCAGGTTCGGGGCTGCCGACCCAGTGCCCAGTTGGGAATCCAGCAGGGAGCGCATCTGTGCGTGTACCTGTTTGCGCAGTGCCGATGATGAAGCCGGATCGGCCTTGGTATTGAGCGGCCCGGACAGCCGAATGATGCAATCCAGCGCCGGCAACGCACTCTGGCGGAACACTTCGCGCGCAATGCGTTTGACCAGGTTGCGCGTTACCGCGCGCGGCGCCAGGCGCTTGGCTACCACCACTCCCAGTCGTGCCTGCGGCAAGTCGTTCTGCTTGGTGTACAGCGTGAAATTGCGAGTCCGGAACACGGGCCGCAAACGAAAAACGGATGAAAACTCATCCGTTTCACGAATACGTTGCGCCCGGGTGTAACGAGCCGTTGGAAGGTCGGTCACGCCAGCAGGGGCAGCAGGCGCGGCGCCCGGCTCAGACGCCGAGGCGCTTGCGGCCTTTCGCACGGCGGGCATTGATCACGGCGCGGCCGCCACGGGTGGCCATGCGCACGCGGAAACCATGGGTGCGCTTGCGGCGGACAACGGAAGGTTGGTAGGTACGTTTCATTATCGTTTCTCGCTAATCAGCTGAATTCGGAAAAAGGTCTTACGGGAAAGGGACCGGCACCCGCTCATCATCGTCGAGCGCCTCTCCAGCCGGCCGGACCGCCGCGGCGTGTCCGCAGGGGACGCACAAGGGCGAGAAATTGTCGTGCTGGCTAAGGCACGAGGCAACGACGGACAGCGAACCCGAGATTAAACCTTAGATTCCGCTTCTGTGTCAATCACTTAGGCAATAAACGGGTGCCTGGAGCCGGTTTGTCAAGCGGCAAAATATGCCCGGCCCTGTGGATAACTTTGCGTGACCGGGGTAAAATAGCGGCACAGGAAAGACCCACTGCCAGCACTATAAAGACATCCCCACCGGCAGTCAGCAGCACCCTCCGCCCACATCAGAACGAATTAATGGAAGAATTTTGGCAGACATGTTCCGCGCAGCTGGAACGGGAGCTGACGCCGCAGCAGTTCAGCGCCTGGATCAAGCCGCTCGTACCCCTGGGGTTTGAAGAGGGGTGCCTGAGCATTGCCGCGCCGAACCGTTTCAAGCTCGACTGGGTGAAGACCCAGTTTGCCAATCGGATCAGGGAGTTGGCGAACCAATACTGGGATGAACCGATAGAGGTCAAGTTCATGCTTGACCCGCGCGGCAACACCCGCAAGCTGCCCGCCACCAATGGCGCGCCGGTGATGGTCGATGGCGCGGCTGCCGCGGTCGCCAACATGGCGCCGCCGGTCAATGGTGCGCCCCCGCCGCGTGCTGTCGATATCGTCGATGGCGATCCCCGGCGCGAGCAAAGCCGCATCAATGCCGTGCTGACCTTCGATAGTTTCGTGACCGGCAAGGCCAACCAGCTGGCGCGCGCGGCGGCAATCCAGGTTGCCAATAATCCGGGCAGTTCCTACAACCCGCTGTTTCTCTACGGCGGCGTTGGCCTCGGCAAGACCCACCTGATCCACGCCATCGGCAACCAGGTGCTGGCTGACAATCCACGCGTACGGATTCGGTATATCCATGCCGAGCAATACGTGCGCGACGTCGTTACCGCCTATCAGCGCAAGGGCTTTGACGACTTCAAGCGTTACTACCATTCGCTCGACTTGCTGCTGATCGACGATATCCAGTTCTTTGGCGGCAAGAGCCGTACGCAGGAAGAGTTTTTCTATGCGTTCGAGGCGCTGATTGCGGCCAAGAAGCAAATCATCATCACCAGCGACACCTACCCGAAGGAAATCACCGGCATGGATGACCGGCTGATTTCCCGTTTTGACTCTGGCCTGACGGTGGCGGTCGAGCCGCCGGAGCTGGAGATGCGGGTCGCGATCCTGTTGAAAAAAGCGCAGCAGGAAGGCGTGAATTTCTCAGACGACGTCGCCTTCTTCGTCGCCAAGCATTTGCGCTCCAACGTGCGCGAGCTCGAAGGCGCGCTGCGCAAGATCCTGGCTTACTCGCGCTTCCACGGCAAGGACATCACGATCGATGTCGTCAAGGAAGCCTTGAAGGATTTGCTGTCGGTGCAGAACCGGCAAATCTCCGTTGAAAACATCCAGAAGACCGTTGCTGATTTTTTCAACATCAAGGTCGCGGACATGTATTCGAAAAAGCGGCCGGCCAATATTGCCCGCCCGCGCCAGATCGCGATGTACCTGGCCAAGGAATTGACGCAAAAAAGCTTGCCCGAGATAGGCGACCTGTTTT
>JAQGMC010000132.1 GCA_028292545.1 Paucimonas sp.
CTATGGCCGGTTCGCAGAGCAAACCATGACGACCAAGACGATCAGTGGCGCTTCACCCCGTACCGGCATGCCCACCGGGCCAGAGAAGACGGGCAGCCCTTCTTCTCCCCTGGGCTCACCGCCGCCCCCGGGCGTGTGGGACGGATCGAAAGCGCATGTGGTGGCCGAAGCGGGTGACTCTGCGGCGCTGGCGCATCCCAAAGCCGACCCGGCACTGGCCGGCGCCGCCGGTAAGACATCCATAGCTTCCGGCGAGCTCATCCGGGTCGGGGTGCGAGCACAATATCCGGACCTGGATGAAGACCAGGTCGGTGGCCTGCTGATGTTTCGCGAGATGGGCTTGCCCGATACGGTGAGCGGCCTCGTCCTTCCCCACCGCCCCCCGCCCGGGCTCAAGATCGACCTGAAGAAGTACTGGATCTTGCTCATGGGTGGCGTGCTGCCCGACGTCATTGAAGAACACGGAAGCCACGACAAGCCGCCGCTTGACCTGCTACTGAAGGAAGCCGGGGCGCTGCAGGTCGAAAGCCGCGACCCCTACGTCCGGCAGTTCATGCAGGCCTGTTACTGCGCGCTGCGCCTGCGTGGCCACACCGAGCACGAGGCCAAACACTGGGCGCCCGCGGGACGCCTGTTCGTTGAGTCCGTCACTGATGGCGGCCGTAGCAAGATCGACGCCCTCTACATAGGGGAGGCCGGCTTTTTACCGAGTCCGGCCAGCTATATGCGGGTATGGGAGAAGTCGTTGGAACCCTCGGAGCTGCTGGGTAAAGGCGGCTTCAACGAAGTCTTCCGGGTCAAGCTGGTTGACCCTGTTACTTGCGAAGACAAGTATTACGCCTTCAAGCCCAGTCAACGGGAAGCGAAGCCCGGCTTGGGCGGCACCCTGACCGGCATCGACGACGACAGTTATATGCCGGATCTGCGCAACATGGCCGCCGTGGGGATTGCCCGCGTGTTGAACCTGGCCGGCCCCGGTGGCGTTACCGGCGATGCATTCATGGGTCTCATCGACGATAAGCTCGGACTGGTCATGGAGCTGGCGCCCGGGCACCCCACGGCCGAGCATTTCTATGAAAAGAAGGTACGCACCGGGTCGATCCTGTACAAGCGCCTGCGCAAATTCCGCAAGCAGCTGCAAAACCCCACTGAAAACCGCCTGCAGTCCATGCTGCTTGGCGTGCACTCGATCCGCTTCAAGGTGCTTGCCGGGGGCGGTGTTCGGATCCTGTTAACGGGTACAGCTGAGCATCGCAACTATCCCGACCAGCTCGGCCCCTACCAGGCGCAGGACCCGTCGTTGAAGAAATCCTATGCCTTGATGCAGCTGTTTGTGTACCTGGTCAACGACAGTGACGGGCACCCGATGAATACCTTCGTGCAGAAGGATGCCAAGGGCATCTACACCGCCCAGCGTATCGACCTCGACCAGTGCCTGGGCCACCTCTCTCCCGAAGACTGCCTCGCCTTGCCGAAGAACGCCGGAGACGGCTGGATGAAATATTACCTGGCGATGTTCCCGACACATATCACTCCCGAGTTGAGGACGATCCTGCTCGATCCGAAAACCCCCAAGGAGCTCATCAAGGTCTTGTACGTCCTGGAGATTCCCGGTAAGCCGGATAAGAAATACCTTGCCGACAGCAGCGTGCTCCCGGATTTCGACGTCAATGACGACGACGAGTACAAGGCGCCAGACGCCTATTCCGGCTTGATCCAGCGCCTGGACCGGATCAAGGCTGCCATCGTGAGTGGCGACATCAAGACCGTGCACACCGATGAGGACTGGCGCGCCGAGGACATGAGCGACCCGCAACGCTTCCTGTTCGGCCGCGACAGCCTGCGCATGACCGATTCTCTGCTGGGCAGTTTGTAGCCCAGTCCCGCCAGCACAGAGAAAAAGGCCGCGGTCGGCGCAGCAGACCCGGGCACGGCAGCCCGGCCAAAAAAATAGCCGCCACGTGTACTACCGTGGCGGCCTGTCTCCTCCGTCTACTGCGGGATGCTTTACAGGGTTTGCTTCAGTTGATCGAGGATGGCGGGGTTTTCCAGCGTGGATACGTCCTGTGTGATCTCCTCCCCCTTGGCCAGCACGCGCAGCAGGCGGCGCATGATCTTGCCGGAACGGGTCTTGGGAAGATTGTCGCCAAAGCGGATTTCGCGGGGCTTGGCAATCGGGCCAATTTCCTTGCCGACCCAGTCGCGCAAATCCTTGGCGATCTTCCGGCCTGCGTCGCCCTCGGGGCGCACACCCTTCAACACCACGAATGCGCAGATTGCTTCGCCAGTCGTATCGTCGGGCCGGCCGACCACGGCGGCTTCAGCCACCAGTGGATTGGCAACCAGGGCCGATTCGATTTCCATCGTGCCCAGGCGGTGGCCGGAAACATTGAGCACATCGTCAATGCGGCCGGTAATGGTGAAGTAGCCCGTGTCCTTGTTGCGCACCGCGCCATCGCCGGCTAGATAAAGCGCCCCGCCCAGTTCGGGCGGGAAATAGCTTTTCACGAAGCGGTCCGGGTCATTCCAGATGGTGCGGATCATCGATGGCCACGGACGCTTCACCACCAGGATGCCGCCCTGCCCGTTTGGCAATTCATTGCCGGTTTCATCGACGATGGCGGCTTGTATGCCAGGCAGTGGTAGCGTGCATGAACCGGGCACCAGGGGCGTCGCCCCCGGCAACGGCGTGATCATGTGGCCGCCGGTTTCGGTTTGCCAGAATGTGTCGACGATGGGGCAACGCTCGCGGCCGATGTTCCGGTAGTACCACATCCAGGCTTCGGGATTGATCGGCTCGCCGACCGAGCCCAGCAGGCGCAGGCTGCCCAGGTCATATTTCGACGGATGCACATTGGCGTCGGCTTCGCAAGCCTTGATCAGCGAGCGGATCGCTGTCGGCGCGGTGTAAAAAATGCTGACCTTGTGCTTTTGTATCGTGTCCCAGAAGCGGCCGGCATTGGGGAAAGTGGGCACGCCTTCAAACACGACCTGGGTCGCGCCCACGGCCAGTGGGCCATAGGTGATATAGCTGTGGCCGGTTACCCAGCCGATGTCGGCGGTGCACCAGAAGATGTCGTCGGGCTTGATGTCGAACGTCCACTTCATCGTGAGCGCGCACCACAGCAGGTAGCCGCCGGAGGAATGCTGCACGCCCTTGGGTTTGCCGGTGGACCCGGAGGTGTAAAGAATGAATAGCGGATGCTCCGCGCCCACCCATTCCGGTTCGCATTCGCTCGGTTGGCCAGCCAGCACCTCGCTCATGCTGCGGTCGCGGCCCGCCACCATGTTCACGGCGGCGCCGGTGCGCTGGTAGACGACCACATTCTTCAAGCCTTCGCAGCCGCCCATGCCCAGCGCTTCATCGGCGATGGCTTTCAGTGGCAGGGCTTTGCCGCCCCGCATTTGCTCGTCAGCCGTAATCAGCGCGACAGCGCCGGCGTCGATGATGCGTTCCTGCAGCGATTTGGCTGAGAAGCCGCCAAACACCACGGAATGGGTCGCGCCAATGCGGGCGCAGGCTTGCATCGCCACCACGCCTTCCACCGACATCGGCATATAGATAATGACGCGGTCGCCGCACTTGATGCCGAGCGACTTCAGGCCGTTGGCGAACTGGCACACTTTCTGGTGCAATTCGCGATAGGTGATGCGGGTGGCTTCGCCGCTGTCGGATTCGAAAATGATCGCAAGCTTGTCGGCATTGCCGTTCTTCAGGTTGCGGTCCAGGCAATTGTAGGAAACGTTCAGCTCGCCATCGTCGAACCAGCGGTAGAACGGAATCTTGCTTTCATCCAGCACCCTGGTGAAAGGCTTGTGCCATTCCAGCGTTTCGCGGGCCAGCCGGCCCCAGAATCCTTCATAGTCGCGCTCAGCCTCGGCGCACAGCGCGCGGTAGGCTTCCATGCCAGAGATCGTGGCCTGCTTCACAAACTCCGGCGGCGGCGGGAAAACCCGGTTCTCGTGCGAGAGGGTTTCGATGTCTGCCATGATGGTCTCCCCTGTTATGAAGTGTCGGGACAATAAACAGGCCGGCTTACTCTGTGCTTACACCCCAACAAGCCGGCCCGGCGCCGCGGCCCGGGGGTGGTAAAACGTGCAAGCTGCCCAGTTGACAGGGCTTTATAGCCGGGCGCCACGGGGCCCGGCTTGATTTAGCTCAGCCCCGGTCCGAACGGTGCACCAGGGCACCAGAGCTGCCGTCGCCATGGCTTGCTGCGTGTAAAATGCGGCGGTCGAACAGCGAAGCGCCGTCATGCGTGCCCGCGAAGGCACTGAGACAGCACTGACAACCAACCCGGCAATCCGACCCTCATGACCACCATCATCAAGCAAGAAGACCTGATCGAATCCGTTGCTGCCGCCCTGCAGTACATCAGTTACTACCATCCGGCTGACTACATACAGCACCTGGCGCGCGCTTACGAAGGTGAGCAAAGCCCGGCTGCCAAGGATGCGATCGCCCAGATCCTGACCAATTCGCGCATGTGCGCCGAAGGCCGGCGTCCGATCTGCCAGGACACGGGCATCGTGAATGTCTTCCTGAAGGTGGGCATGGATGTGCGCTTCGAAGGCTTCACCGGTTCCATCACGGATGCGGTCAATGAAGGCGTGCGCCGCGGCTACAACAATCCAGACAATGTCTTGCGCGCCTCGGTTGTGGCCGATCCGCAGTTCGACCGCAAGAACACCCGTGACAATACGCCTGCTGTCGTGCACATGGAAATCGTGCCCGGCAATACGGTGGACGTGCAAGTCGCAGCCAAGGGCGGCGGCTCGGAAAACAAATCCAAGTTTGCGATGCTGAACCCGTCTGATTCGGTGCTGGACTGGGTGCTGAAGACCGTGCCCTCGATGGGCGCTGGCTGGTGCCCGCCCGGCATGCTGGGCATCGGCATTGGCGGCACGGCCGAGAAGGCGATGTTGATGGCCAAGGAATCGCTGATGGAAGACATCGACATGTTCGACCTGCTCAAGCGCGGCCCGCAAAGCAAGACGGAAGAATTGCGCATCGAACTGTTCAACAAGGTCAATGCGCTGGGCATTGGCGCGCAGGGCCTGGGCGGCTTGACTACGGTGCTGGATGTGAAGATCAAGATGTACCCCACGCATGCCGCCTCCAAGCCGATTGCCATGATCCCCAACTGCGCGGCCACGCGCCACGGTCACTTCGTGCTCGACGGCAGCGGCCCGGCCTATATGGATCCGCCCTCGCTGTCGGATTGGCCGGACGTGCAATGGATGCCAGACACCGAGAAATCGCGCCGCGTCGACCTGGACAAGCTGACCCGCGAAGAAGTCGCCTCGTGGAAGCCGGGCCAGACGCTGCTGTTGAACGGCAAGATGCTGACCGGTCGCGATGCAGCCCACAAGCGCATCAAAGACATGATTGCGCGCGGCGAAAAACTGCCGGTGGATTTCACCAACCGCGTCATCTATTACGTGGGTCCGGTCGATCCAGTGCGTGATGAAGTGGTCGGCCCGGCCGGCCCCACCACCTCCACGCGCATGGACAGCTTCACCGACATGATGCTGGAAACGACGGGCTTGATCGCCATGATCGGCAAGGCTGAACGCGGGCCGGTTGCGATTGAATCGATCAAGAAGCACAAGTCGGCTTACCTGATGGCGGTGGGCGGCGCGGCTTACCTGGTGTCCAAGGCAATCAAGGGTGCGCGCGTATTGGGCTTTGCCGACCTGGGCATGGAAGCCATCTATGAATTCGACGTGAAGGATATGCCGGTCACGGTGGCGGTCGATTCCAACGGCGTATCGGTGCATAACACCGGCCCCAAGGACTGGCAGGAGCGCATTGCTTCGGGCAGCATCGGCAATATTCCAGTCACCGTTGCCTGATTCCCTGCTTGCCTGATTCCCCGCACATGTCGATGACCACGCCGAACGGTGCCAACGCGCCGGTCGGCGTCTTCGATTCCGGCGTCGGCGGCTTGTCGGTATTGCGTCCGATCCGCGCCTTGTTGCCGCATGAAGACCTGGTGTATTTCGCCGATGCCGGCCATGCACCCTATGGCGGCAAGACCGAGGAACAAGTCGCGGCACGTGCGCAGGCGGTTGCGGCTTTCCTGCTCGGCCAGGGCGTGAAGGCAATGGTGGTGGCCTGCAATACCGCAACCGCTGCCGCCATCGACGGCATACGCGCGCGCTATCCGGCGCTGCCGGTGGTGGGCGTGGAACCGGGCTTGAAGCCGGGCGCCGCTGCAACCCAAACCGGCAAGGTCGGCGTGCTGGCAACCGAGGGCACCATCGCCAGCCAGCGTTTCGCAGTCTTGCGCGACCAGATTGCCGCTTCGACCGGCGTGCAATTCATTTCGATGCCCTGCCCGGGCCTGGCCGACCAGATTGAAAAAGGCGAATTGCGCTCGGCAGCCAGCGCGGCATTGGTGCGGCGCTTTGTCGAACCGCTGGTGGCGCAAGGTGCGGATACGCTGGTGCTGGGCTGCACCCACTATCCATTCGTGCTGGGCTTGATAGAGAAAGCGGCCGGCCCAGGCATCAAGGTCATCGACACCGGTGGCGCGGTCGCGCGCCAGTTGCAGCGCCTGCTTGAACAGCGTGCACTGCTCAATGCGCAGTCGTCGCCGGGCAGCCTGGCGGCATTCACCAGTGGTAGCGCAAGCTCGCTCACGCAGGCTTGCGCGCGCTTGCTGAAGCTCTCGCCTTTGGTCATTGCAGTAGATGACCAGCAGAATGCGCAGCAAAATTGCCAGCCCGTAGCGAAGTTTGTATAATAGCCGGCTACACTGCCTGCCCCGGCAGTGAGCGTTCAATGGTGGCTGTAGCTCAGTTGGTAGAGTCCAGGATTGTGATTCCTGTTGTCGCGGGTTCGAGTCCCGTCAGCCACCCCAAGTATCCAAGCACTTAGCCCAGTCTTTCGATTGGGCTTTTTGCTTTTTGCGTTTCCAGCCTGGAAGCCCCGGGCGGCGGTCATCGCTTTGCAGGCATTGACTAACGAAGGAGTGGACAAAACATGAAATGTGCATTGGTTGGATCCCGGTTCTTTGGCGCCTCGGTTTTCGAGGCTTTGCGCAAGGAAGAAGGGATTGAATTCACCAGCGTCGTCGCTCCTGCCGCGGATGACCGCCTGGCCCAGGCAGCGCGTGCTGCCGGCGTTCCCTTGCATGTGCTGGAAAACCCGCGCTTCGTGCCGGGCGAAGCAATTGCAGAAGGCACCGACCTGATCCTCGCCGCCCATACGCAT
Organism: Paucimonas sp.; assembly: GCA_028292545.1. Lineage (GTDB taxonomy): Bacteria > Pseudomonadota > Gammaproteobacteria > Burkholderiales > Burkholderiaceae_D > Lacisediminimonas. Next base: position 7,220 of record JAQGMC010000132.1, read on the forward strand.
GCCCGCGTGACCGATGAAGCACTGGCGCGTTCACGCCTGGGCGGTGTCGGTTACCACCCTTCCCTGCTGCCGCGGCATCGCGGCATTGCTGCCGTGGAATGGACGATCCTCGAGGGCGACCCTATCGCCGGTGGCTCGGTCTATCACCTGGCCGATGGCTGGGATGCAGGCGCCATTGCAGCCCAGGACTGGTGCTTTGTGCTCAAGGGTGAAACCGCGCGCGAATTGTGGGAACGGGCGCTGGCGCCGATGGGCTTGAGCCTCCTGAGCCGCGTCATCCATCATGCGCGCGAGCATGGCGCCCTGCCGGCTTTCCAGCAAGACCCGCGCTTTGCCACCAAGGCGCCGATGATTCGCAAATCCGTCGTGCTGGCAGAAGAAGCTGATCCGGCCACGACCTCGCTGGTGGCTTCCATCGTGGGCACCGATCGCCACGGCATCGTCAGTTCGCTGGCGGATCGCGCCCAGCGTTACGGCGCCAACTGGGCGGCCAGCCGCATGACCCGGGTTGGCGGCCAGTTTGCCGGCATGGTGCACTTTGAAGTGCCGCGCGAGAATGCAGATGCGCTTGCCAATGCGCTGCGCGGTCTGGAATCTAGCGGCTTGCAAGTGATCATTGCCAAGAGTGATGGCGCCCAAGTGTCGGAGTCGGTGAAGGCTGTCGAGCTCGAACTGGTTGGCGACGACCGCGTGGGCATCGTCAGCAGCCTGACCAAGATATTGGCTGAGAAAAACATCAGCATCGAAAACATCCACACCGAGATCGTCGGCAGCGCCCAGTCTGACAAGCAGACTTTCAAGGTCGGCGCGCAACTGCTGGTTCCGGTGAAGTTGCCCGTCGATGAATTGCGCC
>JAQGMC010000083.1 GCA_028292545.1 Paucimonas sp.
GGTGCGTATTCGGGATGCGGGCGTGGATTTCCTTGATGCGCTGGATCGCCAGGATGTCGCCGGTTGGCTTGCGCGAAAACTTGTAGGCGCCGTGCGAAGTGCCGATGGCGATCGCCAGCGCATCGCACTGGGTCTGGCGCACGAAATCGGCGGCTTGCGCCACGTCGGTCAGCAATTGCTCGCGCGTCATCGTGCCTTCGGCGCCGTGGCCGTCTTCCTTGTCGCCCTTCATGGTTTCGAGCGAACCGAGCACGCCGAGTTCAGCTTCGACCGTGACGCCGATCGAGTGCGAAAATTCCACCACCTTGCGCGACACTTCCACATTGTATTCATAGCTGGCGACCGACTTGCCGTCTTCCATCAGCGAGCCATCCATCATGACCGATGAAAAGCCGGACTTGATGGCGGCCATGCACACTGCCGGCGACTGGCCGTGGTCCTGGTGCATGACGACCGGAATATGCGGATACGCTTCCACGGCGGCCGAAATCAAGTGGCGCAGGAAGGCTTCGCCGGCATATTTGCGCGCGCCGGCTGAAGCTTGCATGATCACCGGGGCATTGACCTCGTCGGCGGCCTGCATGATGGCCGTCACCTGTTCCAGGTTGTTGACATTAAATGCGGGCAAGCCGTAGCCATTCTCGGCGGCGTGGTCGAGCAACTGGCGCATGGATACGAGGGGCATATTGTTTCTCCGGTATGGTCTGGTTGATTTATGTGTCTGCTTGCACCTGGTCTGGACTGCAGCCTGGGACCTGCTGCTGGCGCAGCTTGCGGCCGGCGGGGCCACAGGCTTGCGCCTGCAGGATTGCGCGCCCTAGTGCTCGCCGACCTTCATGATCTTCAGCGCATTGGTGCCGCCGCTCTGGCCCATCGGTTCGCCCCAGGTGACCACTATCATGTCACCACGCTCGACAATGCCCTTAGCCAATAACAAATCCTGTGCCGCTTTCAGCACTTCTTCGCTCTGTGCACTTTGCGACAACTCCATCGCAGTCACGTTGCGGTACAGCGCAGCCTTGCGCGCCGTCAGCCGCTTCGGGGTGAGGGCATAGATCGGCACGTCGATATTGTGCCGGCTCATCCAGAGCGGCGTGGAGCCGGATTCGGTCAGCGCCACAATCGCCTTGACCCGCAGGTGATAGGCGGTAAACAGCGCGCCATAGGCGATGGACTGGTCGATGCGGCTGAAGGTGACGTTCAGGAAATCGGCATCAAGGTGGAAATTCTCGGATTTCTCCGCTTCCTGGCAAATGGCGGCCATGGTTTCCACCGTCTCGGCCGGGTAGCGCCCGGAAGCGGTCTCGGCAGAAGTCATCACGGCATCGGTGCCATCGAGCACGGCATTGGCGACGTCCGACACTTCAGCCCGGGTCGGCACGGCGTTGACAATCATCGACTCCATCATCTGGGTCGCGGTGATGGTGAGCTTGTTGGAGGCGCGCGCCATGCGGATCATGCGCTTTTGCAGCGCCGGCACCGCCGCATTGCCCACTTCCACTGCCAGGTCGCCGCGGGCCACCATGATGCCGTCGGAATGGTCGAGGATATCCTGCAGCGCAGGAATGGCTTCCGCGCGCTCGATCTTGGCAATCATCAGCGGCCGATGGCTATACGGCTCGCCAGCGATATTGGCCAACTGGCGCGCCATCACCATGTCAGTGCCGCTTTTCGGAAACGAGACGGCGACATAGTCGGCCTGGAAGCTCATTGCCGTCTTGATGTCTTCCATGTCCTTGGCCGTCAGGGCTGCGGCGGTCAGGCCACCGCCCTGGCGATTGATGCCCTTGTTGTTGGACAGTTCCCCACCGACGCGCACGGTAGTCTGCACCTGGCTGCCCTGCACCCGGTCGACTACCAGCACCACCAGGCCATCATTGAGCAACAGCACATCGCCCACTTTCAGGTCGCGCGGCAAATCCTTGTAGTCGAGGCCAACGATACTGTCGTTGCCAAGCTCGCAATCGGCGTCGAGCGTGAATTTCGCGCCCTTCTCCAGCTGCACCCGGCCGTGCTCGAATTTGCCGACGCGGATTTTCGGGCCCTGCAGGTCAGCCATGACAGCGATTTCACGCCCGGCGGCCGCGGCCACCTTGCGCACCAGCGCGGCACGGTCGATATGGTCTTGCGCCTTGCCATGCGAAAAATTGAGCCGGACGACATCCGCCCCGGCCTCGATCATGCGCATCAGCGTTTGCTCATCGCTGGATGCGGGGCCGATGGTGACTACGATTTTCGTCGCTCTTTGCATGCCGTTTCCCAGGGTGTGGCAGCCGCTCTGTTTCAGGCCGCGCGTTGTTCCAGCACTTCGACCGCCGGCAGGGTCTTCCCTTCCAAAAACTCGAGGAAAGCACCACCGCCGGTGGAAATATAGCCAATCTTGTCGGCAATGTCGTATTTGGCGATGGCGGCCAGCGTGTCGCCGCCACCAGCAATTGAAAATCCGGAAGACGCGGCAATGGCTTGCGCCAACGCGCGCGTGCCCTGCCCGAACTGGTCAAATTCGAAAACGCCGACCGGACCGTTCCAGACGATGGTGCCGGCTTGCGCCAGTTGCCCGGCCAGCATGGCGGCCGTCTTCGGGCCAATGTCGAGGATCATGTCATCAGCTTGCACGTCGGCCGCATTGCGCACGATTGCCTCGGCCTGCGCCGAGAATTCCTTGGCGCAGACGACGTCAACTGGGATCGGCACCGAGGCGCCGCGCCGCTGCATCATCGCGATGATCGCGCGGGCATCTTCAACCAGGTCAGGTTCGGCCAGCGATTTCCCGATCGGCAGGCCGGCAGCCAGCATGAAAGTATTGGCGATGCCGCCGCCCACGATCAGGTTGTCGACCCGCTCGGCCAGGGTTTTCAGGATGGTGAGCTTGGTCGACACCTTGGACCCCGCGACGATGGCCACCAGCGGCCGGCGCGGCGCAAGCAGCGCGCGGCCCAGCGCATCGAGTTCGGCTGCCAGCAGCGGGCCGGCACAGGCGATGGGCGCGTATTTGGCGATGCCGTGGGTGGTGGCTTCGGCCCGGTGCGCGGTGCCGAAAGCATCGTTCACATAGACGTCGCACAGGCGCGCCATTTTCTGCGCCAGTTCGTCGCTATTCTTTTTCTCGCCCTTGTTGGTGCGGCAGTTTTCCAGCAAGACCACCTCGCCCGGTGCGACGTCCACGCCATCGACCCAGTCGCGCCGCAAGGGCACCGGACGGCCCAGCAATTCGGACAGGCGCTGCGCAACCGGCGCCAGCGAATCTTCAGGTTTGAGCTCGCCTTCGGTCGGGCGCCCCAGGTGGGACGTCACCATCACCGCCGCGCCGGCAGCCAGCGCTTCCGATATGGCGGGCACCGAGGCCCGGATCCGGGTGTCTTCGGTAATATTGCCGGCATCGTCCTGCGGCACGTTGAGGTCGGCACGGATGAAGACACGCTTGCCGCGTAATTGGCCTTGGGCGGCCAGGTCGCTTAAACGCTTGAATTGCATGGGGGCCAGGTAGGATCAGCGAGATGGAAAAGCCGGTATTCTACCCCAGCGAACCGGGCACAAAGCCGTTTCGCCGCTGCCGCCCGGCACTACAGGAACAGGCGCAGCAGGGTGAACGCCAGCATGCCGAACAGGATGGTGCCCAGCAGGTGGCGCGTGCACAGGAAAAACACCAGCGCTGCGACACCCGCCAGCAATTTCGGATTGGCCAGGCTGAATGTGACCTGGCCGTCCGAGATCAGCAAATCCGGCACCACGATCGCCGCCAGCGCCGCGGCCGGCGCATAACGCAAGCCATGCAAGAGGCGCGACGGCAGGCGCACGCCGGAAAGCAGGAAAAACGAGCAGCGCGTAAGCACCGTTGCCAGTGCCAGCGCGAGGATGGCGAGCCAGACTTCCTGGCCGCTCATGCTGGCGTACTCCGCTGCGGGGCGCGTTTGGTCGCAGCTTCGACACCCATCGCAACCGCAACGCCGGCAATCACCGCAACCAGCATGCCCAGGCGGTAAGGCAGGTGATGCAAGGCCAGCGCCAGGGCACTGGCCGCCAGCACGCCCACCAGCCCCGGCAGGTTCGACACCAGCGGAATCAGCAAGCCCAACAGCGCCAGCGTGCCGGCAAAGCCGATATTCCACGATTCCGGTATCTGCCCGGCGAGCAGGATGCCGACCACCGCGCCCACTTGCCAGGCCAGCCAGTTGTTGTAGCTGCAACCGGTGAAATAGCCGATCTTGCCGATCGTGTTCGCCACCGTATCGTTTGGAAAGCGCAGCGGAAAATTTGCCATCGTCAGGTCGCCGTTGATATAGCCGAACATCATGCGGCGGTACCACGGCAGGTGCGCGAAATGCGGTCCGGTACTGGCGGCGAAAATGACGAAGCGCAGGTTGACCACCAGGGCCGTGGCAAACACCACCATCACCGGCGCGCCGGTTGCAATGAGGGGCAGCGCCGCCAGTTGTGCCGAGCCGGCGAAGACAATGAAGGTCATGCCCAGCGCCTGGGCCGTGGTCAGGCCGGTCTTGACCATCGCCATGCCGGTGACAACCGACCAGGCAAAGATACCCGGCAAGGCGCCGGCAATGGCGCGCCGCGCATTCCGGTATTCGCGGCGCTCGATTTTTGCCAGGTCGGCCGGACAGTGGGATGGTGCAGGTACGACCGCTGGTGGTTGTTGGCTCATCGGACCGCTTGGCATGTGCAGCCGCTTGCACGGCCAGACCGGGGAAATTCAGGAATAAGGAATCAGGAATCAGGAAAGGCGCGCGACAAAGGCATGACGCTTTTGCCAACAGCTGCCGAAACGCAGCTTGCTATTGTAGCGACAATCGCTTGGGGTGATTGGCCGCAACGCTTGCTGCTGGCTGCGCGCGGCCGGCAAAAAGCGGCGCTTGTCGGGCCCACCTGTGAGTGAATCCGTTAAAATCGCTGCTTTGCGACAAAATCTTTCAGGAGAATGCAAGCATGTCCATGGCTGACCGCGACGGCAAAATCTGGAAGGACGGTGCGTTGGTCGACTGGCGCAGCGCCACCGTCCATGTCCTGACCCACAGCCTGCATTACGGCATGGCGGTATTCGAAGGCGTGCGTGCCTACAAGACGGCGGAAGGCACTGCGATCTTCCGCCTCAAGGAACATACGAAGCGGCTGTTCAATTCCGCCAAGATCTTCCAGATGGCCGTGCCGTATGACATGGAAACGCTGATGGCGGCGCAGATTGAAGTGGTGCGCGCCAACCAGCTTGAATCCTGCTACCTGCGGCCGCTGATCTGGGTCGGCTCTGAAAAAATGGGCGTGGCGGCCAAGGGCAATACCATCCACGTCGCGATCGCGGCCTGGCCCTGGGGCGCCTATCTCGGCGAAGAAGGCATCACCAAGGGCATACGGGTGAAGACGTCGTCTTTCGCGCGCCATCATGTGAACGTGTCGCTGGTGCGGGCCAAGGCGAGCGGCTACTACATCAATTCCATCCTCGCCAACCAGGAAGCGCTGGCCGACGGCTACGATGAAGCGCTGCTGCTCGACACCGATGGCTATGTGTCCGAAGGCTCGGGCGAAAATGTATTCATCGTGCGCAACGGCAAGATCTATACGCCCGACCTGGCTTCCTGCCTGGATGGCATCACGCGCGACGCGGTGCTGACAATGGCGCGCGACAGCGGTATCGAAGTCATAGAAAAACGCATCACGCGCGATGAAATGTACTGCGCCGATGAAGCGTTTTTCACTGGCACCGCAGCCGAGATTACGCCGATTCGCGAGCTCGACAACCGTGTCATCGGCGCCGGCAGCCGCGGCCCGGTCACCGAGAAGCTGCAAAGCCTGTTCTTCGAAGTCGTTGCCGGCCGCGCCCCGCAATATGCGCACTGGCTGACCAAGGTCTGAAGCGCAGCGCGCGCCACCCGGGACCGGCATGATGCTGCGCCCGGCGCTGGCGGCGCTGCGGCGGCGAACACGGCCCAACCCCAAAATACGTTTGAACATTCCAGTAGCTGAGTCATCGGAGCATTGCAATGAACCCGTCACAACCGGACAGCGCGGTCATACTCGACACCAAAGACTTGCCCGCTTTCTGCCCCAACAAAGCCATGCCAGTCTGGTCGACGCACCCGCGCGTCTATCTCGACATGGCTGAGAACAACGAAGCCAGGTGCCCTTACTGCAGCACCGTGTACCGGCTGGCGCCGGGCGCAAAGGCGCACGGCCACTGAACCGGCGGCGCGGCGCGCTGCCGCGCCGGCCCCGGTTCGCAATCCGCCTTCGCTGGTTCGCAACAGGCCAACCACTTGTCCCACGACTACCTGCCGCCCCGCTGGCTGCCTGGCGGCCACTTGCAAACCATCTGGCCCGCCACCTGCATACCCCGGCCGCGGCTGCCATTTCGCCGTGAGCGCTGGCCCACGCCGGATGGCGACTTCATCGACGTTGACCGCATCGACGGCCAGCCGGGCCAGCCGATGCTGGTGCTGTTCCACGGCCTGGAAGGTTCGTCGCGCAGTCACTATGCAAGCGCGCTGATGGCAATGGCCGCCAGCCTGGGCTGGTCGGGCGCCGTGCCGCATTTTCGCGGCTGTTCCGGCGAACCCAACCTGGCGCCGCGTTTCTACCACTCCGGCGATGCGGCAGAAATAGACTGGGTGCTGCGCCGCTTTGCCGGCGAACGCGCACAAGCCGGTTGGCCGCGCCTGTATGCAGCCGGCGTCTCGCTGGGCGGCAATGCGCTGCTGCGCTGGCTGGGGGAATCGCAGCATGCGGCCGAGGGCGTGGTCGATGCTGCCTGCGCCGTATCGGCCCCGCTCGACCTGGCCGCTGGCGGCGCGGCCCTGTCGCGCGGCGCGAACCGGATCTATACCCGCATGTTCCTGCAGAGCCTGAAACCGAAGTGCCTGCTGAAGCTCGACCAGTTCCCCGGCCTGTTCGACCGCGATGCGATGCTGGCGGCGCGCGACCTGCATGCCTTTGACAATGTAGTGACGGCGCCCCTGCACGGCTATCGCGATACCGACGATTACTGGAACCGGGCCAGCGCACGCCATGTGCTGGATGACATCCGGGTGCCGACCCTGGTGCTGAATGCGCAAAACGATCCCTTCCTGCCGGCGCGCCACTTGCCGCGCGCAGCCGCGCCCTGCGTGCTGCTGGAGTATCCGGCGCATGGCGGCCATGTCGGCTTTGCGCACGGCATGCTGCCCGGTGCGATCGACTGGCTGCCGCGGCGGCTGGTGCGCTTCCTGCAGGAAGTCGCGCCCTGAACCGGCGCCAGGCGGCCGGCCGCGACCGCGTCAAGTCGCGGCGCTGAAAACGCAGCCGGCGCTGCGCTACACTGGCCCCCTCCTTCACTCCGGCGCAGCTTCATTGCACTCATGGACGAAATCGTCAGGCAAGCAATGGCCAAATGGCCCAACGTGCCGCATTGCACCGGCTGGCTGGCGCTGGATGCGCGCGGCAACTGGCGCATGCGTGACGAACGGGCCCAGGCTGCCGGCCTTGCCGGCGACCGTATCCGCAACCCGACCCTGCTCGGCTTCATCAATCGCAACTACCTGGCCGATGACGCGGGACGCTGGTATTTCCAGAACGGGCCGCAGCGCGTGTATGTGGACCTGGAACTGACGCCTTTCATTTGCCATACCGACCCGGTGGCTGGCCTGGCGCTGCATACCGGCGAAGCACTGGGCGCACTTCAAAGCGTGGTGCTGACGCCGGAAGGCAACCTGGTGCTGGCAACAGCCCGGCACTGCGCGGCGCTGGATGACCGTGACCTGGAGCAGTTGCTGCCGCAGCTGGAACTGGATGGCCGCGCGCTGGATGAAAACCTGCTGGCCGCCTGGATCGACGGCGAAGACGCAGGCGCGCTGTCGTTCATGCATGACGGCCATGCGCTGCCGGTCGAGCGGCTTGGCCGCGCGCAACTGGCGGCGCGCTTTGGCTTCGATCCTCAGCCCCGGCTTGAGCCAGGCGACAAAACCTGAAGGATGCGGCCCGCCTCACCGGCGGCCGGTTTCATCGCGCAACTGCTCCAGGCGCTGGGCACGCAGGTCGCGCTCGCGCGCGTCAATCACCGACTGGTCGTAAAAGGAGGCATCCGGCGCCCGCCGCGCCAGCGCCAACTGGTCCAGCGCCGCCGGTATGCCTCCGCCCAAGGCGTAGGATTCGGCCAGCGCCATGTGCTGCAGCGCGAGCTTGCCCTGGGCGGCATAGGCGCGCGCCAGCTTTTGCTGCATATCGGCTTCATTGCGGTAGAGCTCGACCTGGTCGCGCAGGTAGCGCACCGCCTCGTCATTGCGGCCGGCTTGCAGCAGCGCTTCGCCGTACTGGGCGGCGATGCCGCGCGAAAGCGGGAAGCGGCGCCGCGCCTCGTCAGCAAGTTTCACCGCATCGTCATGCCGTCGCGCGCCAGCAGCCACCTCTATGGCCAGGCTGGCCATAGCAGCGCTGCCGTTGGCGCGATCCGGGCCGCGCGCCTCGTCGAGCAAGGCCTGGGCGCGCGGCGCATCGCCCTGGCGCAAGGCCACCAGGGCCAGGCCATAACGGGCCGCCGGCAATTGCGCGCGGTTGCGCTGCTGTACCTGGTTCTGGAAGAAGGCTGCCGCCTCGCGCAAGCCCTGGGCCGACGTATCCTGCAGCACCCGCGCCCGGGCGCGCATCAGCTGGAAGTCACCGTTGTCGGCATGCTGGCGGTAGCGGTCATTGTTGATGCGGGCCTGGATGTCGGCGATGCGCTCGGTGGTCAGCGGATGGGTGCGCAGGTAAGCAGGCGCGGTGTCGTTGAAGCTGCGCGCCGACGACTGCAAGCGGCCAAAGAAAGCCACCATGCCGGAAGTGTCGTAGCCGCCGTCGCGCATGATTTGCAAGCCGACGCGATCGGCTTCGCGTTCTGCTTCGCGGTTGAAGTTGAGCTGGCGCTGGATCGCCAGTCCCTGTCCGCCCATCAGCGCTGCGCTGGCCATGTCGGGGCTGGCGCGCGCGGTCAGCGCCGCCAGCAGGATACCCGCCAGTGGAATCAGCGAATCCTGGCGCTGGTTGCCGATCATGCGCGCAATATGCCGCTGTGAAACGTGGCCAATCTCATGCGACAGCACGGAAGCCAGTTCCGATTCGTTTTGCGCCGCCAGCAGTAAGCCCGTATGCACGCCGATGAATCCGCCCGGCAAGGCAAAGGCATTGAGCATCGGGTCGCGCACGGCGAAGAAGGAAAAGTCGTACGACGCTTCGCCCCGGGTTTCCGGCCGCGCATTGATCAGCGAAGTGCCGAGCGAATTCAGGTATTCCTGCAAGGGCCGGTCGTCGAGGTAATCCTTGTCGCGGCGCAGGTCGGTCATGATGCGCTCGCCGAGCTTGCGCTCCATCACCGGCGACAATTCGCTGCGCTCGGTATCGCCCAGGTTGGGCAGGTTCTGCGCCGGCAGGGGCGCCACCATGAATGTTGCACACAGCAAGGCGCAAACCGCACGCAACAAACGCGTGGGGCGCGCGCAGCCCACCGGCGAACGGTGGTCAACATGCTGCCGGGCAGGAAAGGCGGAGGTGCTCACAATGCTATGATAACCGCCTGCCCGAAGCCGGGCATTTGATCTGGCGCGCGGCTTCGTAACAGCAGGTATCACGCCGCACAGGCGGACATTTTTGCTTCGCCGCACCGTTCGCCGCGGCCAGAAAAAAAGGAAACGCGTGGACAGCAAAGACAGCGCCGCCAATGCAGGCCTGACCCATTTCGACGCCGCCGGCCAGGCGCACATGGTCGATGTTGGCAGCAAGGCCGATACCCACCGCGTGGCGATCGCCACCGGCACGATACGCATGAAGCCGGAAACACTGGCGATTATCCAGTCCGGCAGCGCCAAGAAAGGCGATGTGCTGGGCATCGCACGCATCGCAGCCATCATGGCTTCCAAGCGCACCAGCGACCTGATCCCCTTATGTCATCCGCTGGCCCTCACCCATGTCAGCGCCGAGTTCGATATCGATGCGGCGAACGCGAGCATACGCTGCACCGTGCGTGCCGAAACCGCAGGCAAGACTGGCGTGGAAATGGAAGCGCTGACTGCCGTACAGGTCGGCCTGCTGACGATTTACGACATGTGCAAGGCGGTGGA
>JAQGMC010000089.1 GCA_028292545.1 Paucimonas sp.
GGTCTGGCCGGTGACGATGTCGACGCCGCCCTTGATGATGATCTTGTGACCGGTGGTCAGGTCGACGGAGGCGGTGTAAGCACCCTTCGCGTCAGTAACGGCAATTTGCTCGCCATCCTGTGCGATGCCGTCATCGTTGCTGTCGTAATAAACTTTGGCGCCGGCCACGTTGGCGTCGCTGACCAAGCCCTTGATCGCGGTGAGCGGATTGCCGCTCAACAGGCTTCCGCCGCCACCACCGCCACCTGCGCCTGCAACTGCCACGGCTGCAAGCGCGCCGCCTGCCACAGCTGCGCCAAGCGGAATTGAGCCAGCGACCAAGGGGCCGAAGCCACCCGCCGCTGAAGCCAGGCCGCCGCCGGCCGCAGATGCGGCTGCTGCGCCTTCGCCTGCCGCGGCTGCACCGCCGGTTCCGGCTGAGCCGCCGGCGTCCACCATCGTCGTCTTTGCATCGACACCGGCCGGCAGATCGATGGCCGGGGAAGCCTGCGACAGGATCACGCCATCAAGGTCGGCAACCGGCAATTCCGCAGACGCCGGCAGTTCTTCTGAAGGGAGTTCAAGGCCGGCGAGCTCTTGCGCTAGCTGTTCAATATCTGTTGCAAGCGCCTCAGCGGGGAGTTCTTCGGCTGCCGATGCAACTTGGGCCTGGCTTTCGAGAGCTGATTTTTGTTCGTCGGTATTTTGCTCTGCAGCATGGACTTGCTCTGCGATCAGGAACGTGCCGAGTGCGGCGGCTGCCATGCCCGCCTTGTCTATCTCGACCTTAACCTTGCGCCGTATGTTTTTGCGCTTAAGGTTAGCGTCCGGAACCGTCTTTTTCGCCATGCTTTTCCCCGATTACTACCAATTAAATTTGCTGCAACGCAACAGACTTGAGGCAGGAGAGTCTTTTTATGGACACTCTTTCACGGAGGAAATCTTACATGAAGCTGAAGCTAATTCCTACATGCAACGATGACAGCTATTAACTTTTTTTGTAACGTAACAAACTTTTGGCACCGTTTAACAATATGGAGGACACGGCTAAACCGCACGGCAGTTAGTAATTTCCTAATGGAAACAAATGTTACCGTTGAGATATATCAGATCACAAATCGTAAAGATGATGGCAATTCCGATTTATTTGCCAACCAGCCGAGGGGGAGCCAGAAATCATAGAATATTGCACATAGGTAATTATTTGAAACAGCGAAGGATATTTTTGCCAACCCGTGGATGATCGGGCGTCCCGGGCTCACGCCAGTTAATCAATCGAACAAGTCATTCGATTATTAACAACATCGGTCGCTGAAAGCCCGGCACTTTGCCGCACGCACCAGCTGGACCCTCGCGAACGCGAACAATCCATTCATATTTGAGTGCGATCAGATCGGCTGGGCGGCGGGGAGAGATTCTAGGCGCTCGAGCCGGCGATGTACGCATCTGTCAGAAACGCATCCTGACCCGGCAGGCAACTGAATATCTTCCGGCAAGAGGTCAGCATGTATCAGTGGAGCCACGCGGCCAACCCGCTCCCCCCGGATTTCAACGGCCCTGCGGGCCTTCAATTCCAGGCTTTCGAGCCGGAATGGATTGAACAGCCAGTCTTTGGTCACTTCCTACGTGCGGCTACGACATACCCCGATCGCATAGCGCTGGTCGACAATCGGTCGCAACTCACTTACGCAGAAACGTTGTCGCGCGTGGACGCGCTGGCGTGCCGGCTAGCCCGGCATGCCGACCGGCAACCTGTGGGCATCCTGATCGGCCAGGAAATCTATTTCCCGATCGCCGCCCTTGCCTGCCTGGCGGCCGGGCGGCCTTATATTCCGGTCGATCCCAAATATCCGGCTGCGCGCATCGCTTCCATCCTTCACGATGCCGGCGCCACCCTGGTGATTGCCAGCGCCGAACCGCCCGCTGGCATGCTGCCGCCCGACATGGCGGTAATCCTGGCAAGCGGCGCCGAAGCGGAGCCGGCCGGGCCAATCCGGCAAATGGCGGACGTGTGGGCGCCCGCCGTAATCCTGTACACCTCAGGCAGCACCGGTCAGCCAAAAGGCATCTGCAACAACCAGCGCGCCTTGCTGCAACGGGTATGCGAAGCAACCAACTCCAGCCACCTGAACCCATCCGACTGTGTGCTGCTGCTGAGTTCGCCCGGCACCATTGCCGGCGAACGGGAAATGTTCGCGGCCCTGCTCAATGGCGCGACGCTGGCCATCTGCGACCCGCAGCGCGATGGCTTGCATGGCGTGCTGCACATCCTGGCCGCGCGCCGGGTCACGATCTGCTACATCGTCCCTGCCTTGCTGAGGATGCTGCTGCGCGCGCCGGGCGCGGCCGCGGCCTTGGCCAGCCTGCGGGTGTTGCGCATCGGCGGCGATATCACCCTTTCAAGCGACCTGAAACTGTTCCGCGAAGTCGCCCCGCCCACTTGCCATTTCCTCGCCAGCTTCAGCGCCACTGAAATGCCGGCCGTGTTCCAGTGGTTCGTGCCGCGCCACTGGCAACCCGACGGGCCGCGCGTGCCTGTGGGCTATCCACGGCCGGAAGCGGATTTCTGCCTCCTGGATGAGGCTGGCCAACCCTGCCCGGAAGGGGAATTTGGCGAGCTGGTGGTGCGCAGCAGCTACCTGGCCATGGGGCAATGGCAGGATGGCGCCTTGCGCCCCGGCGCTTTCAAGACCGATGAACATGACCCCGCGTTGCGCATACTGCACACCGGCGACATGCTGCGCCGGCGCAGCGACGGCCTGTGGGAGCTGACAGCCCGCAAGGACCGGCAGATCAAAATACATGGGCAACGGGTCGACACGGGTGAAGTGGAAGCCATCTTGCGCGGCCATGCGGCGGTAGACGATGTCGCCGTCATCGCGCGCAAGGCTGGTGAGGAAACCGTGGCGCTGGTGGCTTTCATCGCTGCCCGCGATGCGGATGCACTGCTGGTGGATGATTTGCGCAGCCTGCTGGCGGGCCGGGTTCCCGGCTTCATGCAGCCGGCCCAGATCTACCGCCTGCCCTCGATCCCGCAACTGCCGGGTTTCAAACCTGACCTGGCCGCGCTGCACAAGCTGGACCAGGAATTCCAGCAGGCGCTGGCGCGGGGACGCAGTCCGGGACAGCCGGCACAGGCTGGCGAGCGCAACACCGGGCGCAGCGCGCGGCCCGGAAAGCCTGCGTCGGCGGCCATTGACCCGAAGATGGACAAAGCGGTGCGCGACGCTGTCAAGCTGGCCTGGGGCAAAGTGCTGGGCGCAGATGGCTACCGGCTCGACCTGCCCTTCGAGGAATGCGGCGGCGATTCGCTCAAGGCGCTGGAATTGTGGTTTCACATTGAGGAAGCGCTCGGCTTCAAGCTCGGCCTGGATGCGATGGGACGTGCGTCGCGCCCGAGCGAACTTGAGCATGCATTGGCCAGTGAAATCGCCGCGCCCTCGCAAACCGTATCGTCGGTCAGCAGGAATCCCGGCGCGCCGCTGATCTACCTGGTGCCGGGCATCCTGGGCGACGATCCGATGCAGCTGCGCTTCCGTGCTGCATTCGGTGACAGCGTGCGTTTCAAGCTGATCGATTATCCTGGCTGGCGCGACACCATGCAAAGCGATTGCAGTTTCGATGCCATCGTCGATGCCGCCTTCAGGCAAGTGTGTGCCGACCCGCCGCAACAGCAATACCGGCTGGCGGGCTATTCATTCGGCGGCATCGTCGCCTTTGAACTGGCGCGGCGGCTGGTCGAAGCTGGCCACAAGGTCGGCATGCTGGCCTTGCTTGACAGCCGGCGCTGGGACGTGGCGGACACGCGACCGATCTGGCAGCCCGATGAAATGCTGCCCGAGACCGGCATACCGGCGCAAATCATTGCCGGCTGCATCAGCTTGCTGGTGCGCGTCAAACAATACCGGCTATTGCGCTTTACCTGCACCCTGCTGAACCGGCACGCAAACCGGATCGCATTCCGCTTCCGCAATCGCATGACCAAGGATTTGCGCTTCGAAGCCCTGCGCAAGTGGCGCGCGAGCTGGCTGCCGGTGCCGGTTACGCTGTATGTGTCGAATTCGCGCTGGCCGGGGGAGCCGCGCGGCTATGGCTGGGAAGGCTTGTCGGAAAGCCTGGATGTGGTTTATGTCGGCGGCACGCACGCAACGATGATCGACAAGCCCGGACGGGAAACCATTGCCGCGCATATCCGGCAGTTGCTGGAACGCGACGTGGCGCCGCAGGAGCCGGACCGGGAACCGGTGTAGGCTGGTGCGGCGGCCGGCGCGAGCAGGTCGAGGCCGTCCGACCCGGCGCCTGGCCTGCCACTGCGCCGCTACCAGGCCGCTACCATGCCCTTACTGCGCCAGCGGCATGTTCAGCAGCAGGTTCTGCGGTTTGATGCGCAGCGTTTCCTCTGGCGTCATGGCGCAGGCAAGATAGATGGCGCGACCGCGCACCCGGTCTTGCAAGCGCTGCGGCTGCTGGCAGCGCATCTCGAACAGGGCCAGCAAACGGTGCTGGCGCGCTGCATCAAGCGCGCGTCCTTCATACAAGTCGTTCATCAAGGCGCTGGCTTGCGCATCCAGCCCGATATGCCACGCCCACTGCGCTTCCTCAATAGCGGCAATCGGCTTGATTTCCACTTGCAGTTGGCAAAAGTGCGCAATCCATTTTTCCAGCACGCGGCAAAACGCAGCCAGCCCGGCGCTGCCGCGCTGGAAAGGCAGCACCATGTCATGCGCGCCGCTGCGTACCAGGAAACCTGCCTTGTTGTCTTCGTTGAGCACGTCGAGCGGTACATTGCGCGGCTTGATTTTTGCATCGACCAACAGCTTGCCGAGCGTGCCAAAGGCGGCACCGGAGGCATGGCGCTCCACGGCTTGCAGGTCTGCCAGCATCACCGCGCCCTGCTGTATCGCTACCTTTTGCGCAAGGAACAGCAGCTCGGCCGCGCGCACTTGCCAGGCATCGTCGCAGCCTTCAAGCAGGTTACGCAGGATCAGTTCAACCAGCAGGTCGATGAAAAGCGGCGCCACCTCGACCTTGTTGCCATCGAAGATGGCGCGATAGGCTTCTTCAGCCGAGGGCGCAGCAAGCAAACGGCCGACGAAGGCCGCCAGCACGCTGTAATTGTCGCGCGCATCCGCATCCGAAAGCCTGGCCAGCCGCGCAGCCGTTGGCAGTTCGCGCGGCGTCTTCAGCAGTTGCGCATGCAGGGCGCGCTCACTGGCGCAGGATTCTTCGACTGGCGCCACTTCTGGCCGCAGCCACAGGGCGCGCAGGAAAGCATCGCTGATGCGCACGCTGCCATTAGCCTGGCGATCTTCCGGGACATAAGGACAGGCGGGCCAGAAAGGGGACATGGCAAGACCTCGTCAAGACTTGTCGTGCAGGATGTGGTTGGGCAGCTTCCATACCAGCGCCAGGGAAATCAGGGGCAAGCAGGCGCACAGCAGCAGCGCGTGGCGGAAGGCGCCGCTGGCAACAGCCGCCAGTTCAGCGCGCTCGGCGGGCGGCATTTTTGCGATGTCGTGGCCAACCAGTTCCTTCATCAATTCCGCACCCGACCCGGCCAGCGACGTGCCGATCGCAGAGTCGCCCATGGCGCCCATCAGCACGGCAGTGACGACGGCCACGAAAACCGAAGCCCCCAATTGCCGGGCAAACGTGGTGCTGGCCGTGGCAATGCCGATATGCGCGCGCGGCGCCGCATGCTGTATCGCCACCAGCGAGGTCGGCAGTTGAATGCCAATTGAAAAGCCGGTCAGCATCAGCGCCATGCAGGTCAGCACCACATTGGCGGGATCGATCAGCGCCACGCCGGTCAGCGCCAGCGGCAACAGGCAGGCGCCAATCACCATGGCGGGCTTGTATTTCCCGGTGCGGCCAATCAGCCAGCCACCCAGGAAAGCGCCAAAGGGACTGCCCAGCGTCAGCGGCACCAGTTGCAGCGCGGCCGCATCCACGCCCAGGCCGGCAACCATCTGCGCACGCAGCGGCACCAGGATCGCCACCGTGATCAGCTGCGAAAAGCTGAAGAACAGGATGGTCAGGCACAAGGCGATCAGGGGAATGCGGAACAGGCTGAGCGGGAAAATCGGTTGCGCCGAGCGGATCTGCTGCAGCACGAACAGCCCCAGAACCAGGAAGCAGGCGCCAAACAGCCACAGGTTGGTGGGCGACAACCAGGCCGCCCCCTGCCCGACCCGGGTCACGGCCGTCATGCCGGCGCCCAAACCCGTGCACAGCAGCACCGCGCCAAGATAATCGACCTGGCTCTTGATATGCGGCACCGGCAGGCGGCGCAAGCTGTTGCGGGCAATGACCAGCGCCGCCAAGCCCAACGGCAGGTTGATCCAGAATATCCAGGGCCAGCCCAGGTGCTTGGTCAGCAAGCCGCCCAGCACCGGCCCGGCCACGCTGGCGGTGGCATACGTGATGCTGAAATAACCCTGGTAACGGCCGCGTTCGCGCGGCGTGACCACATCTGCCACCGCCGCCTGCGTCATCGAAAAGATACCGCCGCCGCCTATGCCTTGCAGCACCCGCGCCGCCACCAGCAGCGGCATCGAGTCGGCCAGCGCGCAGCCCACGGTCGCGATCAGGAAAATCCAGGTCGCCCATAACAGCATCAGGCGCCGTCCGTACAGGTCGCCGAGCTTGCCGAAAATTGGCGTGGCCACCGCGGCCGCCACCAGGTAACCGGACACGACCCAGGCCAGCCATTCGAAGCCTTGTATGTCGGAGGCGATGCGCGGCAAGGCGGCGGCAACGATGGTCTGGTCCAACGCCGCCATCAGCAGCGTCAGCATCAGCCCGATCATCAACTTGCGCAGGTCAACAGGGGAAAGTGCGGTAAAGGGTAGTGGCTGGCTGGAAGACATCGATCAGTTTGATAATGCTGCACGACAGGAATGCCTGTCATGCAGGCAAGTCGCAGATCATAACGCAAGGGCAATGTCCCGGCTTGCGAATGCTCGAAAGCGTCGGAGGGGGATGGCGGCAGCGCCACTCAGCCGGTGGCTGGATCTGGCCCGGCGCGCATGCTGTAGGAGGGATCGTCGATCAAGCCCGGCCAGATGATTTCCAGCTCGAACGCAATCGAACGCGCCAAGCCTTCCAGGTCCGGGAACAGCGTGGAATTGGTGATATTCATCCGGTACAGCGCGCGCATGGCTTCATCGCGCATGGCTTGCGGCAGCACGATCTTGCTGATCAGCGTTTCCCTGGTGCCGTACTGCGCGAGGATGCGGTCGAGCGATTTGTCGATCACGCCTGGCAAAACGAAGGTGCCGGATTGCGCCACCAAGCGCCGGTCCATCTGGGTCGGCTCGCCAATCCAGATCACTTCTTCATGATTGTCGATGAAGTGGCGCTCGAAATTACCCTTGCGGCGCGGATCGATTTCATCGCGCGTCAATTCCGGGCGGCCAATCGGCGTGGCGTTGTACAACACTGGCGTGTTGAGCGCAAATACGGCGGCATTGGAGGTTGCCTTTTCCAGCGCGAAAAAAGCCGCGACGAAAGGCGATTTGGTGAAATCGAGCAAGCGCGTCGGCGCGCCGTGATGCTGCATCAGTGCCAGGCAGCGCAAGTCTTCATCCAGCACATTCGCGTCCGGCAGGTAGTTATGCGCCTTGCGCCGGAAGATGCGAATTGCCCTTTCCTCGCGCGCACGCCAGCCTTTGCGGTTGGGCACGAAGTCATACAGGTAGCGCGTGAGCGAGCTGATCAGGGGCCAGCGTTCATCCTGGTGCCCGCGAAAAGCCCAGCCGTCCAGCTGCGCGGACAGCGAGACGAAATCTTCCCAGCTGGTGATCTGGATAGTCTCCACGTCGCGCCATGTTCAGTGGGTTGAAAAAACCAGGGCCGGCGAACCGGCCCTGCCCGCCAACCCGACCCTCGCGCTGCTGCGCGAAAAGGCCGGCCGGCACTTGCTACCAGGTTTACTTGAAGCCGAGCGCGGCCGATTCCTTGTCCACAGCTTGCAATACTTCCTTGCCGACACGTGACTCGACTTCCTTGCGCACCGGCAGCATCGCCTTGCGCCATTCGGCGCGCTCTTTATCGTTCAGCACATAGACTTGCGTCTTGCCAGCTTTCTTGATGTTGTCCAGCGCCTGCGCGTTTTCAGTCTGGGCAATGGCGTTGGTGTAGCGCGTGGCTTCCTTCATCGCGCCCTCAAGCTGGCCACGCACGTCAGCCGGCAAGCCGTCCCAGAATTTTTTGTTCACGATGACGGCATAACCGATGTAGCCGTGGTCCGACACGGTCAGGTGCTTTTGCACCTCATGCATTTTCTGGGTGTAAATGTTGGAAGGCGTGTTCTCGGTGCCGTCCACCACGCCCGTCTGCAGCGCCTGGTAAACCTCCGAGAAAGCCATCACTTGCGGATTGGCGCCCAACGAGCGGAATTGCGCATCCAGCACCTTGGACGACTGGATCCGCATTTTCAAGCCCTTGAAATCGGCCGGCGTGCGCAGCGGCTTGTTGGCCGTCATTTCCTTGAAGCCGTTGTCCCAGTAAGCCAGGCCGGTGATGCCCTTGGATTCCAGCTTTTTCATCAGGTTGCGTCCGACCGGGCCTTCGGTCACGCGGTACAGCACATCCTTGTTCGGGAAGATATACGGAATGTCGAAGGCTTCGAATTCCTTCACGCCCAGCGGACCGAACTTGGCCAGCGAAGGCGCCAGCATCTGCACCGCGCCCAGTTGCAGCGCTTCCAGTTCTTCCTTGTCCTTGTACAGGGTGCTGTTCGGATAAACCTCGATCTTCACCCGGCCTTTGGTCGCCTTTTCCGCCAGTTCCTTGAAGCGCTCGGCGCCCTTGCCCTTGGGCGTGTCAGCAGTCGTGACGTGGCTGAACTTGATGACGATCGGCGCCTGCGCAAAGGCAGCGGACGACGACAGGGCAGCCACCAGGGCCAGTAGTTGGAACGGTTTGAAGAACATGGATATCTCCTGAATTTTAATTGTGGTCTTGCCCAAACTCGCGCAGGGTCTCTTGCGCTTTCAGTATAACCGGGCGGTCCACCATCCGGCCATCTACTGCAACCGCCGCGCCGCCGGACTGTTCGGCAGCCTGCACGACCTTGCGTGCCCATGCCACTTGTGCCGCCGTGGGCGCATAGCCGACGTTGACCAGAGGAACCTGTTTCGGGTGGATGCATAGCTTGCCGCCAAACCCGAGCCGGCGTCCGCGCAGGGTATCGTGGCTGATTGCCTGCTGGTCGTCGATTGCGGTCGACACGCCATCAATGGGCGCGACAATGCCGGCCACCCGCGAAACCAGCACCAGGTGCGAGCGGAAATACAGCAATTCATCATCCTCGCCATCGATGCCCATGTCGAGGTTGAAATCGATGGTGCCGAATACCAGCCGCGCCACCCGCGGCTGGCGCGCAAGCTGTTCGGCCTGCCACATGCCAGCTGCGGATTCGACCAGCGGCAATATCTGGCGCGCGCCTGCAGCAGCCAGGCGCGCCAGGTCTTGCACTTGGTCAGCCTTGGGCAGCACGATGCCAGCCACGCCGGGCAAGCCGCACAGCGCCAGGTCTTCATCGAACCATGCCGTGTCGGCGGCGTTGATGCGGATGTAGACGTCTGCTTTCGTGCCGAGCCAGTTACGCAGGTTTTCACGCGCCGCCACCTTGCCTTCTGCCGGCACTGCATCTTCGAGGTCGATGATGACGGCATGCGCGCCGGAAGCCAGCGCGCGCTCGAAGCGCTCCGGCCGGTTGCCCGGCACGAACAGCCAGGAACGATGAACCGGGCCGGTCGATGTGATCACAGCGGCGTTCCCCGCCGTGTTCCCGTCCGCGTTCCCGGCGGTGTTCCCAGCAGCGCTCACAGCAGCCGCCCGACCTTTTCCATGTTCTCGATATGCCACAGCCGCTCGAACACAGCCTGCATTTCCTGCGGCGTGGCAGCGCCGGAAAAACCGGCCAGGCGCAAAGCTTTTGCTTCCAATTCCGGCCGCGACAGGGTATCGCCCGGGTCACCCTTGGGTTCGTCCACCCGGCAATGCAGGATTGCGCCGTCATTCGTGGTGACGCTGACCTTGCCGATCCAGCGCGCTGGATAAGCCTGGTCCACATCGCGGTCGAGCTGCATTTCCACCTTGTCGCGGAAGGCCACCACAGCCGGATCGCGATAGTTTTGCTCAAAGTCAGACAGGCCGGCCTGGCCGTAATTGGCGATCAGGCCCAGCACCGTGCCCATTGAGAATTTCGACTGGTGCACGGTTTGCGGATCGACCACGGGCCCAAGCACATCGACCGCGCCCTGGTGCACATGGGCGACGACGCGCTTCACCTGTTCCGGCTGCAGCTTGTTGGTCGTCATCACCTGCAACAGCGCGTCGGCGGCAGGATGCGTATGGCGACAGGAAGCATGGAACTTGAACGAGGTTTCGGCCGTGGCCCAGCGCTGGCCCAGGCGGTCGGTCAGGCGTGAAGGATCGGCATCGGTGGACATGCCGGCACCCATGCCTTGCGCGCCTTCCAGTATGTGCGCCGCGCCGGTGAAACCGCGTTGCGCAATCCAGGCTGCCATCAAGCCATTGCCGGCTGCCTTGGCAGTATGCAGTTGCTTTGAGTCAGCCGCATCGCGCAGGAATTCCCACAGGCCGGCAGCCTGGGTGCCGGCTGAGCCGAAGGCGTGCAGCATTTGTTCCGGCGAGAGCTTGAGCAAATGGCCCACGGCTGCAGCGGCTGCGAGCGTGCCGGCCGTTGCCGTGGTGTGGAAAATCTTGTAATGCGAACGGCCCAGGAATTCACCGACCCGGATCCCGACTTCATAGCCAGCGACAGAGGCAGTGAGCAAGTCGCGTCCGGATGCGCCGATTGCCTGCGCCACGGCCAGCGCCGGCGAAAACACCACGGTTGCCGGATGCAGCACGGAACTGTTGTGCAAGTCATCCTGCTCGGCGAAATGCGAGGAAGCGGCATTCACCATCGCAGCAAACAGTGGCGACGTCATGCGGCGTGAAATCAGCACTTCAGACGGGCCATCGGCCGGCCCCATCGCTTGCGCGAATTGCTCGATGATTTCAACCGGACGCCCGCCACGGCCAGCCAGCGCCGAGCCAAACCAGTCCAGCAGCAAGTCTTCAGTACGGCGCAGCACGGGCGCCGGAATGTCGGCGAATTTCAGTTCGGCGGCAAAAGCCGCCAGGTCGCGGCTGGGATGGTCGCTCATCAGTTTTCCTTCGCTCTTTCGTTTCGGGTTGGCCTGCTGCTGCAGCGTTTGCGGCGCGGCCGGGTTCAGACTGCCTGGCCGGCGTGCAGCGCGGCGATACGCGTGGAATCGTAGCCCAGTTCAGCCAGGATCGCGTCGGTATGCTCGCCCAGCGCCGGCACCGGGTCCATGCGCGCAATGAAAGTATTGGGTATGCCAGGCGGCAGCAGCGCCGGTATCGGGCCGGCTGGCGAGCCAACCTCGGTCCAGCGCTCGCGCGCAGCAAGCTGCTCATGGCGCCACACGTCATGCATGTCGTTCAGTCGTGCATTTGCAATCTGCGCTTCTTCGAGCCGGGCGATGACTTGCTCGGCGCTGAGTGTGGAAAACACATCGACGATGATGGCGCGCAGTTCTGCTCGCGCCGCATTGCGCGCAGAGTTTGACGCGAAGCGCGCATCGATCGCCACTTCCGGGCGTTTCAAGACTTTGCTGCAAAAGACGGCCCACTCGCGCTCGTTCTGCAAGCCGAGCATGATGGTCTTGCCGTCGCCGGCCGGGAACGGGCCATACGGATAGATGGTGGCATGCGATGCACCCGCTCGCGGCGGCGGCGGGGCGCCGTGGAAAGCGTAATACATTGGATAGGACATCCACTCCGCCATGCATTCAAGCATGGACACATCGATATGGCTGCCGCGTCCGGTATGGCTACGCTGCAGCAGGGCCGCCAGGATATTGCTGTAGGCGTACATGCCGGCCGAAATATCAGCCACCGAGCAACCGGCCTTTGCTGGTTCATCCGGCGTGCCGGTGACGGACAGGAAACCGGACTCACTCTGGATCAGCAAGTCATACGCTTTCTTGTCGCGATACGGGCCATTGCTGCCGTAGCCGGAAATGTCGCACACGATCAGCTTCGGATATTTTTCCCTCAAGGTTTCGAAAGAGAGGCCCAGCCGCGCACTTGCGCCAGGTGCCAGGTTTTGCACCAGCACGTCGGCTTTTTGCAGCAAGCCATCAAGGATAGCCGGGGCTTCGGCATGCTTGACGTCCAGCGTCAGGCTCTCCTTGGAACGGTTGGTCCACACGAAATGCGAAGCCTGGCCCTTGACGCGGTCATCATAGGCGCGCGCAAAGTCACCCACGCCGGGGCGCTCAACTTTGATCACGCGCGCGCCCATGTCGGCCAGCTGGCGCGTGCAGAAAGGCGCCGCGATCGCATGTTCGAGGGCGATGACGGTAATGCCATCCAGTGGTCTCATCGTCGTACCTCAGAAAGAGCGCGGCAAGCCAAGCACATGTTCAGCGACATGGGCCAGGATCAGGTTGGTGGAAATGGGCGCCACCTGGTACAGCCGGGTTTCGCGGAACTTGCGCTCGACATCATATTCATGCGCGAAGCCGAAGCCGCCGTGAAATTGCAGGCAGACGTTGGCCGCTTCCCAGGATGCATCTGCAGCCAGCATTTTCGACATGTTGGCTTCGGCGCCGCAAGCCTCGTGGGCATCATAAAGTCGGGCCGCTTCGTAGCGCATCAGGTCGGCAGCACGCAGGTTGACGTAGGATTTGGCGATCGGGAATTGCACCCCCTGGTTTTGCCCGATCGGGCGGCCGAACACGACCCTGTCTTTCGAGTATTGCGTCACCTTGTCGATGAACCAGTAACCGTCGCCTATGCATTCGGCCGCAATCAGGATGCGTTCTGCATTCAGGCCAGTCAGGATGTATTTGAAGCCCTGGCCTTCCTCGCCGATCAGGTTCTCGGCCGGTATTTCCAAGTCTTCGAAGAACAGTTCATTGGTCTCGTGGTTGACCATGTTCATGATCGGCTTCACCGTCAGGCCACGGCCGATCGACTGCTTCAGGTCGACCAGGAAGATCGACATGCCTTCCGATTTCTTTTTCACTTCTGCAAGCGGCGTGGTGCGCGCCAGCAGGATCATCAGGTCGGAATGCTGTATGCGCGAGATCCAGACTTTCTGGCCATTGACGACATAGCGGTCGCCTTTCTTCACGGCCGTGGTCTTGATCTTGGTGGTGTCGGTGCCGGTGGTGGGCTCAGTCACGCCCATCGATTGCAGGCGCAGTTCGCCGCTGGCAATGCGCGGCAGGTAATAGCGCTTCTGCTCTTCCGAACCGTGGCGCAGCAGCGTGCCCATGTTGTACATCTGGCCGTGGCAGGCGCCCGAATTGCCGCCGGCGCGATTAATCTCTTCCATGATCACCGTGGCTTCAGTCAGCGACAGGCCGGAGCCGCCGTATTCCTGCGGTATCAGCGCCGCCAGCCAGCCAGCCTTGGTCAGCGCCTCGACGAATTCCTCAGGATAGGCGCGCGCTTCATCCACCTTGCGGAAATAAGTTTGCGGGAATTGCTCGCACAGGCCGCGCACGCCGTCGCGGATATCCTGGAACTGGTGCTCATGTTTTGCTTCGTTGCTCATGGTCTGCCTTGTGGTTTGTGTCGTGCGCCTCGCGCCAGGCACACGGTATGTCTCGTTGTGTATTTCGTGTTGTCAGGCGATCGTTGCTTCGGCCTGCATTGCCAGTTCGCCGCGCACATTCTTTGCCCACAACTGCACAGTCTTGCCATCGTCCTGCGGCAAGCCGCAAACCGTGAAGGGCTCGATATCGAACAGCGGCCCCACGGCGCGGAAAGAAAAATCCACCAGCTTCGCCTGCGGCAGATTGCGCTGCAAAAGGTCGACCAGCAGCGTGGCAATCAGTGGTCCATGCACGATCAAGCCGGGATAGCCTTCGACTTCGGTGACGTAGCTGCGGTCGTAATGAATGCGGTGGCCATTGAAGGTCAACGCGGAATAGCGAAACAGCAGCACCGGGTCCGGCACGATTTCGCGCGACCAGGCTTCGCCGCCAGGCGCCGGCCGGCCGGGCGCAGGTTTGGCGCCGGGTGGAGGCAAGTCGCGATAGACGATGTCGTGTTCCTCGGTCAGGGCAATCTCGCCCTTGGCCGACACTTCATGGCGCACCGTGACGAAGGCTAACTGGCCACTGCTGCCGCTCTTGGCATTGACGTCCAGGATGGTTGATTTGCGCGAGATGGCCGCGCCCGCCGGCAGGGCTTGCCGGAACTGCAGGCGGCCGCCGGCCCACATGCGGCGCGGCAGCGGCACCGGCGGCAGGAAACCGCCGCGGCGCGGATGGCCGTCTTCGCCAATCTGGGACGCAGGCGCAATCGGCCAGAAATGGGTCCAGTGCCAGAGCGGGGGCAGCATGCCGTCGGCCGGCGGCTCGCGGTCCAGCGTGGCGGCAAGCGCGTGCATCTTGCCGGCGTCAACGACGTCATTCATCACTTCAGTCTTGCCCGCCCATTGCTTCAACAGCGTCAGGTCGAATGCTTCAGATGCCATGCTTGCCTCGTTGTCAAATGAGCGGGAATTGTGGGCGCGCTGGCCGCTGGGGACAATCTGCTTTTTCCGAAGGGGGGGTGCAGCTGGGGCGATGGGTGCGCTGCAGCAAGCGGTAGAATCCGGGTTGCCCGACCAGGAACATACATGCTCTTCGATCTGACCGACCTCCGATTGTTCATTTATATAGCCGAGTTGAAAAGCATGACGCGCGCGGCCGAGCGCATGCATTTGTCACTCGGCGCCGCGAGTTCGCGCATGAAGGAAATGGAGTCGCGTTTCGGCATGCGCCTGCTGTACCGCGAAAACAAGGGCGTGCAATTGTCGCCAGCAGGCGAAACCCTGCTGCGGCATGCGCAGCAGGTGATGCAGCAGGTCGAGCGGCTCAAAGCCGAGATGCAGGAATATAACAATGGCATCAAGGGCCATATCCGCATCTTCGCCAATACCACGGCCGTCACCGAATTCATGCCGCAAGTGCTGGGCCGTTTCCTGGCGCGCCATCCGCAAGTCAATGTTGCGCTGGAAGAAAGGCTGAACCACGATATCGTGCGCGGCGTGCAGGAAGGCACGGCCGATGTCGGCATTGCCGCTGGCCCGGTACAGGCCCAGGGCGTGCATGTGATCAATTTTTCAACCGACCGGCTGGTGCTTGCGACCGCCGTTGGCCATCCGCTTGCGAAGGCGGGCAAGCTGTCGTTTGCGCAGACGCTGGACTATCCCCACATCGGTTTGCATGAGGGCAGCACGCTGCAGCATTTCCTCAACCGCATCGTGGCCGAGACTGGCCAGCGGCTGCAGCTGCGCATACAGGTGCGCGGCTTTGAAGCAATGTGCCGCATGGTTGAAGCGGACGTGGGCATCGGCATCCTGCCCTACTCCGCCGCACTGCGGCTGGCAGCCACGACCCAGCTGGCGCTGGTGGAACTGTCTGAGCCCTGGGCCGTGCGCGAACGCAGCGTGCTGGTGCAGCGGCTTGAATCCCTGCCGCAATATGCGCGCGACCTGGTGGATGAAATTTGCAGCAGTACGGCGCACGCAGGAATCGGCCCGACCTGAAGCGCGCCTCCATTTTCATCAACATCCGCTCTTTCCGGCGCGGAACCTGCAGCCCGCCCGGCGGCTCTGACTGGTAATCCTGACAATTTCCCTGGCGCTTGCAAACGGCCGGGCACCGAGCATGGGACTGCAAAAATACTGGCAAAAACGCGATTTCAAGGTAACGGCCGAACCGCGCGGCGTACCGATGGAATCCGGCGAATCGCTCTCATTTGTGATCCAGCGGCATGCGGCGCGCCGCCTGCACTATGACTTCCGGCTTGAACTCGACGGCGTACTGAAAAGCTGGGCCGTGCCGAAGGGGCCGAATTTCGACCCCGCGGAAAAACGGCTGGCGGTACGCACCGAAGACCATCCGGTGGACTACGCCAGTTTCGAAGGCGAGATCCCGGCTAATGAATATGGCGCCGGCCATGTGATCGTGTGGGATCGCGGCAGCTGGACGCCGGTTGGCGACCCGCATGAAGGCCTGGCGCGCGGCAACCTGAAATTCGAGCTGCATGGCGAAAAACTGGCTGGCCGCTGGGCGCTGGTGCGCATGCATGCGCGGCGTGGCGCCAAGGATGGCTCGGACAAGGAAAACTGGCTGCTAATCAAGGAACGCGACGAGCATGCGCTTTCTGGCGCAGATGCCGAAGTGACCGAGCTGCAACCGGAAAGCGTGTTGTCCGGCGCGGTGGGCAGGCGCAAGCGGCCAGCTGCGCCGAAACGCAAGAATGCCAGCCCGGCCGCCGCACTCAGCGCATCGCTCACCGATCCCAAAACCCTGCCCGGCGCGCAAAAAGCCGCGCTGCCCGCCAAGCTGCAACCGCAGCTTGCAATGCTGGCCGAGGCCGCGCCCACTGGCGACGAATGGGTGTCTGAATTCAAGTTCGACGGCTACCGCGTATTGGCCCGCGTTGAAGAAGGCGAAGCGCGCCTGCTGACCCGCTCCAGCCTGGACTGGACTGCAAAATGGCCCGCCATCGCGCGCGCCATTGAAGGCTTGCCAGTGAAGAATGCCTGGTTCGATGGCGAAGTGGTGGCGCTGGATACCGATGGCAGCATCAGCTTCCAGCAACTGCAAAACTGGGCCCGGCGCGGCGAAAAAGCCCGCCTGGCTTGCTACCTGTTCGACCTGCTTTATCTGGATGGTTATGATTTGCGCCGTGCCCCGCTGCTTGAACGCAAGCGCCTGCTGAAGGAATTGATGGAAGGCCAGGATCCGCAGGGACCGCTGCTCTACAGCGAGCATATCGTTGGCCATGCCGAGGATGTGCTGCGCCATGCTTGCGAACACAGCATGGAAGGCATCGTCGTCAAGCGCGCCGATGCGCCCTACCACGGCCGGCGCAGCGGCAGCTGGCTCAAGGTGAAATGCGAGCAGCGCCAGGAATTCGTCATCGCCGGTTATACCGACCCTGCCGGCAGCCGCGCCGGTTTTGGCGCGCTGCTGCTGGGCGTGTATGACGACCAGGGCCAACTGATCTATTCGGGCCGCGTTGGCACCGGTTTCGATGGCGCGGCGCTGGGCGACCTTGCCCGGCGCTTTGCCAAGCTGGAGACAGCCAAGCCCGTCTTCGCCAATCCGCCCAAGGGCAGCGATGCGCGCGGCGTGCACTGGTTGCAGCCGGAACTGGTGGCGGAAGTGCGTTTCGCGCAATGGACCGACAGCGGCAGCGTGCGCCATGCCAGCTTCATTGCGCTGCGCGAAGACAAGAAGCCAGCTGACTTCCGGCGTGAAACGGCAAGCCCGGTGCGGGACGAGGAAGAGGACCGGGATGATCCGGTTGAGGTGGAGGTCGTGAGCGATGCAGCGCCGGCCGAGGATGCGGACGTCGCCAGTCCGGCGCGTTCGCGGGCCGCCAAGTCGGCGGCCAAAGCCGCTGCCAAGAGCGCTGCCAAGACCACAGCAAAGGCTGCTGCCAAGGCCGCTGCGAAGACCACCACCAAGACAACTGCAAAGGCAGCGGCGAAAACCACCGCAAAGACCACCGCCAAGGCCACTGCAAAGACTACTGCTGAGGCTGGAGCCAAGACAACTGCCAAGCCCCCCTCCCCGGCCGCTTCCGTGTCCGCTAGCGCGACCGCCGCCAAAGCGGGCGCAAAGTCCGCGACAAAGCCGACCGCCAAGCCAGCCGCCGAACCCGCCGCGCCGGCGGAAAGGCCGGCCAAAAAAGCTGCAAAAGCCAGCGCCAGCGATGCACCCGCAAGCAGCGCCCGCACTGTGATCACGAGGAATGCAAAGGGCGTGGAAGAAGCGCGGGTTGCCGGCGTGCGGCTAAGCCATCCGCACCGCGTGATGTTCGAAGGCACCAGCATCACCAAGCTCGACCTGGCCCACTACTATGAAGACATCGCCGAATGGATCATGCCGCACCTGGTGCAGCGGCCACTCACGGTCGTGCGTTGTCCCGACAGCAGCGGCAAAGAATGCTTCTACCAGAAGCATGCGAATGGCACGACTCCGGCGGATGTGGAACGCATCGTAGTCGCGGATGACGACAGCAGCGCGAATTACATGACAGCCGGCACCCTGCCCTCGCTGATTGCGCTGGTGCAGATGGGGGTGCTGGAACTGCATACCTGGGGCGCGCACGGCAAGCAATTGACCAAGCCGGACCGCATCATTTTCGATCTCGATCCGGCGCCGGACGTGGCGTGGAAACAGGTGATAGAAGGTGCGCAACTGACGCGCGCGCTGCTGGATGAAATCGGCTTGCAGAGTTTCGTGAAGACCACCGGCGGCAAAGGCTTGCATGTGGTGGTGCCGATCAAGCCCGAGCGCACCTGGGATGAAATCAAGCCCTTCTCCCGGGCCATCGCCGTGCACCTGGAGGCGCATTTACCGGACCGTTTCATCGCCAACATGGCGAAGAAAAAACGGGTGGGGAAGATCTTCGTGGATTACCTGCGCAATGGCTGGGAAGCGACTGCAGTATCGGCTTATTCAACCCGCACCAAGCCCGGCGCGCCAGTTTCGGTGCCGCTGGCCTGGGATGAATTGTCGGAAGACTTGAAGTCCGACCATTTCACGATCGACACCGTGCGCGAAAGGCTGGCGAAGCTTAAGGTCGATCCTTGGGCTGAATATTATGGGATGAAGCAGAGGATTACCGCGGCGATGCTACGGATGTTCGGGCTTTGAAACGCAGGGTGCGGCCTGGGAGCGCCGGGATTTGATGCTGCAAGCTTGCGGCCTGTGATGTGCGGGGCGGCCATGAAGCCGCCCCTTGCCGGACAAGACCAGCCTGGCTGCCTTACTTGCTGATACCAAACAGGGACCGGAAGCTGTTGGCCAGGCTGCCGCGCATTGCCTTGCCCACCTCGACCACTGCTTTGATACCAGTTTCAATTGCTTGCCCGACCTGGCTGAATCGCATTTCGTGCGCAGCCTTCGTGCCAAGCCATTCCAGGCCGTCGAGCATATTATCCTTGGTCATGACGAGAAACTTCTTGGTATCGCTGCCCGCCCGTTCAAAGCCTGCGCGAACCGTTTCTGCCGCGACCACGAGTTTGGCCACGCCCAGCTTTTTGTAAGCCGCTTCAGAAGCGCCTGCGGCCGCGTCGCGCACCAGCGAAACGCGATTGCGTATGACGACGAACGGGTTCCTGATTTTCCCTTTGGGTAACGAGAACCGGGGCAGGGACAGTTTCGGCGGCTTGGGCAAGGTCACCGTGGGCAAGGAAGGCGTCGGCAGGTTGATCTGGGGCAGGCGCGCTACCTTGCGCTTCTTCTTCGGCGCTTCGATCAGTCGAGCCTGTACTTCAGTTTCCTTGGATTTGTCGGCCGCCTGGCTTGCCATCACCGCGGTAGCAGTGACCGTAGGCACTGGAACTTCAGCCAGGGCCAGTGCAGCCCGGTTGGCGATGGGCAGCGGGGGCAGGTTGGCGGCGGTCGTCAGCGCGGCTGCCAGCGCGGGCGTGGTTTCGGCATATTCGTTGGCGACCGAGTCAAACAGCTCGCCAGCCTCTTGCGGGGCAATCTTGTCGGGCGAGGAAGCGATGAAGGCCGCACGAGTCGCAGCCAATGGCGCCGGCAAGGTGTCCGCAGGCGCGCGCTCGGCGGCAGAAAGTTGCAGCCGGACCTGCTTGTGCGCTTCAGTGGTCACCATCAGGGCGACAGCGCGTTTGGTGTAGCGGAAGCCGGTGTCCGCATCCAGGATTGACTGGAACGTGTACTTCACTTCCAGTTTATGGACAATCGCGTAGGAGACGGAGGTTTTGAACTGGAATTCAGCATCATCAGTATGCGCTACGACGCTGAAGGTCTTGGTGTGGACCTGTGCGACCGCCGCTTTGAAAACCGCCGTCGACTCGTGGACCCCGCCGGTCCACGTATCTTGCAGGGCCTGCATGCGGTTGGCGAAAGGCGCCGTCTCCAGGAAATTCCTGGCATCTTCATTGTTGACCAGTCCGTTGCTGACCAGAGTGGGCAGCGAGAGCGCAGCTGAAACGCCCGCCATTTCCAGGCCGGCACCAATCACGGGCTCTGGTTTCCACTGCGAGGCCTGCGCGTAGCCCGCTTTCAAGCCGCGCAGGAGATCGCATATCTGGGCCTGCATGACCGGATAGTCGGCGCCGCTTTGCAGGATTTCCACGAATTGCTCGCGCTGCTCGCGATTGGCTGGAAGCCGGTAAGCCAGCTCGCGCGACAAGCGCTGGGCGATCGCGCCCTGGCCGGCATGGTGCTCGTAATTTTCAGACGGCTTCACACCCAGGGAGTGGAAAGCATTGGCAGCCTCGGCGATACCGGCAGTGCGGGCCTGGCCGCCCCACAGGTGCAGCAAAGCGTCGATGCGGCTTGCCTCGTCCGCCGTGGCGAAGACTTT
>JAQGMC010000093.1 GCA_028292545.1 Paucimonas sp.
CTCGATGCCCGAAGCCGAACTGAGATCGAAGCCGCAAGTAAAGGTCTTCAGGTAGGGAAACGACCCGGAAGCCACGGCCGTGATCGAGCCACTGTCCATGCCCCCGCTGAGATACGCGCCGAGCTCGACATCGCTGACCAGCTGGCGATTTACCGCTTGGCGGAACAGGCGATCCAGTTCTTCGACATACTCTTCCTTGCGCGCCGGGCGCTCGGGTTCACGGAAGCGGTAATCCCAATAGCTGGTGCGCTTGAGGACCGGCGCTTCGACATTCAGATCGAGCGTGGCATAGTGCCCGGGCGGCAGCAGCTGTATGTCTTCAAGCAGCGTACGGTCGGTGAAGATGTTCTGGAAAGTGAAGTACTCGAGCAGGGCCGGCTTGTCGAGCGCGCGGCGGAATTGCGGATCCGCCAGGATGGCCTTTTGCTCCGAGGCGAAGTAGAACCGCGATCCCTGGCGGGCGACATACAGCGGCTTGATGCCATAGCGGTCCCGCGCCAGCAGCAGCCGGCGTTCCTTCCTGTCCCACAAGGCAAAGGCGAACATGCCATTGAAACGCAGCAGCGCATCCGGCCCCCAGTGAGCCAGGGCATGCAGCAAGACCTCTGAATCCGTCTTCGAACGGAACCAGTAGCCTGCCACCTCCAGCTCGGCCCTCAACTCGCGGAAGTTGTAGATTTCGCCGTTGTACGACAGGACGTAGCGGTGATCCGCGCTGATCATCGGCTGATGTCCCGCCGGCGACAGATCGATAATAGCCAGCCGGCGATGACCGAAGCCCACGCCCCCTTCTATCCAGTGGCCTTCGCCATCAGGACCACGGTGGGCGATGGCGTCCGTCATCCGCTGCAGGAGCGCGGGGGAGACGGGCTCCCCGGACAGGTTAATGAGGCCAGCTATTCCGCACATTAGGGTCGGTTCAAAAAGACTTGTTCGATGACATAGCCTTGCTCGGCTTCGGTCATGCCGTGGAACAGGGGCAGCGAGATGCTGCAATCATTGGCAGCCCATGCCTGCGGAAAATCCGTGGGCGACAGCTGGTACTTGTTGCGGTAAAAGCTCAGCATATGCACTGCATGGGTGGCGGGACGCGTGGAAACGCCTGCTTGCTGCAAGCGGTCCATCCAGGCATTGCGCTTCTCATTGACGCGCGGTATCGATTCCACCGTGATCGCTTCGGGCTCGTACCAGCAGGCATAGCTCTGGTAACCATGTTCCATGCCGGCAGGCCGCGGCGGGGTGCGTAGCCATGGCACGCTCGCAAAAGCGTCGTCATAGATCCTGGCCAGGCGCTGACGTTCCGTCACGATGTCGGCCGCGCGCGCCATCTGCGCCGCGCCCAGGGCGGCCTGAATATCGGTCATGCGCTGGTTGTAGCCGGCATCCGGATGGTCAGCCAGCAGGTAGGGTCGGGCGCCGAGATGCCGTTGCAGGTCGCTCATGGCCGCGCCATGGTCGCGCAGGCGGCGCAGCTTCGCGGCCAGATCGGCATCGTTGGTGGTGATCATGCCACCCTCGCCGGTGGTGATGGCCTTGCGCGGATGGAAGCTGAAGCAGCCGGTGTCGCCCAGCGTGCCTACGTGCCGGCCGTGATAGCGCGCGCCGAAACCGCAGGCGGCGTCCTCGACCACGGCGATACCTCGCTCTTTTGCCAGCGCGTTCACGCCGTCCATTTCTGCCGGCAAGCCGAACAGATGCACCGGCAGAATGGCGCGGGTACGCGGTGTCAGCTTTCGAGCAAGGTCCTTCAGGTCCAGATTGAAAGTCAGTGGGTCGATGTCGCAAAAGACGACCGTGCCACCCAGGTGCTCGACGACATTGGCCGTGGCGATCCAGGTAAATGCGGGCACGATCGCCTCATCGCCCGGCCCGAAATCCAGGGCGGCCAGGGACAGGTGCAGCGCCGTGGTGCAGGAGGTTACGGCGATGGAATGTGCCGCGCCAGTGAAGGCCGACCATTTTTCCTCGAAGTCTCTGACCTGGGGGCCCTGCACCAGCCAGCCACTGCGCAGCGGACCGAGCACGCTCTGGATCTCATCTTCCAGCAGCGAGGTCCGCGCGATCGGGACAGTCATTGCGGGTCGATCGCTCATGCAGGCAAGCCTACGGATTTGCGGCGGGCGGCGACTTCCGCTTTGTGGTTGGCACGCCACTCGATCAGGCGCAGCAGGCCCTCGCGCAAGTCGATGGTGGCGGTGAAGCCGATTTCCTGGCTGGCTTTTTTGGCCGAGCCGATGCGGTTGCGCACCAGTGTTGCCTGGCTGCGGGGTGCGTACTGGATCGGCTTGTCGCAGCCAGTCAGGTCCAGCAGCATTTCGGCCAGTTGCTTGAGAGAGGTGCGCTTGCCGGTGCCAACGTTGTAGAAGCTGTCCGAGGCATCGGCCTTCATGGCGCAGACATTGGCCAGGCCGCAGTCTTCGACGGCGACGAAATCGAAGGCTTCGGAGCCGTCACCCATGATGGTCGGGCTCTCGCCGCGGTCGATGGCGTCCAGCATCTTCATGATGACGGCGATATACGCGCCGTGGTAGTCCTGGCGCGGGCCGTACACGTTCATATAGCGCAGGCCGACAAAATCCAGGCCATAGCGGTAGTGGAAGGAGCGCAGCATGGCTTCGCCGCAGATCTTGGTTGCGCCGTAAAAGTTCTTGTTGTTGAACGGGTGGTCTTCGGTCATCGGCTCGGACACGGCGTCGCCATATACCGAGGCGGACGAGGACGATACCAGGCGCTTGACGCCTTTCTTCACGCAGGCTTCTATGACATTGAACGTGCCCTTGACGTTCACTTCAAAGGCGCTGCGGGGGAAGTCATGGCATTGCAGCAGCCAGAGGGCAGCCAGGTGGAACACGCCGTCGGCGCCTTCCAGGGCCGACTCCAGGATGTCGCTGTGAAGAATGTCGCCGCCGACGTCATAGATGCGTACGCGCGGGTCTTTCAGCGCCTCCTGCAGGTTTTCAGCGCGGCCGCGCACGAAATTGTCATAGATCACGATCTCTTTCACGTCCTCCTGCACCAGCTTGTCGACCGTATGCGAGCCGATCAGGCCTGCGCCGCCGATGACGACGAGTTTCTTTCCTTGGATGTCCATCTGTATCCTTCTTTTGATTTGTTTATGATCTAGCCGGTATCAGGTACCGGTGTGCACGATGCTGGTGGCTTCCAGCACCGCACTGACGATGCGATCCTGGGTTGCCGCATCCAGGTCAGGTCCCATGGGCAAGCTCATGACACGGCGCGCGATGCTCTCGGCGAGGGGAAAGCTGCCCGGGCCCTGGTCCAGGTTGGCAAATGCTGGCTGCAGATGAAGTGGCACCGGGTAATGCACGGCGGTCGGAATGCCGGCATCGTTAAGCCGCTTGCACACCGCGTCCCGCTGGTCGACAAGGATGGTGAACTGGGCAAATACGCTGGTGTTGCCCGTTTCAACGAACGGTGTCACCACCCGCTCGCCAGCGGCGGCCAGCAGCTTGCAATAGCGCAGGCCGATTTCCGCGCGTTGCGCCACTTCCCAGTCGAAACGCTCCAGCTTGGCCAGGACAACGGCCGCCTGGATGGTGTCCATCCTGCCGTTGATGCCTATGCGCGGATGGTGGTAGCGGCGGTCCTGGCCATGGGCGCGGATTTCGCGCATGCTTTTTGCCAACCCCCCGTCATTGGTGAACAAGGCGCCGGCGTCGCCGTAGCAGCCCAGCGGCTTGCTCGGGAAGAAGCTGGTCGAGCCGATGGTCGAGAGGCCGCAGGAGCGTCGGCCATGGCGCATTGCGCCGAAGCTCTGGGCACCGTCTTCAATTACCCCCAGGTGGTGCTGACCGGCGATCGCATTCAGGCGCTCCATGTCGGCACACTGGCCATAAAGGCTGACCGGCATGATCGCCCGGGTTTTTGAGGTGATCTTTTCTTCCACCAGCGTCGGGTCGATATTGTAGGTGCGCGGATCGATATCCACGAACACCGGCTTGGCACCCAGAAGCGCAATCATCTCGCCCGTGGCGATGAACGTGAATGGACTGGTGATCACCTCGTCGCCCGGACCGATGCCAAGAGCCATCATCGCGATCAGCAGGGTGTCGGTGCCACTACTGGCCGAAATACAGTGTTCCACGCCGACATAGGCCGCCAAGCGCTTTTCCAGCTCAACTACCTCCGGTCCCATGATGTATTGGCCGTGGTCGAGCACCCGGGCGATTCGCGCATCGACATCGCCCTTGAGCGCGGCGTACTGCTTCTTCAGGTCGATGAATTCAATCTTGCTGTTCATACCGCCTCGCAGTTGGTTTCGTGGATGCGGTAGCGCACGCCGCATTCGCCGCAAATCACTTCTCCCTGGCCGTTCAACTGGGTGCCGCAACGGCACATCCAGCCGCGCCGGCGTGCCGGCACTCCCAACATCAGTGCATAGGAAGGTACATCGGTATTGACGACGGCGCCGGCGCCGATGAATGCGTTCTCGCCGATGGTCACGCCGCACACGATGGTGCAGTTCGCTCCGAGAGTAGCGCCGCGACGGACCAGCGTCTGGCGGTATTCGCTCTTGCGGGTAATAGCCGAGCGCGGGTTGTAGACATTGGTGAATACCATGCTCGGGCCGCAAAAAACATCGTCTTCGAGCCTCACCGCGTCGTATACCGAGACATTGTTCTGGATCTTGACATTGTTGCCAATCACGACGTCGTTGCCGACAAAGACATTCTGCCCGAGCGAACAGCCCTGGCCGATACGGGCGCCGCCACTGACGTGCACCCAATGCCAGACACGCGAGCCGTCGCCGATCTGGGCGCCATCATCGACGATGGCAGTGGGGTGGATGGAAGTTGCCATGCGTTTGTTCAGTAGTCCAGAGGAAGTGCGATGCGTTTGCCGTCGCGTGCCGACAGGTAGGCCGCAATCAGCACCTCCAGTGACTTCAGGCCTTCACGGCCGTCCGTTTCCGGTTCGGCTTCGCCGCGCAAGACGTTGATCACGTTGTCGTAATAGAGCGGATGGCCGAAGCCATAGACTGAGGTCGTGGCGTAGCTGGCTTCTTTGACCTGCTCGTCCTCGGGCACCTGTTCGGCAAATTCCCATTGCTGGATCTCGTTGACTGCCACGCCACCGATGCGCACCGTCCCCTTCTCGCCGAGGATGGTGATGCTGCCTTCCAGATTTTTCGGATAGGTCAGCATCGTCACATTCATGGAGCCCAGCGCGCCGGAGCGCCACTTGACGCTGATGACCCCCGAGTCCTCGACTTCAATATTGCGTGCCAGCGTGCCGGTATACGCCTGGATGCTTTCGATCGGGCCGACGATCCAGTCAAGCAGGTCGACATAATGACTCGCCTGGTTCATGAAGGCGCCGCCGTCGAATTCCCAAGTGCCGCGCCAGGCCGCGCTGTCGTAGTACTCCTGTGGACGGGTCCAGAATACGTTGATGTTAACCATGTAGATGCGGCCGAAACGCTCCCGTTCGACAGCACGTTTGAGCAGTTGCAGGGTGGCGTTTCGCCGGTTCTGCTTGACGACGAAAAGGCGCACGTTGGCGTCATCACAAGCACGCACCATGTTAAGGCCGTCATGCCAGCGCGTGGCCATGGGCTTTTCGGTCACCACATTGCGGCCGGAGGCGGCAATGTCGATGGCCTGCTCCGCATGCAAGCCGCTTGGCGTGCTGAGAATAACGGCATCGGCGTCGCATTCGCGCAGCATGTCGGACAGTTTCAAGAATGGTTTGGCGCTAGTCTTGGCCGCGGCGGCTGCAAGTGCCTGACTGTCAACGTCGCACACCGCCACAAGCTCCGCGCGGTCGCCGTGCTTTTCTATGGCCTGTATATGGTTGGCGGAAATTCGGCCGCAGCCGACCAGGGCGAAGCGGACCTTGCGGCCGGTGATGGGAGGGGGATAGCTGCGCATGTTCATGCCTTCACGATGTTGACGGCGGGCTCCAGGTAGCGGCCGCGCGAGTCAACGATTAGTCCAGCGTGGGCTTTGATCATGGCGTAATCGAATTTGTCGTGATCGGTGGCCAGCAGGACGCAGTCTGCTGCTGCAATCGTTTGCGCGTTCAGTGGCACACTGGTCAGGTCGAAACGGTGCTCGCGCATGCGCGGAAATACCGGGATGTGAGGATCGCTGTAAGCCACTTCGGCACCAAGGTCGCGCAGCTTTTCCATCAGGAATACAGACGGCGATTCGCGCATGTCATCCACATTTTTCTTGTAGGCGATCCCCAGCACCAGGACCCGGCTGCCATGAATGGCTTTCCTGGCCAGATTTAAGGCCATACCGACCTTGCTGACCACGTAATCGGGCATCGAGGAATTGACTTCACCGGCCAATTCGATGAAGCGGGTGTGCACGCCGTATTCGCGCGCTTTCCAAGTCAGGTAGAAAGGATCGAGCGGAATGCAGTGGCCACCCATGCCCGGGCCCGGGAAGTAGGGAACACAGCCGAACGGCTTTGTAGCGGCGGCGCGGATGACTTCATGGATATCGATATCCATTTTGTCCGCGACAATCTTCATCTCGTTTACCAGGCCGATGTTGACCGCGCGATGGATATTTTCGAGCAACTTGGTGAGCTCGGCGGCGCGTGTCGAGCTCACCGGCACGACACGGTCGATCACCTGCCCATACAGGGCCATTCCGGTTTCTAGGCAGTTCGCTGTATAGCCGCCGCAGACTTTAGGAATGCTGCGCGTGGTGAAGTCCGGATTGCCCGGGTCTTCCCGTTCCGGAGAAAAAACCAGGAAGACGTCCTCGCCGAGGGTGAAACCGCGAGATGCGATGCGCGGGGCAAGCTCCTCGTCAGTGGTGCCAGGATAGGTGGTGCTTTCGAGGGAAACGATCTGTCCCGGGCGCAGGTGGGGGACCAGCGAGTCGGTGGTGTTAATCACGAAGCTCAGGTCCGGTTCGCGGTACTTATTTAGTGGCGTAGGCACGCACAGGATCAGGGCGTCCACATCGCTGGCGCGGGAAAAATCTGTGGTGGCTTCGAAGCCGCGCTCGCGCGCGGTGCGGATGGTGGAGGCAGGGATATGTTCGATGTAGCTGCGACCCGCTTCGAGGGCTTCGACCTTCCTCGCATCGATGTCAAAGCCGATGACCTTGTAGCCCACTTCGCAATAACGCACCATCAGGGGCAAGCCGACGTAGCCGAGGCCGACAACGCCGATTTTCGCAGTCTTATCCTGCAGTTTTCGAATCAGTTGAGCTTTCACGGGTTTCCTTGGTCTTCCAGTGCCGGTCTTGCCCGGCCGGCAGCCGTCGGGACGGGCCGACGGTGGACGAGGCAGGTCTCGGGAATCGGTGCGGCGCCGCGATGAAAAAACATGCAAAGAACGGTGGTTCGGAATGCAGCTTGCCATGACGATCTGGCTTCGCACGGCATCGCGACAATCGGGCGACTGCAAACGCCCGACCTTGAGTGGACGAACTGGCAACGGACTTGCACTGGAATCGTTGGCCCACGCTACCGCCATACCGTACTGCGATCGGCAGGCGTTGGCCGGGACTTCAGCGCAGTCAACGGCGGGCTTGCACGCTTCGACCGGGACTGTAACACAGCGGGTTTCCCTTGGAAACGGGTGACCCGATGGTTCGTGTCGTTCTGACAAGCGTGGCCGAACTTGCTGGCTTGCGGCTTTCGCGAGTCGCCCGAATATTGGTGGACGCGCCGGCGCGCAGCGTGCGCCACGTCCGCCAATGCGCTAACGCCGTGCCGGTGGCCGGCTCCGCGGGACGCTGGTCCTTGTCGACCTTATGACGACGCAGACGCGAAATAAACATGCCCCATAGGAACAGCGTGATCAGCCCCGGATAAGGCTGGCGCATACCGACTTGCACCATGTTTTCCAGTAGCAGCAGATACATGCAGGCAAGCGCGCTGCCAAGCAGTACCGGGTCGGCAAGCACTGCTCGGCGGCGTTGCAATCCCATGCGCAGGGTCGCGCCTACGAGTAGCAGCAGCGGAAGTATGGCCAGCATGCCAAAGTTGTACAGCGCGTCCAGCCAGTAATTATAGGCACTCGGGAATTGCCGGCGGTCTGGTTGGACTTTATGGCCGAACAGGAATTCGTGCACTGATGCGGTTGCGCCTCTGGCGTATGCGCTCCAGTAGTACTGCCGGGGTTTCACCGGGGCAGTCGCAACCAGCTCGGGGTGGGCACCGTCAGTGGCTATTTTGTCGGTCGATCGCACTTCAACCACGCTCGATTTTGTGCAGTCAGGAAGCGGGCTCGTCAGGACGCCGCACTGGGACAAAGCGGCATAGGCCGTTGCGCACGCAAGGGCCAACAACACTACGGCCGCAACCTGGCTGAGGTTGCGACCACGGCGGCCATGCCAGGCGGCGAAACAAAGAAGTCCGGCCAGGCCGCCGGCCATGGCGCCAAAGGACATCGAGGCGACCAGATGCACCATGACGACCGGCCACAACAGGAAAACCGCGCGCCGCCATCCGGGGCCGGCATCCCACAGCGCCATCGCTGTCATGGTCCCGGTGGCTGCAACGACACTGGGCAGGTATTGCAGGTGCTGGTAGATGCTGAAAAAGAACACCTGCGGTTGGGCGACCAGGTGGCCATGCATCCAACCTGCTATCAATTGTGCGGGCAGCACGAGTAGCAGGACGACCAACACAGTGCGCTCGAAAACTGGCGTTGGTGAGGCGGCGCCAAACATTTCCCCAAGCACCAAGCCGAATATCGGAAGCAGGAATTGGGCAAGCAGTATTAGCTTGGCGCTTTGCAGGACCTGGTCGCCGGCGGCCACCAAAAGAGAGCTCATGACGAACAGCGTCGCGGTGAAAAACAGGGTCGTGAGCGTGCGGATTGCGGCGGAATAATTGCCTAGCGCTGCAATTCCGGCAAATGCGGCGGCGATCGAAAGCGGCAGTGGCAGGCGGCGGATATCCCCGGCGGCGTCGAACACCATCGCCGGATCCTGGAACAGCCCGCCCTGCATCTGCACGAAGACTGGCAACACCAGCAGGGCCGCGATCACGGCAAGCACCGGCACCTGGCCTTGCCGCCTGGCCGCCACGCCACGCCCGGATCCCAGGAAAAAAACGAGGTTGAGGCCGGCGCTGAGCAAGTAAAGCGAGCCCAATGCATTTCGTCCGAGCAGATAAAATACGAAAGGAACGCAGGTCGCGATCAGTACATTTGCAAGCAGGTCTGGTCCGTAGACTTGTCCACCTTCCATTCGCTGGATGAGTCGGGCGCGAAGGACGAGCGCAATGGACATGAGCGCGCCCCCGGCGATTGAAAGCGTAGTCGCCAACCAGAAGGTGGGCGCGTGCCGGGTGAGCGCGAACAGCGATGGTTTTACGTCGAAGGCAAATGCAAATGCCGCTGCGGCGCCAATCACGGCCAAGGGCAGCAGAAGCAGTTTGCGTGGCCAGGGGCGGTCGCGATATCGTTGGGCCAGGCTGGGAACTAGGGCTTGCCCGAAGACAGTCGGCAGCAGGCCGCCGATCGCAAACGCGGTGAACAGTTCGCCTGCCATGGCTTTGCCGGCCAGCAGGGCGATTGAGATGCGAAAGACGTAGGTGCTGGTACCAATGGCGGCGGTCGATCCGAAGTGCGGCAGCAAGGCTTGCGGGTCGAGGTCAGCGTAGCTGATTTTTCCAAGCTTGGCACCGCGCGCTGCAATTAGCGGCACCAATGCCCAGGGCAGCAGGCAAATTGGAAGCGGCACGTCGATTAGCAAGGGCGGAAGGCAGGCCAGCAAAAGGGCGACAGCTTCTGCGACCAGATATTGGCGGGCTATGCGCGGCTGGCCGTTTCGTTCCTGGACTGCGAGGCCGATCTCGCTCGCCCATTCCGCAAGGCGGCGCAGGATCAGCAAAATGGCCAGCAAGCCACCGGCCCCGCCGAGGCGTGCGCTGAGGATCCAGGCAGCGCCGGCGACGGGCAGCATCAGGATCAGCCGCACATGCAAAAGCTGAGCGCCGGCCCGTCCGGTTTCGTCGCCCAATACGAGGTTGCGCGCGTTGGCAGAGAACGCGTAGAAAAGTGCCAGGGTCGCGGCTTGGACCAGGCCGATGTCGGCTGCAATTTCGGTCTCGCCTGCCAGACCGAAAACCAGGAGCAGGCCGGTCATGGAGAATGAATTGAGCAGTGCCGCCAGTGGAAATACCAGCAAACTGCTCAGTCCCCGCCGGCCTTCGCCGCTGTCGCGACTACCGCTAGCAGCAGCCATCAAGTGTTGTCCGGCGCCGCGTACCAGCGCGCCAGTAGACGGTCCACGCCCCCAATCAGGACACCGTTCATGATCAGAGTGCCAAACAGAAGATAGGACTGCGACGGCACATAGCCAAAACTGGCAAAACGAAAGGCAATCACTTGGGCAAACAGTGAGCAGAGCACAAAATTCCTGCCGCAGAAACGATAGCAGGCATACTCGAAAAGGGCTGCTACAAGGGCCAGGACCAGGACCGCGCTGAACAGGAATGCCAGCGAGCCTGGATAAAACAAGAAGGCGATCAGGCCAGGTAGGGAGATAAAGTGCACCTTGCCCTTGTTCGAAGGACTCTTGTAAGGAGAGTCGATGAATCGGCGGTCGTAAAGGCTCAACTCGTCTTCATCGTATTTTTCCTCCCATGCTTCGCGCCAGAGGTCCCATCCGAGCTCAGGGGAAGATGTGACGGCCATGACACCTTCAATTCCTACCCAACGGTCGATAAAGAGAGGCGTGGACATACGACGAGCAACCTGCGTCGTCGATGCTCCCAGGTTTCCTAAGGTGTCTTCCACCGAGAGGGCCCTCAGGAAATTGACGGCGAAAACCGAGCTGCCGAACAATACCGCAAAGGTCAGCGTAGCCACGCCGAGCCGCATCAGGCTCGGGCGGGCTTTGAGTGCAGCTAACAGCCGCCAGGCACCAATCGCCAATCCGCTGCTGTTGAGGATCATCCCACGGCTGAGCAGCGACACATTGCTCAGGAATGCTTCCGCCATGGGAATGAAGATGGCTGCCGGGGTCAGGTTTCCTGTGCGTGCTATCTCGAACCGGACTATGAATGCGGAGATCGAAGCGAGACCGAACTGCAGTAGCCATTTGTAAACCCCGTTCAGGCCGAGCGGCAGGACAATACGGGTGAGCAGGCCGCGTTGGTAAATGCCCAGCCATGCATTACTGGCGGCAATCAAGATAACAACTGCCAAGAATGCGATCAGGACCTGTTTGCGATAGACGCAGTAAAACTGGTACAGGCCTGAGTCGGCGCAATCAGGAGCGGTAGCGGGATAGCGGAAAAAACGCTCCCGCGTAAAGGCCGCGGCAAGCAAGGCGGCAAAGGCGATCGATGTCACCGTCAAGGCTTGGTCATATGCCGCTCCTGAGCCGTCAAAGACCCCGACCGGCTCGGAAAATTTCCCGTCGAGAAAAGCGACCCGGATGGTTAACTTCAGGAAAAAGCCGAGCCAGAAAAAGAGGCCGATGAAGGTATCAAAATAAGAAGCGTTGCGCCGAAAGCCGTTGAGCAGCAGTGCATTGCTGATCAACGCAAAGGCAATAAAGACAGTTGCGCCCCCCGGGTACTTGACCAAGGCCAGTAAAGTGAGGGTAGCTGCCAGAACCAAATAAAGCGGCAGTAGCAGCCGGAGCGGTGAAAAAGATGACGTGGTGCTGGGTTGGGTCAATTGCATGTAACCGCTCAATAGCAAAAAGCAGGAGAGTGAGCCATGGACAGCGCGCACTGTTCTTGCGTGAGGTCAAAATATGTCGGCCACGCTATAAGATGGGCAGGGCCAACCCTTTGTAACAAAGCTGCCGTTCAGGGCTTGATGTTCCCTTGCCGCACAACTTCGCTCCATTTCTGCGATTCTGTGCGAATCAGGGTGGTGAAATCCGCTGGAGTACCGCCGATCACCTCGTTGGCCTGTTCCGTGACTACTTTGCGAAACTCGGGCGCGGCTATAACCTTGTTCAGCGCTATGTTGAGTCGGTTGACGATTTCGGCCGGCGTTCCCTTCGGAGCAATTACGCCCTGCCAGTTCGTTACCACCACCTCCGGCAATCCCTGCTCGCCGAATGTTGGCACATCAGGCAGCAGCGCAGACCGCTTGCGGCTGGAAATCCCCAACGGCTTAACCTTGCCCGAGCGGATGTTTGGCAGTGCCGCATACATCTGCTCAAACATCATGTCGACATTCCCGCCCAGCAAGTCGCTGACCGCGGCCGACCCGCCCTTGTAGGGAACATGGATCATGTCGATTCCCGCGGTTTGCTTTAGCAGTTCGCCGGACAAGTGGTGTGAGCCGCCGATGCCGCCGGAGGCGAAGGTGAGTTTGCCCGGCTTAGCGCGTGCACCTTGGACGACGTCGGCCACGCTGTTGAACGCCGATTTGGCCGGTACGCACAAGACCAGGGGACCGGAGTCCGTCGCCACGACCGGCACGATGTCGGTCAGCGGGTCGAATGGCAGTTTGGGAAACAGCGCCTTGTTTACCGCCAGTGGAGCAAAGCTGCCGATGCCGATGGTGTAGCCATCGGGCGCCGCCTTCGCAACGAAATCAGTACCGATATTACCGCCTGCGCCGGGCTTATTCTCCACGATGACGGCTTGCCCCAGCAGCGGCGCGAGGTGCAGTGCGATCTGGCGAGCGCGCAGGTCAGCATTCCCGCCCGGCCCATAGCCCACGATGATCTTGATCGGCCGCGCCGGCCAGGCCCGGTCCTGTGCCAACAGCGGCAGCGGCGCCAGTGCCACCGCCGCCGCCAGCAGCGCGCGCCGTCGCAGCAGGTCGACTTCAGGCGTCGTCATGGACGGTATTTTCAAGTGGCATCGGCGCCAGCAGGCGCACTTTTTCAACCGGCAAGGCGGCCGGGCGACTGTGCAGGATTTCGCGCGCAATAGTCAGGTCGGCGCCCCCCAGGCGGGCCAGTCCGGCCACGCCCGCCGGCGCAGATTCGGGGCCCGTAGGCCAGGCATCAGTAATGTTGATGACGGCAGTGCGGTCGCTGTCAGGGGCGCAGCCGAGTTTTGCCGCGCCGTTGTGTTCAAACGCGCAGAAGTACATGGGTCAGTCCCCGTTATGGTCTTGTAGGCCTACAAGTATAGGCCAGGTGCGTTTCGGGACACCGGTGCGTCCGCGGAGGGCGCGCCCGCCGATGCCGCTGGCGCCGCGGCAATCCGGTCGCTACCTTGCCGCTCGGCTTCGTACATCGCCACGTCGGCTTCGTCGCACATCGCTTTTAGGGATTCCTTCAGAATTGAGCTGTTAAAGG
Source organism: Paucimonas sp. (assembly GCA_028292545.1). GTDB lineage: Bacteria > Pseudomonadota > Gammaproteobacteria > Burkholderiales > Burkholderiaceae_D > Lacisediminimonas. The sequence goes on from JAQGMC010000093.1 coordinate 13,212, forward strand.
GCGACAACCTGTCAGGTTTGGCGCCAAGCCTATACCGATCCGCATGGGTCATGACACTGGGAACCGCACGCCGTTTCAGTACCCGGTCGCAGCACGCTCACCCAGGTCCTGCGGCTGGCGGCTTGTTCGCCCCGTGTTTTACCTTTTTCGAGTTCGGGCCGATCGTCCATGCGCTCGCTTCCAGTCCCCGGGCAGTATTGCCAAGGTATCACCGCCCGTGTACCTGGCGGGGCGGGTCAAGTGTTTTGCGCTTGGCCTGAAGGAAGGCTGGCGCCGCGCGGTGGCAAGTACCTGCAGTTAGTCGCGGTGGAGGTCGCGGATTTTTTCAAACTATGCAGCGATGGCCGGGTACTGCCGGCGCAGCAGGGTGGCTTGCGGGACTTTCTCGGCCTGCGCCAGCCTTTTTCGTCCGGCGAGATTATACCGACACCGCGGGAATGGGAAGAGCAGGACGCCGCCTATGGGTGCGCAAGGGCGTAGCGACGGCCTCCTATCTTCCAGGCCCCATCGGGCCACCCATACGTGGACCACCACCCATTCCAGCCGGGCCGCCGCCCATGCCGGCGGGGCCCATGCCCGATGGTGCGACAGCTGATGGTCCCATGCCAGGTCCGGCGCCGGGACCCATTCCCGGCATCCCGGGTCCACCCAACATGGGGCCACCCATCGCCGTGCCGCTGCCAAAGCCGGATACCGGCGCCGCAGCGGTTGTGCTTGCTGAACCTGCGACGCCGGGTGTGTCCTTGCGGTCTGCGCTGGCGCCCGTGCCCGTCCCAGTGGCGACGCTCTCTTTGGTGTCTGTTGTCGCAGTCGCGGTAGTGCCCGCTGTGCTGCCGACTGTGCCGGTGCGCGGGTCCTTGGTGTCGGTGACGACGCCAGTGCCCATTGTCCCGGTGCCCGTTCCAGTGATGCCAGTGCCTGTCGTGCCAGTACGACCGTCTTTGGTGTCGGTGACTACACCGGTGCTGGTCGTTCCGGCGCCAGTGATGCCGGTACCTGTGCCGGTCGTGCCAGTACGACCGTCTTTGGTATCGGTGACGACGCCCGTGCCAGTCGTTCCAATACCGGTGATGCCGGTGCCTGTGCCAGTCGTGCCAGTACGACCGTCTTTGGTGTCGGTGACTACGCCAGTGCCGGTCGTACCAGTCCCGGTGATGCCGGTACCTGTGCCGGTTGTACCGGTTCGCCCGTCCTTGGTGTCGGCGACTACGCCTGTGCCAGTCGTTCCGGTGCCGGTGATGCCAGTGCCTGTGCCAGTCGTGCCAGTACGACCGTCTTTGGTATCGGTGACGACGCCAGTGCCCGTAGTTCCAGTGCCGGTGATGCCGGTGCCTGTGCCAGTCGTGCCAGTTCGCCCGTCCTTGGTGTCGGTGCCGACGCCAGTGCCCGTAGTCCCAGTGCCGGTGATGCCGGTGCCTGTGCCAATCGTGCCAGTGCGCCCGTCCTTGGTGTCGGCGACTACGCCTGTGCCAGTCGTTCCGGTGCCGGTGATGCCGGTGCCTGTGCCAGTCGTGCCGGTGCGTCCGTCCTTCGTATCGGTGACAACCCCGGTCCCGGTCCCCGTAGTACCGGTTCCGGTGCCCGTCGTGCTGGTGCTCGTTGAGCCGTTACAAGGGACTGCGCCTTCGATGCATCCGGAACTTCCCGTCGGAGCTGGATTACCGCCCGGATTGGGGCCGCCTGGCGGATTCGTGCCGCTACCGGGGCCGGGATCGTTGGTGCCTGTTGTCGGCAGGTCCGCGCAACGCACTGCGCCATCGGTGCAACCCGGCGTGCCGGTCCCGGGAGGATCACCGCCGGGATTGGGGCCGCCAGGCGGGTTCGTGCCTGGTCCTGGGCCACCAGGCGGATTCGTGCCCGGTCCGGGTCCGGGATCGTTGGTGCCTGTTGTCGGGAGGTCCGCGCAGCGCACTGCGCCATCGATACATCCTGCGCTTCCGGGCGGATCGGTGCCGGGGTTCGGCCCGCCAGGCGGACGCGGCGGATCTGTGCCGGGGTTCGGCCCGCCAGGCGGACGCGGTGGATCGGTGCCCGGATTCGGGCCACCAGGCGGTCGAGGTGGATCGGTGCCCGGATTCGGACCACCAGGCGGTCGCGGTGGATCAGTCCCGGGATTGGGCCCACCAGGCGGACGCGGCGGATCGATGCCAGGATTGGGCCCGCCGACGCCCCCGCCGCCGGGCGAACGAACCGGCGCAAGCGTGTGCCCGATCGAACCGTCGTCATTGCGCCTCAACATGCCGCGGATAGTGCGGTCCGCACCGACCCGGACCGACTCGGTGCGTTCGCCAGAAATAATCAGGTCGTAATCACCCGGTTCCACGCCGATGAAGCGGTAGACGCCATCCTTGTCGGTCGCATCGCGCAAGGGCTGGCCATCCGGGTTTTTCCTGATCGTGACGACCACGCCGGGAATCGGCTCATTGGCTGCAAGCGCGGGCAGGGCGTGGCAAAACAAGACCGTCGCCAGCAGCATCACGCTTAACCTCAGCGCGCGGCGCCAGGCGGATTTCGCTTTTGCGCCAGTGCGGCTCGATGCGTCCATGACTGTTCTCCCCTGTGAGCGCCTGCGCGCCGGCCGTCCTGGTCGATGAAGGCCAGCCCTTGCCGCCAGCTGCGGCGACTACCTGCCCAAGGCGCCGCCGGCGCCACCGCCAGCGCCACCACCAGCGCCACCGCCTGCCGCTGGGCGGGTGCCCAAGGGCGGGACTGGGCCGCTGAACTGTTGCGAGGTGAAGCCGCCGCCAAAGCTCTGGCTACCCGAACCGGGCGCGCCAAGCTGCGCACCCAGGCCGCCAACCACGCTGCCCGGGCTGCCCAATCCGCCGCCCGACCCCATGCCAGAGCCGGAGCCGAAACCCAGGGCCGGAGACGGCGCAGGATCGGCATTGCCGGGACTGGACGCGGGTTGTTGTGCTGTTTGCCCGGCTTGCTGCGCCGATGCTGGCAGGCAGGCGCCCGCCAGCGCCAGGCCGATGCCCAACACGAGCGGCAAACACGCCTTCTTCACGACGAAGCTGCAAGCAACAGGAAACGCTGGAAGGGCTGGAAGGGCTTGGTTCATGGCATTCACCTTGAAAGGGAATAATCGACGCCGTCGGGTACGGGCCGTGAAACGGGCCGCAAATCCGGCCGCAAAACGGGCGCGGTATCAGTAACTGAAGCTCAGGCCGGCCGACAGCACGTGGCTGGTGTAAGCAGTGCCGGCGAAATTGGAGTCATTGTCCTGGAACGCGTAACCCAGGCTCAGGTACCAGTTCTTCGACAGCTTTTCCGTGCCTTCGATGAACCATACCCGCGATTTGCTGGAGAAAACCGGCGCGCTTTTGAAGTCCCGCTTCGCCTGGCTGACACCGGCATTGATGAACCGGTCCTTGCGCGGCAGGTAGCCCAGGTTCAGGCCATACGTCCATCCGGCATTGCTGAAAGTGGCCAGGTTGGCGCGCGCATCCTCATAGTCGGCAATGCCCTTCAGCCACAGGGTGTCAGTCATCTGCTTCTTGATTTCAAGCGTAGCCCCAGAGCCAGTCGCATTGCGGTCGGCCTGCTGCGTTTCGCGCACGAAGCCGCGTCCGGTCAACTGGCCCGACCAGGCTGGCGAAAACTGGCGAAACACGCCCGCACTGCCAACCAGGGCCGAATTGTCGAGGTTGCGAAATTTGTTGTACTTCGAGACCAGCGCGCCGACCTGCCCGACGAAATAGGTAGTCTGTTCCTGGTTCAACGGGGTGAAGTAGACGGCCGAGGCGCTGGTGGTGAGATAGGTGTCGCTGCGCTGGTTGGCCCGGGAAGGCAAGTCGGGCGAGCCGTTGACATTGCTGTCATGCGACAGCCGGGCCCCGGCGTTGAAAGTCACTTCAGCCCGCGCCGTGCTGGCGACAAGCATCAAAGCCACTGACGTGGCCAGCATGATGAAACGCTGCATTGCAATTCTCCCCGAACCCTTGAAGTTGCGCTTCATTCCCGCTGCCGTGCTGCCGCGAGTACGGCATAGGTCGCTTCGCTTCTGCTGGCGGTTTATCGCAGGCGCTGGCCTGCGGTTATCCGGCAGGCGTAGTTAGAACACATTCCGGGGGGAATTGCAATTAAGTAATTTTTGGGAATTGAATTGAATAGGTGACGAACCGGGCGCTTCACTTCCCGCTCATGCGCAGCAGGGCCAGCACCGCCCAGCCAAATGCCGCGCTCAGCACTGCCGTGGCTTCCAGCCCCATGCCTGCGGCAACGCCCACTGCAGCGGTCAGCCAGATGCCGGCCGCAGTCGTCAATCCCTTGATTTCTTCACTGCGCAACTTGATGATGGCGCCTGCCCCAAGGAAGCCTATGCCGGCAGTCACACCCTGCATGACGCGGGACAGGTCTTCGACTGCCATGCCGGCCTGCGAAGGAATCAGGATGAACAGGGCCGAGCCCAGCGAAACCAGCATATGGGTTCGCAGCCCGGCGGCCGCGCCCGCCGATTCACGCTGGTAGCCGAGCACTGCGCCAAGAAGCAGCGCAACCAGCATGCGCAGCGAAACCCGGGTGATGTCGTCGGGGTCGCCCAGGTCGGAGAATTCTTCCTGGATCGTCAGCCAGCTTTGATGCCACCACACGGGACGTCTCCTGCAACAGTCGGGCCGCAGATTGTGGCACGGCTTTCATGACCACATTTGCGTTTGGCCCGGCCTTTTGTCAGTCGAGCCTGATTCCTGCCTTCTGGATCGTGACCCGATAGCGTTCGCTCTCGGTTTGCGCAAAGCTGCGGAATTGCTCGCTGCTCATCCGGCGCGCCTGCAGGCCCTGGTCCGCGAGCAGCTTTTGCATCTCGGGGCTGGCCAGCGCCCGCGTGAAGATGTCGTTAAGCTTCGCCACGTTTTCAGGCGCTACACCGCTGCGCACCCACAAGCCGAGCCAGGTCTCGGACGAGAATTGCGGCAGTTGTGCTTCAGCGAATGTTGGCACATCCGGCAGCAGGGGGCTGCGCTTGTCGCCAGTCAGGGCAAGGGCTTTGATCTTGCCGGATTTGATATGCGGCACCACCAGGCCCAGGTCGCCCAGGGAAGCATCGACCTCGCCGCCCAGGACAGCCAGCGTGGCTGGCGCCGCACCCTTGTAGGCGACATGCACCATGTCCAGCTTGGCCGTCTGTTTGAGCAGCTCGAAGCCAACATGGCCGGAGGACCCATTGCCAAACGAAGAATAGGTCGCCGCGCCCTTTTTCGTGCGCGCCCATTCGACGAACTCGGCAAACGTGTTGGCCGGCACTTTGGAACTGACCACCAGCACATGCGGATTGCTGGTCAACAGCGCCACTGGCTGGAAGTCTTT
>JAQGMC010000097.1 GCA_028292545.1 Paucimonas sp.
TTCGATGCAGGCGCAGGGCCATGTGCAAGTCGCGTCGCGCGTGGCGGACTTTGGCCAGAATCCGCAAGCCACCAGCGATGCGCCGCGCTGGCGTGTGATGGATGACAACAGCACCGTCGCTGTGGAATGGAATTTCCCGCCTGCCGTGATCGAAGGCTTGCGCCAGATGGGGCACAAGGTGCAGGTCGCGCAGCGCTTTGACACCGAATTTGGCTGCGCGCAATTCGCGATGAAGACGGGCGAGGGGTATATCGCTGCATCGGACCATCGCAAGGATGGTTATCCGGTGGGGATGTAGTTCATATGGCTTGTGGAGAGGGGACTCAAGTTACGTGCGTTGACCCCATCCCCACCCTAACCCTCCCCTTGAAAGGGAGGGGATACCGTAGCTTGTCGGGTATGCCGGAGCTTGACGCGCTCCTTATTCAAAAGGCAGGGCAGTCGGGCTTTGATGAGAATCAGAGCCTGTAACCCTTTGCTTCGCCTGTTGTTTCTGAGGGGTATGTCCGTATAGTGGAAGCACGACTCCAACAAAAAACGGACATCCAATGAAACGCTTGCTCCTTGCGCTGGCTTTGGCCGGTTCCTTCGCATTGCCCGTCACCGCCTCGGCCCAGGTTGGCATCAATGTCACGATCGGCGTGCCGCCGCCACCGCAACAGGTGGAAGTCTTGCCGGCGCCGCGCCAGGGCAAGACCTGGATCCCGGGCTTCTGGGGCTGGGATGGCCAGCGCCATGTCTGGGTTGCCGGACACTGGGAACGCGCACGTGTGGGCTACGCCTACCAACCGGCGACCTGGGTACAGGCCGACAATGGCTGGCGCTTGCACAAGGGCGAATGGAAAGAAAAGAAACACAAGAAGCACAAGAAGCATCGTCACCATGACGAGCATGACCACGACGACCACGACCACGACCACGGCCACGGTCACGGCCATGACGATGGCGGACGGGGCCACTGCCCGCCCGGCCAGGCCAAGAAAGGCAATTGCTGATTGAATCAGCGCGACGCGCCGGGCGCCATGCCCGGTAGCGTCAGCCTCACTTCCAGCCCACCCTGTTCGCGATTGGCCAGCATGATGCTGCCGCCATGCTGTTCGACGATATTGCGGGCAATCGTCAATCCAAGGCCGGTGCCCCCGGTTTCGCGCGAACGTGAAGTCTCGATCCGGTAGAAGGGCTCGAATACCTGGGCTTGCAGTTCGGGCGCAATGCCGGGCCCGGCATCGAGGATGCGGATCACGGCCTGGCCGCCACGCGCTTGCACTTCCACCCGCGCCTGCCCGCCATATTTGACGGCGTTGTCGACCAGGTTGGTGAGGCAACGCCGCAATTCTGTCGGCCGTCCCCGCACCGGCATCTTGCTCTGTCCGTGCAACTGCACATCCTGGCCCATGTCCGCGGCATCGATGCACACGCTGTCGAGCAGCGAATCAAGGTCCACCGGTTGCATCGGTTCCGAACTGTCCATGCTGCGCGCAAGCGCCAGTCCTTCGCGCACCATCGCTTGTGTCGCCGCCAGGTCTTCGATCAGCTTTTCGCGCAGCGTCGCATCTTCCACTTTCTCCAGCCGCAGCCGCAAGCGCGTCAGTGGCGTTTGCAAATCATGCGTGATGGCGGCCAGCATTTCGGTGCGTTGCTGTATTTGTTTGCGGATGCGCGCCTGCATGGCATTGAAGGCGGCGGTCGCCTGGCGGATTTCGGTCGCGCCAGACTGTGGCAGCGGCGGGCGGTGCACGTCGTCGCCGAGCGCGCGTGCAGCATCGGCCAATTGCCGCAGCGGCCGCACTGTCATGCGCGTGACAGCCAATACCAGCAAGCCTACGCACAGCAGGAACATGGCCAGGTAGACAGGCAGGTCGGGCGGCAGCGGCGGCGCGGCACCGCGCGCAGGCAGCATGGCCACGCGCAACAAGCTGCCATCGCGCAGGCGCACCACGACTGCTTCGCAAGGCGGGCGCGGCGGCACCGGCCACGGTGTGATGCTTGCGGCTTCGGCCGGGGGCGGACGCAGGCGCGGCCCCGGGCAATTTTCCGGTGAGGCGCGCAGCGGCGTGACCGGGAAGTCCGTGCCCAGGCGCTCGGCCAGCGCGCGGCTGAATGGGCCGGGTGTTTTATCCTGCTGCTCGCGCGGATCGAGTTGCGCCAGCATTTCCACCCGCACGCCAAAGCGGCGCCCGCGCTCGGTATGCAATTGACGCTCGGCGGCCGGCAGCGCATCGAGCGTCAATACCGACTGTTCCACCAGCTCCACCGCGCGCGCATCGCGCACCTGGGCAAAGGCGCGCTGGCGTTCGCCGATGGCAAGCCACCATGTCAGCGCCACCGAGGCCAGCACGCCCAGCAACAAGATCAGGAACACGCGTCCCGCCATCGAGCGCAGGAAAGCCATCATGCGTGGTCTTGCGCCGTGACGGTGGCGGCCAGCACATAGCCGCCGTTGCGCACGGTCTTGAGGATTTGCGGTGCGCGCGCATCTTCGCCCAGCTTCTGGCGCAGGCGGCTGACCTGGATGTCGATTGAGCGGTCGAAGGGATCGGCTTCACGCCCTTGGGTCAAGTTCAGCAACTGGTCGCGGTTGAGCACGCGGTTGGGGCGTTCGAGGAAGACTTTGAGCAGGCGGAATTCGGCGCCCGACAGCATCACCACCATGCCTTTTGGATCGACCAGGTGGCGCGCCACGAGATCCAGCGTCCAGCCCTGGAACACCAGCCGCTGGCGCGCTTCCAGTGCATTGCGCGAGGCCAGTCCCTGCGTGCGCCGCAGCACGCTGCGTATGCGCGCCAGCAGTTCACGCGGCTCGAAAGGCTTGGGAACATAATCGTCCGCGCCCATCTCCAGCCCCAGGATGCGGTCCAGCGGCTGGTCGCGCGCGGTCAGCATGATGACCGGCAGTTCGGAACTGGCGCGCAGGCGGCGACACAGGCTCAAGCCATCTTCACCCGGCAAGTTCAGGTCGAGCACGACCAGTTCGATGGGCTGGCTGTCGAGCGCGCGCTGCATCGCCGCGCCATCGGCGGCGAGCACGGCGCGGTAGCCATTGGTTTCGAGATAGTCGCCCAACAGCGAGCGGATCTCGCGGTCATCATCGACGACCAGTATGGTGGCAGTGGTTTCCATGGCTCAGATTATCGGCGCACAATGGCTTGCAGGGACAGCGGGTTTGTATCGCACTGTATCGTGCCAGCCGGGGGAAACAACACGATACAAAATGCGCGGCGCATGAAACTTGCAGGATACATGCGGTGCGCAAGATGGCTTCCATGTGCTGTGGGCACATCCGAGGTCGAAGGACCTGACGGAATAAAGGAGCTCTTGATGAAAACCAGCAATGCGACCAACCTGATGAAACCCGTCAACCCGATGAATGCAATCACCATGAAACCCGCCATCTACACAGGAAGCGCCATGCGCAAGATATTGTTGACCGGCCTGGTAGCGGCCGCACTAGGACTGGCGTCGGCCAGCCCGTTTGCCCAACCCGCGCCAGCGGCAGGAGTCGAAGCCGGCAGCGCCGGCATGGCGGCCCAGGGCGGCGCCCGGCAGCAGCGCAGCCCCGAGCAGCGCGCAGCCATGATGAAGGAAATGATGGCGCGCCGCGCCGCCGAACTGCATGACAAACTCAAGCTGAATGCGAACCAGGAAGGCGCCTGGAAAACCTACTTGCAATCGATGACGCCGGGTGCGCATCCCAAGCGGCCGGACCGGGCCCAACTGGACAGCATGACCGCCCCGCAAAGGATGGAAATGCACCTTGAGCGCATGAAGCAGCATGAGGCTGAACTGAGCAAGCGGCTGCAGGCGACCAAGACTTTCTATGCCACGCTGACGCCGGAGCAGCAAAAGGTGTTCAATGAATCCGTGGCGCGCGGCCATGAGCATCACATGGGCCATCATGGTCATGGTCATGGCAAGGGCCATGGCCAGGGCCGCGGCGGTGCTGCTGGCCAGCCAGGCCAACCGGGAGCATCCGCCCCCGGCCAGCAACAGCCGCGTTAAAAAAACCGGGTAGTTGCACGAGGGCGCCGCGATTGCGGCGCCCTCGTCGTTTGCAGGGGATGGAATCAGTGCTGCAGGCGCGGCTGCGCTTGCGTTTGCGGGCAGGCGCTGGCGGCGGGCGCACTGGCAGGGGCCACCTCGACGCCGCCGCGCTGGCGCTGCTTCACCCGGTAAAGGGCGGCATCGGCGGCTTGCACCCAGCGCTTGGTTTCCTGCATCGAGGCATCGAGGACAGCAACGCCGAAGCTGGCCGAAATCGGCGGCAAGCCGGCATATTCGCCACCCGCCTGCTGCAGCACATGCTGTACCCGCTCGACAAACAGCAGCGCACCGTCGCTCCCGGTTGCATGCAGCAGTACGACGAATTCGTCGCCGCCATAGCGGGCTGCGATATCGCCCCTGCGGATTTCACTGGCCAGGGCCTGGCCCACGCGGCGGATCACGGCATCGCCTGCGGTGTGGCCGTGCACGTCATTGATCTGCTTGAAATGGTCTACGTCGCACAGCAACAGGCATACCGGCTGATGGTCGCGCTGGAAGCGTTCGAATGAAGTGGCGATGCATGCCTCGAAAAAGCGCCGGTTGTGCACGCCCGACAAATCGTCGTATTCACTGAGGCGGCGCATTTTTTCACGGCTTTGGCGATTGGTTTCAGCCAGCCGGTAAATGATGTAGCCCACCACCAGCGGATAGACCACCATCAGCGGCAAGCAGGCCAGTTGCACCGCCAGGCTTGAGGTCGGCGAAAAATGCCAGCCGGTGCCTGCGCCGCCAACCAGTATGCCCAGCGCCATGGGAACCAGCGTCATCAGTCCCAGGCGCCCACCACCGACGCACACGTTATTGGTCAGGATGATCGTCAGGAAAACGGTGCTGGGCATGATGTTGAAGCCCATCGCGCCGACGTAGACGCCGACCTGGAGGCCATCGATCATCAGGTTGAAATGCTCGGCGGCGAAGGGATGCCGTGAATGCGCAGCCAGCCAGTAGGCCACATGCGCCCAGAGCAGGGCGGTGAAGGCGGCCGAGGCCCAGACCCAGGTCGGGGGCGACATTTCCAGCAACACCACGATCAATGCCAGCGTGCCAACGAAGAAGCCAACGCCGCGCGGAATGCGCAAGTGCTGCGCAAACCGCAGCGCCCCCGCATAGGACGGGCCGCTTACCTCTTCCGCTGGATGGAACAGCGCAAAGCGCGACTTGAATGCCAAGAGCGGTATCCTCTGTTCGACTACCGAAAGTGCATCCTGCCGGATTAATGTTCGATAGGCAAGCGCTCGCCTGGTGGGCGGTGGAGACTCGGGCCGTGCCGTCCCGATACAATTGCCGGAACCAGAGTAGTCTTGCAAATCTTTATACAAGGAGAAGACGATATGCCCACCATCAATGTGCAGATGTTTGAAGGCCGCAGCCTTGAGCAGAAGCGTGCCTTCGTCAAGGCCATCACCGAAGCCACGGTTGCCACGCTCGGCGCCAAGCCTGAATCGGTCGACATCATCATCCAGGAAGTCCGGCGCGAAGACTGGGCTACCGGCGGCAAGCTCTGGAGCGAGGCCTGAACCCGCAGGCCAGCCGGGCCGGAAGATAAAAACTTCTTCTTTTAAAGAAAACCTCCCTTACTTTTCGACGGCCTCGGCAGCGCCAATAATCCGCGCTTTGTTCCAGTCCGCGCAAGACGGATCGGCAACACGTCCACCACCCGGAGACCTCATGAAATTCCTTGAAACCCGCCGCACCATCCTTGCCGCCCTTGCCCTGGCCGGCGCGCTCGGTGCGGTGCTGCCGATGCAAGCGTTCGCAGCCTGGCCCGCCGACAAGACCATCACGATGATCGTGCCTTACCCACCGGGCGGCGCAACGGACGTGATCGGCCGCATCCTGGCGCAGCGCCTGTCGACTGGCCTCGGCCAGCAAGTGATTGTTGAAAACCGCGGCGGCGCGGGCGGCAATATCGGCGCGGCCGCAGCGGCCAAGGCCAAGCCAGATGGCTACACCATCCTGATGGGCGCGATCACTTCGCACTCGACCATGGCCACGCTGGAAAAGGGCAAGCTGCAATACGACTTGCTGAAAGATTTGACGCCGGTGATGATCGTCGGCCATGTGCCGCTGGTGTTCGTGGTGCACCCGTCGGTGCCGGCCAACAACCTGAAGGAATTGATCGCCTACGGCAAAGCCAATCCGGGCAAGCTGACTTATGCATCGTCCGGCGCTGGCGCGCCCCAGCGCATGGCGGCTGAATTGTTCAAGCGCCAGGCTGGCCTGGAGATGGTTCACGTTCCCTACAAGGGCAGCGGCCCGGCCATGACTGACCTGGTTGGCGGCACAGTGCTGATGATGACTGAAACAGCGCCTGCTTCGCTGCAGTTCGTGAAATCCGGCAAGCTGCGCGCACTGGCCGTCACCACGGCCCAGCGCATCGGCATGCTGCCCGACGTGCCCACGGCAATGGAAGCGGGCATGAAGGATTTCGACGTCAGCTCGACCTTTGGCGTGCTGGTGCCCACCGGCACACCGGCGCCCGTGGTCGATCGCCTGAATGTGGAACTGGCCAAGATCATGAAAGACCCGGAAGCGCAGCAACAGATGCTGGGCCAGGGCGTGTATGCGTTGCCAGCCACCACGCCAGCCAAGGCAGGCGAGCGCCTGGCGCAGGAAGTCAACCGCTGGAACAAGGTGATTACCGAGTCCAAGATCAAGGCTGACGAGTAAGCGTGAACTGAGGCGAGAAGTAAGCCGAGAAGCAAGGCGAGAAGTAAGGCGAGAAGTAAGGCGAGAAGCAAGGCCAGAAGCAAGCCAAGAAGCAAGGCAGGAAGTAAGCCCAGAAGCGCATCGTTCCTGATGCAAGGCGCCCGCGGCCAGTGTCGCGGGCGCCTGGTCCACTCAATACCGGCGCTGGCCCGATCCGGGCAGCGCCCCGCAGCAGCCGCGCCCGACGCGGGCAACGCGGCATTCATCCAGACAGGCGAACACCATCATGTCCGATTCCACCAAAAAAAAATCCCCGTCCGACGGGACCGGCCTGCGCAAAGGCTTGACCAGCTACGGCGACAGCGGCTTTTCACTGTTCCTGCGCAAGGCTTTCATCAAGGGCGCGGGCTATACCGACAGCGCGCTGGACCGGCCCGTGATCGGCATCGCCAACACCGGCAGTGCCTACAATCCTTGCCACGGCAATGCGCCGCAATTGGTGGAAGCGGTCAAGCGCGGCATCATGCTGGCGGGCGGCTTGCCGATGGATTTCCCCACGATCTCCATCCATGAAAGCTTTGCCTTCCCGACCAGCATGTATTTGCGCAACCTGATGTCGATGGACACGGAAGAAATGATCCGGGCCCAGCCAATGGATGCGGTGGTGCTGATCGGCGGTTGCGACAAGACCGTGCCGGCGCAATTGATGGGCGCCGCTTCGGCCAACATACCTGCGATCCAGTTGATCACCGGTTCAATGCTGACTGGCTCGCATCGCGGCGAACGGGTCGGCGCCTGCACCGACTGCCGCCGCTACTGGGGCAAGTACCGCGCCGATGAAATCGACGACCAGGAAATTTCAGACGTCAACAACCAGTTGGTGGCCAGCGTGGGCACCTGCTCCGTGATGGGCACGGCCAGCACCATGGCTTGCGTCGCCGAAGCGCTGGGCATGACGGTGCCCGGTGGCGCTTCGCCGCCGGCTGTGACGGCAGACCGCATCCGCATCGCCGAAGAGACTGGCGCGCAAGCGGTGCAGATGGCACGCGACAAGCTCACCATCGACAAGATCCTGACGCCGGAAGCGTTTGAGAATGCGATGCGGGTGCTGCTGGCAATCGGCGGCTCCACCAATGGCATCGTGCACCTGGCGGCCATCGCCGGCCGGCTGGGCCTGGACGTGGACCTGAAGGCGCTCGACCGCATGGGCCGCGACACGCCGGTGCTGCTCGATCTGAAGCCTTCAGGCCAGCACTACATGGAAGATTTCCATCATGCCGGCGGCATGGCTACGCTGCTGCGCGAACTGAAGCCGCTCCTGAACCTGGGCGCGATGACCGTCACCGGCCGCACGCTGGGCGAGGAAATGGAACGCGCTGGTCCCGGTTTCAAACAGGATGTGGTGCGCTCGATGTCCAATCCGATTTATCCGCAGGGCGGGATCGCCGTGCTGGAAGGGAACCTGGCGCCGGAAGGCGCGATCATCAAGCAGTCGGCAGCCAATCCGGCGCTGATGGAGCATGAAGGCCGCGCAGTTGTGTTTGAAAATGCTGCCGACCTTGCAACCCGGATCGATGCCGACGACCTGGACGTCACGGCTGACGATATCCTGGTGCTGAAGAATATCGGCCCCAAGGGTGCGCCCGGCATGCCCGAGGCGGGCTATATACCGATCCCGATGAAGCTGGCGCGCGCCGGCGTGAAAGACATCGTCCGCATTTCCGACGGCCGCATGAGCGGCACCGCTTTCGGCACCATTGTTTTGCATGTGACGCCGGAATCCGCCATCGGCGGGCCGCTGGCTTACGTGCAGAATGGCGACCGCATCCGCCTGTCGGTGTCCAGGCGTGAAATCAGCCTGCTGGTGCCGGACGAGGAGCTGGCTGCGCGCGCCCGTGCCAACCCCGTCACGCCACCCACCGCCGATCGTGGCTATCGCAAGCTCTTCCTCGATACGGTGACCCAGGCCGACAAGGGCGTCGATTTCGACTTCCTGCGCGCGCCGAAAACCACGGGCCGCACGCCACGCGGCTAGGCAAGCGCCGGCCGCCACCTGCCACCACCTGCGCGGGGTGTAAACTTCGCGCATGAATATCGAGTACCTGCAAAGCTTTGTCGCCGTCGTCGACGCCGGTTCGCTGGCTGAAGCGGCGCGGCGGCTGGACCTGACGCCGGCCGCGATGGCGGCCCGCATCCACGCATTGGAAGAACAACTCGGCACCAGCCTGTTGCAACGCGCTGGCCGCGCCGTGCGTCCCACCGAAGCGGGGCTCAAGATCCTGGAACGTGCACGCAGCCTGTTGCGCGACGTGCGCGACTTGCAAGCCATTGCGCAAGACAGCAGCAACCTGGGCGAATTGCGGCTGGGCGTTTTCGTCTCCGCCTTGACCAGTGTGCTGCCGCCGGTGTTGAAGCGGCTGTATGACGCCTATCCCGCCCTGTCTGTTTTCGTTGCGCCCGGCGCCTCAGTCGAGTTGTGCCGCCGGGTCGGGGCTGGCGAGCTGGATGCAGCAATCGTGGTCGAGCCGCAATTCGCCGTACCTAAGACCTGCGAATGGCAGGTGCTGACGGAGGAGCCGCTGGTGGTGGTCGCGCATGCCAGCATGGCTGGCCGCGATCCGCATGAATTGCTGCGCGAACTGCCCTTCATCCGCTATGACCGTACGGTGCTGGGCGGGCAACTGGCTGACCGTTATTTGCGCGACCATGACATCCATCCGCGCCAGCGGCTTGAAATCGATGGCTTGCTGGCGATTGCGGCACTGGTCGACCAGGGCCTGGGCGTCGCGCTGCTGCCGGATTGGCCCGCGCTTTGGGCCAGCGGCATGGCGCTGGCGCGCATTCCCTTGCCGGGCCGTGCGCCAGTGCGGCGCATTGGCTTGATTCGCGGCTTGCAAAGCCCACATGCGGCGCTGTCGGCAGCGCTGCTGGAAGAAGCGCGCAGCATCTTTGCCGGCGACGCGCCACCGGCATAGTCACGAAGTGAAGGGCAGCTGTGGCTGCCCGCCATGTCGGCAACAGCGGCTATCGCAAATACGAAGGGAAAGTCTGCCTGCAGCGCAGGCAAGGGGCGAGGGCCGGGAACGGCCCCGGAAAGAAGAGGCGCGCCCGGGACAGGCGCGCCGTGCGATCAGCCTTTCAGCAAGGCCTGCAGTTCGCCGTTTTCATACATCTCGCTCAGGATATCCGAGCCGCCGACAAATTCACCCTTCACATAAAGCTGGGGAATCGTTGGCCAATTCGAGTACTCCTTGATGCCCTGGCGCACGTCGGCGTCTTCCAGCACATTGATGGTCACGATGTTTTCCGCACCGCTGGCCTTGAGCAGCTGGATGGCACGGCCTGAAAAGCCGCACTGCGGGAACTGGGCCGTTCCTTTCATGAAAAGCACGACCGGATGCCCAGTCACGGTTTGCTTGATCCACTCTTGTACGTCGCTCATAGGGCTGCTCTCGAAAAATGTGATTGAACTCCGCCATTATAGGGAGTATTGCGGGGTCCTGTCGGTAGCCGGCCCTGCAGTCATGGCCGCTTTCGTGGCAAAGACGGGGCCAGCCGGTCCGATGCGGCGCCCTTCGGTTGCCATAAGAAAACGCCCTGCGCCACATTCCGCTTTCGCTCACTGTGACCGCGCCGGCTGCGGTCCTTAGCCCGGCGTTTTCAGTTTCGCAAAAGCAGCCGCCATGGCGCCGGCCGGTTCGCGTTCGCGCTGCTGGCCCTGCTGATGCTGGGCCAGGCGGCGCCCATCATTGCGGTCGCCGCGCTGTTGCGGCTTGCCGCCGGCGGCTGGCAATTCATCGGCCAGGCGCATCGTCAGCGCAATCCGCTTGCGCTTCTCATCCACTTCCAGCACCTTGACCTTCACTACCTGGCCGGCTTTCACCACCGTATGGGGGTCCTTGACGAAGGTGTTGGACAGCGCAGAAATATGCACCAGGCCATCCTGGTGCACGCCTATGTCAACGAAGGCGCCGAAGGCCGCCACATTGGTGACCACGCCTTCGAGCAACATGCCGGGGCGCAGGTCGCGGATTTCTTCCACGCCGTCCTTGAAGCTGGCGGTGGTGAATTCCGGGCGCGGGTCGCGTCCCGGCTTTTCCAGCTCCTTCAGGATGTCGGAAATGGTCGGCACGCCAAATTTTTCATCCGCATATTTCGCCGGCGTAAGCGATTTCAACAAGCGGGCGTCGCCAATCACGGCGCGCACGTCTTTTTTCAAGTCAGCCAGGATTTTTTCGACCAGCGGATAGGATTCCGGATGCACGGCCGATGCATCGAGTGGATTGTCGCCATCGACAATGCGCAGGAAGCCGGCAGCTTGCTCAAACGTCTTGTCGCCCAGGCGCGGCACGGCGCGCAGGCTGGCGCGGGAGGTGAAGCGGCCATTGCTGTCGCGGAAATTGACAATGCTTTGCGCCACGCTGCTGCTCAAGCCTGACACTCGCGCCAGCAGCGGCGCGGAAGCGGTGTTGACGTCGACGCCGACGGCATTCACGCAATCCTCGACCACGGCGTCGAGCGCGCGCGCCAGCGGCGCCTGGCCCACGTCATGCTGGTACTGGCCCACGCCGATCGATTTCGGGTCGATCTTGACCAGTTCTGCCAACGGGTCTTGCAAGCGGCGCGCAATCGAGACGGCGCCACGCAGCGATACGTCCAGGTCGGGCAATTCGCGCGACGCGAATTCAGAAGCGGAATACACCGAGGCGCCCGCTTCGGACACGACAATCTTGGTCAGCTTCAGTTCGGCGCGCTGCTTGATCAAGTCTTGCGCCAGGCGGTCGGTCTCACGCGAAGCGGTGCCGTTGCCAATTGCGATCAGCGCCACATTGTGTTTCTGCGCCAGTTGGCCCAGCACATGCAGCGCGCCTTCCCAGTCATTGCGCGGCTGGTGCGGATAAATGGTGGCCGTGTCGACAACGCGCCCGGTGGCGTCGACAATCGCCACTTTGACGCCGGTGCGCAAGCCCGGGTCCAGGCCCATCGTCGCGCGCGAGCCGGCGGGCGCGGCGAGCAGCAGCGATTTCAGGTTGGTCGCAAAAACGTTGATTGCCTCGGCCTCGGCTTTCTCGCGCAGCGCCGTCATCAATTCTGTTTCCAGGTGCATGAAGGCTTTCACGCGCCAGGTCCAGCGCACGGTGTCGGCCAGCCACTTGTCGGCCGGGCGGCCCTGGTTGCTGATGCCAAAGCGGGCTGCAATGCGGCCTTCGCAGGGATTGTGCGGCGCATCCCATTTCGGCTTTTCTTCCTCATTATCCAGCCGCAGCGCAACCGTCAGCATTTCTTCGCGCCGGCCGCGAAACAGTGCCAGTGCCCGGTGCGAGGGAATGGTCGTCAGCGATTCGGCATAGTCGAAATAGTCGGCGAATTTTTCACCGGCATCCTGCTTGCCGGCCACCACTTTGGATTCGACCACGCCATGCTCGGTCATGTATTCGCGCAGCGCTTGCAGCAGCGTTGCATCCTCGGCAAAGCGCTCCATCAGCACCTGGCGCGCGCCATCGAGCGCTGCCTTGGCATCGGCCACGCCGGGGTTGTCGCCCTGCTCGGTGCTGAAGGCGGGCTTGATGAAGCGGGCAGCTTCCTGTTCCGGGTCCAGCATCGGGTTGGCCAGCAGCGCATCGGCCAGTTCGGTCAGGCCGGCTTCGGCCGCAACCTGGGCCTTGGTGCGGCGCTTTTGCTTGTAAGGCAGGTACAAGTCTTCCAGCCTGACCTTGTCCTGCGCATGCAGGATCTGGTCGAGCAGGGCCGGCGTCATTTTTCCTTGCTGTTCGATGGACGCCACGATCGCGCCGCGCCGGTCTTCCAGTTCGCGCAGGTAGCGCAGGCGCTCTTCCAGCAAGCGCAACTGGATATCGTCCAGGCCGCCGGTGGCTTCCTTGCGGTAGCGCGCAATGAAGGGCACGGTCGCGCCTTCATCCAGCAAGGCGATGGCAGCCGCTACCTGGGCCGGACGGGCAGCAAGTTCTAGGGCGAGACGTTGTTCGATGGAAGCGAGCATAGGCCGGTGGTTGGTCGAAGAAGGGAAAAACAAGCGATGGATGATACGCAAATCAGGCGCTCGCGCCAGTCTTGACAGCGTGGAAAAGACAGGGGTAAACGCGAGACGCTGGCGACTGGACTGCGCCAGCCGTTTTGACAATTGACAGCCTGCTACCGGCCAGGTGGACGGCGACCGCCACTGGCGCGTTCTATGCCGGCCAAATCGCGCCAACTTTGCACATTGGTGAAACCGGCCGCAGAAAGCAAGGCGCGCACGGAACCAGCCTGGTCGTAGCCATGCTCAAGCAACAACCAGCCGCCATCCTGCAAGTGGGCCGGCGCACCAGTGGCGATGACGCGCAGCGCAGACAAGCCATCGCCATTGTCGGTCAGGGCTTGTTGCGGTTCATGCCGCAAGTCGCCTTGCGCCATGTGCGGATCCCCCGCGCGGATATAGGGTGGGTTGGATACGATGAGGCCGAAGCGGCGTCCCGCCAGCGCGGCATACCAGTCGCTCAGGATGCATTCCACTTTTGCATCGTGGGCGGCTGCGTTCTCTTGCGCCAGCGCCAGTGCGGCAGGGCTGCTGTCCACCGCGCTGACCTGGGCCCCTGGATGCAGGCAGGCCAGCGCGATCGCAATCGCGCCCGAGCCGGTGCCCAGGTCGAGCACGCTGGCTACGCCTGCCGCCAGGCGTTCGCTGGCCAGGTCCACCAGCAGTTCGGTATCGGGCCGCGGTATCAGCACATCTGGCGTCACGCGCAGGCGCAAGCCATGGAAATCGCGATAGCCCAGCAGGTAGGCGACGGGTTCGCCGGCGGCGCGGCGCGCAAACAGCGCTTGTGCTGCCGCTGCCTGTGCCAGCGTTGGCTGCTCTTGCGAGCGGGTGACCAGTTGCACCCTGGTCAGGCCCAGTGCATGCGCCAGCAACAAGCGCGCCTCGAACGGATCGATGCCCGCCGTCGCCTGCAGTTGCGCGATGGTCGGCGTGGGCCCAGCCATGCTCAGGTCCGGCGCCGCAGCAGCAGCCAGGCCAGGGTCACGACGAAGAGGGAGAACCAGGCCAGCGACCATTGGGGTATCGACAGGCCAAGGATGGGTTCATATTCAGTGGTGCACAAGCCATCTGCCTGGAACAGCCAGGGCAGCAGCTTTGCCGTCGGTATCGTATTGAGTGAAGTTTCCAGCGGGTCGATGCCGCAGGAAACGTTCGGGTGCGCCTTGATCCACAAGTGGCGCAGCGCGACGCCGGCGCCGGAAATTGCCGCCAAGCCGGCCAGCCCAATGCCGATACGCCGCGCCGCCACCGGCAGGAAGGCGGCAAGCAGGCACAGCAAGGCAACGGCGGCGAAGGCATAGCGCTGGATGATGCAGAGCGGGCAGGGCAGCATGTCGCGGCCATATTGCAGGTAGAGCGCGAAGCCCAGCAACGCCAGGCAAGCCAGCGCAATGGCAATCAGCAGGGGTCTGGATGCATTCATCAATTTCATGCCTTTCAGTATTGGTCGCGGCGCGGAGGTAAGCGGCATCTGGCGCGAGCGCCATTATCGCCGCTGCCGGCGCGCTCTGCGCTCAGGCGTCGTCGCCCATTGCCGCCAGCAATTCGGCCTGGTGCTCCGCCATCAGCGCCGTTGTCAGGTCGTCCAGGTCGCCATCCATGATGAAGTCGAGCTTGTACAGCGTCAGGTTGATGCGGTGGTCAGTCATGCGACCTTGCGGGAAATTATAGGTACGGATCCGTTCGCTGCGATCGCCGGAGCCAATCAGCGATTTGCGGGTGGCCGCTTCCTTCGACTGCTGCTCGCGCATCTGCACATCCTTGATGCGGGCCGCCAGCACTTTCATCGCCTGCGCCTTGTTCTTGTGCTGGCTGCGGTCATCCTGGCATTCAACCACGATGCCAGTGGGCAGGTGCGTCAGGCGCACGGCGGAATCGGTCTTGTTGATGTGCTGGCCGCCAGCGCCCGAGGCGCGGAAAGTGTCAATGCGCAATTCGGCCGGATTGATGTGGACGTCTTCCACTTCATCCGCTTCCGGCATCACGGCGACAGTGCAGGCCGAGGTGTGGATGCGGCCCTGGGCTTCCGTTGCCGGCACGCGTTGCACGCGGTGGCCGCCGGATTCGAATTTCAGGCGTGAATAAGCGCCCGAGCCGATGATGCGCACGATCACTTCCTTGAACCCGCCCAGCTCGGCCGCCGACTCTGACACCATCTCGACTTGCCAGCGGCGGCGCTCGGCATAGCGCGTGTACATGCGTAGCAAGTCGCCGGCAAACAGGGCCGACTCATCGCCGCCAGTGCCGGCGCGAATTTCCAGGAACAGGTTGCGTTCATCGTTGGGGTCCCGCGGCAGCAGCATGGCGCGCAACTGGCCCGCCAGGTCTTCCATACGCGCGCGCGCGGCCTGGATTTCCTCCTGCGCGAAATCCTTCATTTCCGGATCGGATAGCATGCCCTCTGCCGTCTGCACGTCCGCACCGGCCTGCACATAGTCGAGGTAAAGCGCAACCAGGGGCTGCAGTTCGGCATGCTCGCGGGTGAGCTTGCGGTATTGCTCCATGTCGGCAGTGGCTTCCTGCTGCATCAGCAGGGTGCTGACTTCTTCCAGCCGGTTTGCCAGCTGGTCCAGCTTGGCGAGCATCGAGGGCTTCATTGCATCCAGAACGGGTAGGCACGAGGGCGCAGCACAGGCGCTGCGGGTGATACGGCGGGCGCGAGGGCGGCGCTAGCGCTTGGTGCGGAACAGTTGCGGCAACAGTGCGGCCAGGCGCGCGCGTTCGTCGCCTTCGGCGGTGTGCAGCGCATGCTGCGGGCCATGCAGGAATTTTGCCGCCAGTCCGCGCGACAGCGCTTCCAGCACCGCATCGACATCGTCGCCGCGCGCCAGCATCTTGCGCGCGCGCTCCAGTTCCAGGAGGCGCATCTGCTCGCTGCTCTCATGCAGTTCGCGGATGACCGGCACCACGGCGCGGCTGTCGATCCAGTGCATGAAAGACTGGACCCGGGTTTCGATGATGGCTTCGGCCTGGGTCACCGCGGCCTGGCGGTTTTCCATGCCGGTCTGGACCGTGCTGGCCAGGTCGTCAACCGTGTACAGGAATACATCGTCCAGGCGGCCGATCTCTTCTTCAATGTCGCGCGGCACGGCCAGGTCGACCATGAACATTGGCTTGTGGCGGCGCGCCTTGATCGCGCGCTCCACCATGCCCAGGCCAATGATGGGCAAAGACGAGGCAGTGGACGAAACCACGATGTCGAAATGCGGCAATTGCTCCGGCAGGTCAGCCAAGCGGATGGCACGGCCGCCAAGCTTGTGCGCCAGCAGTTCGCCGCGCTCCAGCGTGCGATTGGCCACGGTGATCGATTTCGGGTTTTGCGCGCTGAAATGGGTCGCGCACAGTTCAATCATTTCACCCGCCCCGATGAACAGCACATGCTGGTCAGCGATGCGGTCGAAGATGCGCTGCGCCAGCCGCACCGCGGCTGCTGCCATCGACACGCTATGCGCGCCGATTTCAGTCGTGCTGCGTACTTCTTTGGCAACTGCAAACGTGCGCTGGAACATCTGGTGCAGGTAAGTGCCCAGCGCGCCGGCGGCATCGGCTTCGCGTACCGCATCTTTCATCTGGCCCAGGATTTGCGCTTCGCCCAGCACCATAGAATCCAGGCCCGACGCGACCCGGAACGCATGGCGCACAGCCTGGTCTTGCGGCAGCGTGTACAAGTGCGGCCGCAATTCGGAAACGTTCAAGCGGTGATAGGTGGCCAGGAAATGCGCAGTGGCGTCGATGGTTGCTTCCACCCCCGCGCCGCGTTTTGCGCAGTACAGTTCGGTGCGGTTGCAAGTGGAGAGAATGGCGGCTTCAGCCAATACGGAATGCTCGCCCATGCCGCCTGCCAGCCACTGGCGCGCGTCGGCCACTGCCTGTCCCAAACGCTCGGCAGGAAAGGCGACTTTTTCCCGTAATGACACGGGAGCGGTCGTATGGTTAAGGCCGACGGCGAGCAGCTGCATTCGGATTGGTCAATGCGGTTGAAGAGCGAACAGGGGATGCCCGTATTATAGCCTGTTGCCCTGGTCCACTTCATGCTGCCGGATTGACACGGGCGGTGCGCATGTCGTCACAGGCTTGACAGGGATTGATGGCAGCGGGCTCACGCTCGCCGGGGGCAGCCCCCCGGCCTTGGCGAGGGTACGACTCAGGTGGACAATTGTTCCAGCCGGTAGCCGTAACTGTAAACAGGCGCCAGCCGGTAGCCGTTTTCAGGCCGCAGCTTCAATTTGCTGCGCACACGTGACACATGGGTATCCATGGTTCGTGAAGGCAGGTCGATATCGCGCGACCAGACTGCTTCCAGGATATAGGCGCGCGAAAGGGGACGACCGAGGTTACGGAAAAACAGTAGTGCCAAGTCAAATTCCTTGTGCGTCAGTTCAACCGACATACCATTTACCGTCAGGCGGCCCGTGCGCGACTCAAATACATAGTCACCAAACTGGATTTGCTCGACCGCATTCTGGGTCGGATAAGCGCGCCGTAGCTGTGCTTGCACACGGGCGACCAGTTCGCCCCGTCGTACCGGCTTGATCAGGTAATCATTCGCGCCGCTCACCATGCCAGAAATGATGTCGTCTTCAGACGAACGGCCGCTGATGAAAATAACCGGCAACGCCGCCGGCATATTTTCCCGCACATCCTGCAGCACGGCTTCGGGCGTAATGTCCGTTACCTGCCAGTGCAACAGCAGCATGTCATAGTTTTCACGGCGCATCTGCGCCAGCAGTTCCGAGCCACTGCTGTGGGCATGGCAGGTATGCCCGGCGGACTTGAGCACTTGGCAAACCAGTTCGCGCTGGCCGCGTTCTTCATCGAGCACTGCAATTCTCATGATCGTATTAGCGCGATAATCGGACAAATGGGCGGAATGCGGCTAATTTACCAACAATCAGCTTAAAGTCCATTACTTCATGTCAATTTATTAAATCTCCGCACCGGTACTGTGAAATGCAGTCAAGAAGCCACGATTGGCGTTTCACAGGCGTGTCTCACAATAGGAAGCGAATAAATGATTCTCGAATTGGTCGACCTGCGCATTCACCCTGGCAAGCAGGATGAATTCGATGAAGCGATCCGCCACGGCGTCGCCGAAACGATTGCCAAATCGCCCGGCTACCTTGGCCACCAGATCAATCATTGCATCGAGACGCCAGAGCGCTTTGTGTTGATGGTGTACTGGCAAACGCTGGAAAACCACACCGTGGATTTCCGCGGCTCGCCAGCCTTTACTGCATGGCGCGCAGTGGTCGGGCCCTACTTTGCCGCCGCACCGGTGGTCGAGCATTTCACACTGCTCGAAAAAGCGGGCTGAGGGCCGAGGGCCGGCGCCAGCCCTCCCCGAGCGGCTGGCGCGGCTTACACGGCGGCAAGCCGATTGACCAAACCGCGCGCCGCAGGAACCAAGCCCGCCCGCCCAAGCCAAATAATGACGCCCGCCCCTTGGCGGCAGGCGACATTGCGAGGAAAGGGCAAGCGCATGGCAGCTCCAGGCGAGGACAGCAAGAAATCCACCGACCCAGTGGCGGCCGCCCAGCGCCGCATCCAGCGCGCCACTGACGCACTGGATAAATTGCCGCCTTCGTCCGGGGCCACACCGGGCCCGGTGCAGGCTGGCACGCGCGAGCAACCCGCACCGCCGTTTCCGCAGCAGCACCTTGACAAGCCCGGGCTGGAAAGCGCGCTATCGCCGCGGCCGCAATTCATGGCGCCGGATTACCGCGGCAGCGGCAAGCTCGAAGGCCGGGTTGCGCTGATCACGGGCGGCGACTCTGGCATCGGCCGCGCCGTTGCCGTGCTGTTCGCACGCGAAGGCGCGGATGTGGCGATTGGCTACCTCGAGGCTGAACAGACCGATGCGCAGGAAACCCTGGAATGCGTCGAGCGCGAGGGCCGGCGCTGCCTGCTGCTGCCGGGCGACGTGCGCAACGACGCCTATTGCCGGGACGCGGTGGCGCGCACGGTGGCGGCCTTCGGGAAGCTCGACATCCTGGTCAACAATGCGGCATTCCAGGAGCATGCGCGCAGCCTGGATGAAATCAGCGACGAGCATTTCGACATGACCATCAAGACCAATGTCTATGGTTATTTCCAGATGGCGCGCGCGGCCCTGCCGCACCTGAAACCAGGCAGCGCGATCATCAATACCGGCAGCGAAACCGGCTTCTTCGGCTCTTCCGACTTGCTCGATTATTCCGCGACCAAGGGCGCCATCCATGCGCTGACGCTGTCGCTGTCGTCCAACCTTGCTGCGCGCGGTATCCGCGTCAATGCAGTTGCACCCGGCCCGGTGTGGACGCCGCTGAACCCTGCCGACCAGGCGCCGGACAAAATTGCCCAGTTCGGCAGCTGGACCGACATGAAGCGGCCAGCCCAGCCGGAGGAGATTTCCCCGGCCTATGTCTTCCTCGCCTCGCCAGTCTGTTCGGCCTATATCACCGGCGTGATATTGCCAGTCATGGGCGGCGTGCGCGGGTAAGCACGCACTTGCGTATCAGTCGTTTCAAGCCGGCATTGACCGATTCGGTAATCCCACGCGCCTTTGGGGGAGCACGTTAGCGAACAGCTAGCTGCCTCCCACCGGATGGGCGCACTTCGCGCTCGTCTTCCTCCCTATCTCTCGCTCCTTCGCAACAGTTTGCGGCGTCCTACATACGTTCGCACGTCCCCTTGATATTGATCAAACAAGCGTAAACACATGTGTTTACGTGAAGCGCAACCTTCAAATCCACACGTAAGTGCTTCAAAGCAATGGCTTTTGCACCCTTTTGAGCAAGATCAGGATGTGATCGTAAGTCCTTAATTTCATTGAGATTCTCATTCCACAAGGCATGGAATATTCCTTGACCGCAAAAATTCCATCCTCTAAAGTGGGCCCCAGTGTGAAAAAGTGTTTTTTTGTGGGAAAAATTTCCCTGAAACTGGCGGAAACGACAAGCTTCCGGCGGCGAAAACGGCGAACAAAAAGGGTTCCTCCAGGTGTTCCAAGGCGCGTCAGCACTGAATCTCGATGCGAAGGGTCGAATGACGATACCCGCGAAGCATCGTGACGCCCTGATGATACAGAGCGAGGGCCGGGCGACGCTGACCAAGCATCCACACGGCTGCCTGCTGTTTTTCCCGCGTCCGGTATGGGAAAAACATCGCGAGCAGATCGCAGCCTGGCCGCTGCAAGCGAAGGCCTGGCAGCGGATCTTCCTCGGCAATGCGTCGGACGTGGACCTCGATAGCGCCGGCCGCATCCTTGTGTCGCCGGAGTTAAGGCAGGCAGTCGGCATCACCCGCGACGTCATGTTGCTGGGCATGGGCAGTCATTTTGAAATCTGGGATGCGGCCAAGCTCGAACAGAGCGAAGCACAGGCGGTGGCCGAGGGCATGCCTGAAATATTGAACAACTTTTCATTCTGAGCCGTGATGAAGTCGCAAGCGGTGCCAGGTTTGCAGCACCGTACAGTGCTGCTGGAAGAAGCCATCGAAGCGCTTGCGCTCGATGGCGCGCGCTGCGACGGCATTTACGTGGATGGCACATTCGGACGGGGCGGGCATAGCGGCCGGATCCTCGAAAAGCTGTCGGCCCAGGGCCGCCTGCTTGCATTCGACAAAGATCCGGAAGCCATTGCAGTGGGCCAGGCGCTGGCCGCGGCCGACGCCCGCTTCGAGATCGTGCACGATAGTTTCGCAACGCTTGACGCAGCGCTCGACGCGCGCGGAATCGGCCAGGTGACGGGCGTGCTGCTCGACCTGGGGATTTCGTCGCCGCAGGTCGATGCCGCCGGGCGCGGCTTCAGCTTTCGCAATGACGGACCACTCGACATGCGCATGGATACCACGCGCGGTATGTCGGCGGCACAGTGGCTGGCCAGCGAAAGCCAGGAAAACATAGAGAAGGTGATACGCGACTATGGGGAAGAACGGTTTGCTTTTTCGATTGCAAAGGCGATTGTTGCTGGCCGGGCAGTCACGCCAATTTCAAGCACACGGCAGCTTGCCCAGCTCGTGGCAGGCGCTGTCAAAACCCGTGAAAAAGGCAAGGATCCGGCCACTCGCACCTTCCAGGCAATTCGCATTTTCATCAACCAGGAACTCGAAGAACTCGAAATAGGACTGGCGCGCGCATTTGATCGCTTGGCCCCGCACGGGAGATTGGTGGTGATCAGCTTTCATTCCCTGGAAGACCGCATCGTCAAGCAGTTCATGGCTGGCCGCGCACGCCTGCCGCAGCCCGACCGCCGGCTGCCGATCCGCGCCGTCGACCTGCCCCAGCCCGAATTGCGCCTGCTCGGGCGCACCATGCCCAGCGATGCTGAAGTCGACGCCAATCCGCGCGCCCGCTCCGCCGTCATGCGCGTGGCTGAACGCCTGCCCGCCAGCGGAGGCCTGCAATGAGCGGTCGCGTCGCATCTGTGCTGACTGGCGTGCTGATCCTGTGCGCATTGTCGCTCGTGACCGCGCAATATGAATCGCGCCGCCTTTTCATTGAACTCGAACGCGCCCAGGCCGCGGCACGCCAGCTCGACATTGAATGGGCCCAGCTGCAGCTGGAACAATCCACGCTGGGCAAGAGCAGCCGCATCGAAGCCAATGCCCGGCGCGACCTGGGCATGGTGCCAGTCACGCCGGCCCGCACGCAATACCTGACCCTGGGGGGCAAATGATGCGCAGCCCCACGCCACGCACCGCGGCCAATCGCGGCTTCCAGTTTTCCACCAGCCCGGTGCTGGCGGTGGCACTGCCGACCTGGCGTTCGCGCGTGGTGTTGTTCGTCCTGTTTGCGGCTTTCGCGGCGCTGGTCTGCCGCGCCTTGTGGCTGCAGGGCCTGTCGCGCGAATTCCTGCAAAAGCAGGGCGAGTCGCGCTATGCGCGCACGCTGGAATTGCCTGCTACGCGCGGCAGGATCACTGACCGCAACGGCCAGGTGCTGGCTTCGTCATTGCCAGTGAAGGCGGTGTGTGCAATACCCGAGGATGTGCTGGAGGCGCCGCCGGAAAAGATTCGCGAGCTGGCGCGGCTGCTCGACATGAGTGAACGTGACCTGCGCAAGAAGCTCGATTCCGACCGCAGCTTCGTTTACCTGAAACGCCAGGTGGAACAGGAAACGGTGGACAAGATCCTGAAGCTTGGCGTGCCCGGCCTGGAAACGCGCAAGGAATACAAGCGCTTCTATCCCGAAGGCGAAGTGATGGCCCACATGGTCGGCTTCACCAACGTCGAGGATGCCGGCCAGGATGGCATGGAGCTGGCCGCGCAAAAGACGCTGGCCGGCACCACCGGCAGCCGGCGCGTGATCAAGGATCGCCTGGGCCGCATCGTCGAGGATATCGGCGCGGTGCGCGATCCACACGACGGGCGCGACCTGGTGCTGTCGCTCGACAGCAAGATCCAGTACATCGCCTTTACCCAATTGCGCGATGCGGTGGCAGCGCACAAGGCCAAGGCTGGCGCCGTCGTGGTGCTGGATGTGCATACCGGCGAAGTGCTGGCGCTGGCCAACCTGCCGACCTACAACCCGAATAACCGTTCCATCCTCTCCGGCGCGCAACTGCGCAACCGGGTGCTGACCGATACGTTTGAACCCGGTTCGACGATGAAGCCGTTCACGGTGGCGCTGGCACTGGAAAACAAGCTGGTCACGCCCAACACGATGATCCAGACTGCGCCCGGCAAGCTGACGATTGGCAAGGCGACGATTGGCGACGCCCATCCGCATGGCATCCTGAGCGTGGCGCAAGTGATTGAAAAATCATCTAACGTCGGCACCGCCAAACTGGCCCTGCAAATGCCCGCCGAAGCGATGTGGGAGATGTTCACCACGGTGGGCTTCGGCCAGCAGCCGCGCTTTGGCTTCCCCGGCGCGGTGGCAGGGCGGGTGCGTCCGCACAAATCCTGGCGCCCGATCGAGCAGGCGACCATGAGCTATGGTCATGGCATTTCCGTGTCGCTGATACAGATGGCGCGCTCGTACATGATTTTTGCGCGCGACGGCGACACGATACCGCTCAGCTTCCAGAAGCTGAACGAGCGTCCCGCCGGCCAGCGCGTGGTGTCGGAACAGACCGCGCGTGCCTTGCGTGAAATGCTGGAAAAAGCAGCCGGACCCGGCGGCACCGCGCCCAAGGCGCAGGTTGCTGGCTACCGCGTCGCAGGAAAGACGGGCACGGCGCACAAGCTGGCTGGCGGACAGTACGTGCGCAAATATGTTGCATCCTTCGTCGGCTTCGCGCCGGTTTCCGACCCGCGCATCATCATTGCCGTGATGATCGATGAGCCCTCCAACGGCAAGCACTATGGCGGCGATGTCGCGGCGCCAGTGTTTTCGGCAGTCGCAGCCAATGCGCTGCGCGCATTGAACGTGCCGCCGGATTCGAACGTCACCAACATCATCATCCCGCCGGATGCCTTGAAGGACACCCTGTGAACCCGCGCACTGACACCATGGTCGTCGCGGCCATCGCCTGGATGAAAGACCTGGCGCCGGAAGCGCAGCTGTGTGCCGATTCGCGCACGCTCAATGCCGGCGATTTGTTCCTTGCTTATCCCGGCGACAGTGCAGATGGCCGTCGCTATATTGGCGACGCGATCGCGCGCGGCGCCGCCGGCGTGCTGTACGAGGATAGCGCCGACTTTGACTGGAACCCGCAATGGACGCTGCCGCACCTGCCGCTGGCTGGGCTGCGCCAGTTGTCGGGCCCACTGGCTGCATCCTGGTATGGCTTGCCCGACCAGGGCATGCTGACTGTGGCCGTGACCGGCACCAACGGCAAGACTTCCTGCACCCAGTGGCTGGGTTGCGCACTGTCCCAGGTGGATGGCCCGGTGGCCGTGGTCGGTACGCTTGGCGCCGGGCTGTGGGCTGACGGGCGCAGCGGCGAATTCAATGCCACCGGCTTCACCACGCCCGACGCCGTGCAATTGCAGCGCCGCTTGCGCGAATTGCGGGACGGTGGCGCCTGGGCGCTGGCAATCGAAGCTTCCTCGATCGGCTTGCAACAGGGCCGCATGGATGGCTTGCATATCGATGTCGCGCTGTTTACCAACCTGACGCGCGACCATCTCGACTTCCATGGCGGCATGCAGGCTTATGAAGATGCCAAAGCCAGCCTGTTCGACTGGCCCGGCTTGCAGCAGGCGGTGCTGAACCTGGATGACCCGATGGGCTTGCGCCTGGCCGGAAGGCTGCAGGCGCGCCCCGGCCTGCACTTGATCGGCTATGCGCTCGATGCCCATCCGGCCATGCCGTTTCCAGTGCTGCGCGCGACAGAAGTGAAGAGTACCCAGGCGGGCACCGGCTTTCATCTTGCCTCGCCTTTTGGCAGCGGACCGGTGCGTACGCAACTTGTTGGCCGCTTCAATGTCAGCAACGTGCTGGGTATCGTCGGTGTGCTGCTGGCGCGCGGGATTGAATGGCAGACTGCCATCGACTTGGTCGAGAACCTGCAGTCGGTCCCGGGAAGGATGCAGCAACTGGGCGGCCAGGATGCGCCGCTGGTCGTGATCGATTACGCGCACACGCCAGATGCGCTGGAAAAAACACTGGCTTGCCTGCGCGATGTGGCGCGCGAGCGCAATGGCCGCCTGTGGTGCGTGTTTGGCTGCGGTGGCGATCGCGATCCCGGCAAGCGGCCGTTGATGGGCGCTGTTGCGGGGATGGCCGATGAGGTTGTCGTCACCAGCGACAACCCGCGCAGCGAAGCGCCGGCGGCAATCATTGCGCAAGTGGTGGCTGGCATGGCGAAACAGCCACAAACGATAGAAGACCGGGCCGCAGCCATCCTGTGGGCGATACGTCATGCCGCGCGGGCGGACGTGGTCCTGCTGGCCGGCAAAGGCCATGAAAATTACCAGGAAATAAAGGGACGCAAGCAGCCATTTCTCGACGCGGATCATGCCGCGCTGGCCTTGCTGTCGCGAGCGACGATGAAAGGAAATACGTGATGCAGTCATCGTTGGCTCATCTGCAACGCCGCGTCGCCGGCTCTGTCATGACGGCAGAGGCGGTGTTCGACGGCGTGTCAACCAACAGTAAAACAGCAGGGCGCGGCAACCTGTTCGTCGCCCTGCGCGGCGAACGCTTTGATGCGCATGACTTCCTGGCCGATGTGGCGGGGGCGGGCGTTGCAGCCGTCGTGGCCGAACGCGTGCCGGATGGTTTTGCGCTGCCGGCTTTGATCGTGCCCGACACCCGCGTGGCATTGGGTGAAATCGGCAATTTCTGGCGTTCGCAATTCGATATACCGATGGTGGCTGTCACCGGCAGCAATGGCAAGACCACGGTCAAGGAAATGATTGCAGCGATCCTGCAGGCTGAATTTGGCGAAGACAATTTCCTCGCCACGCGCGGCAATTTCAATAACGAGATTGGCGTGCCCCTGACCCTGTTGCGGCTTGAAGCGGGACACAAGGCAGCGGTGCTGGAACTGGGCATGAACCATCCGGGCGAAATCGCTTTGCTGGCTGCGATCGCGCAACCGACGGTGGCATTGGTCAACAATGCCCAGCGCGAGCACCAGGAATTCATGGCCGGCGTCGAAGCCGTGGCGCAGGAAAATGGCAGCGTGCTGCGCGCACTGCCGGCAACCGGCGTCGCGGTTTTCCCGGCCGACGACACTTACACGCCGTTGTGGCGCAGCCTGGCCAAGTCCAGCGGCAAGCGCAAGATACTCAGCTTCGGCCTGACTGATGAAGCCAGCGTGTCCTGCAGCTGGAAGCCGGCCGGCTTCGGCAGTGAAATGACGGTGCGGGTGAAAGAGCACAGCTTCACGGTGCAATTGCAGGCGGCCGGCTTGCACAATGTGCGCAATGCGCTGGCCGCGATTGCCTGCGCATTGGCGATCGGTGTGCATCGCAAGGCAATCGTGCGCGGGCTGG
>JAQGMC010000113.1 GCA_028292545.1 Paucimonas sp.
ATTTTATTTGCATCGGCCATGCGGTCGGCAAAGAATGCCGGGGTCGTTTTGCCAAACAGGTTGTCGAGGAATTCGGCACTGCCATCGCCGCAGCCGGCAAGGCTTGCAGTGAGGCCAATAGTGATCACTTTTGCAACTTTCGTAAGACGCATGTTGTCGGCCTGTTCTAAAGTGGGGTAGGAAAAAGAGGAAGAACCGAGCAAGGAAATCGCCCGGCGCCGTGAAAGGCAGGACGCACCATACGGGGCGCATCGAGGGGGAAACAAGGCGGTAAGCCTTAACAGTTTCCTAATTTGTTCTGGCGCGACAGTGGGTTAATCGACCACAGAACAACTATGTTTTTATCGACCATCGGCGCGTCTTTTCAGCGCTTTTTCGTGCGGCGCGGTGGCACGGCAATGTCGGCAATCGCACCGTTGTCCGGCCGATCCCTGGAGCCGGCCGAAGCGGTCCCTAAGCTATAATCCCCGGTTTGATTGCCGCGAGCCGACCATGGAAGCCGAACGCCTGAATTCCCTATCCGCCCTGCTGGCGGACCTGACCTCCCGCGAAGTTGAACTACGGAGGTATCTTTGACTTCACTGTGAAGTTGGAGAAACTCGAGCAGGTCAACCAGGAACTGGAAGACCCAACCGTCTGGAATGACCAGAAGCGCGCCCTGGAGCTGGGCCGCGAAAAGAAAGCGCTGGAAGCCGTCGTCAATGCGTTGCAGCAGGCGGAATCGGGCTTGCGCGATGCGAGCGACTTGTTCGACATGGCGCGCGAAGAACAGGATGAAGACACGCTGGTCGCGGTGGAGCAGGATGCGGCCGGCTTGCAAAAGCTGGTCGAAGGCCTGGAATTCCGCCGCATGTTCAACAACCCGATGGATCCGAACAATTGCTTCGTCGATATCCAGGCCGGCGCCGGCGGCACCGAGGCCCAGGACTGGGCATCGATGCTGCTGCGGCAGTACCTGCGCTATTGCGAACGCAAGGGCTTCAAGGTCGAGATACTGGAACAGTCTGATGGCGAGGTAGCCGGCATCAAGACCGCGACGCTGAAAGTCGAGGGCGACTATGCCTACGGCTTCCTGCGCACCGAAACCGGCGTGCACCGCCTGGTGCGCAAGTCGCCGTTCGACTCAGCCGGTGGCCGCCACACATCGTTTGCCAGCGTCTTCGTCTATCCCGAAGTGGATGAGTCGATCGACATCGACGTCAATCCGGCAGATGTGCGCGTCGACACTTACCGCGCCTCCGGCGCCGGCGGCCAGCACATCAACAAGACTGACTCTGCGGTGCGCCTCACGCATACCCCCAGCGGCATCGTGGTCCAGTGCCAGAATGACCGCAGCCAGCATCGCAACCGGGCCGAAGCCTGGGAAATGCTGAAGTCGCGCCTGTTCGAACTGGAACTGCGCAAGCGCATGGCCGAGCAGCAAAAGCTCGAAGATGCCAAGACTGACGTGGGCTGGGGCCACCAGATCCGTTCCTATGTGCTGGACCAGTCGCGCATCAAGGACTTGCGCACGAACTTTGAAACCGGCAACACCAAATCGATACTGGATGGCGACCTTGACGAGTTCATCGCCGCTTCCCTCAAACAAGGCGTGTAAGACAGCAAAATGATGACTGACAAATACTCCGCCGTGACGGAAGAAAAAGACGAGAACACGATCATCGCCGAACGCCGCGGGAAGCTGGCCGCGCTGCGCCAGCAAGGCGTCGCCTTTCCGAATGATTTCCGGCCGCAGCACAAGGCAGCGGAGCTTCAGGAACAATACGGGCCTATCGAGCGCGAAGCGCTCGAAGCGCAGAAGGTGCAGGTCGTGGTGGCCGGCCGCATGATGCTCAAGCGCGTGATGGGCAAGGCCTCGTTTGCCACCATCCAGGATAATTCGGGCCGCAATACCGAGGGCCGGATCCAGCTTTACATCAGCAACGAACTCACCGGCGACGCTGCGCATGAAGCCTTCAAGCACTACGACATGGGCGACATACTCGGCGCCGAAGGCACGCTGTTCAAGACCAAGACTGACGAGTTGTCGGTGCGCGTGACGGCGCTGCGCCTGCTGACCAAATCGCTGCGTCCGCTGCCGGACAAATTCCACGGCCTGGCCGACCAGGAAACCAAATACCGCCAGCGTTATGTCGACCTGATCATGAACGAGCAGACGCGCAAGACTTTCCGCGCGCGCACCGCCGCCATGTCGTCGATCCGGCGCTTCATGGAAGGCAATGGCTTCATGGAAGTCGAGACGCCGATGCTGCACCCGATACCGGGCGGCGCGGCGGCCAAGCCTTTCATCACCCACCACAATGCGCTGGACATGCAGATGTACATGCGCATTGCGCCGGAACTGTATTTGAAGCGGCTGGTGGTGGGCGGTTTCGAGCGTGTGTTTGAAGTCAATCGCAACTTCCGTAACGAGGGCGTGTCACCGCGCCACAATCCGGAATTCACGATGATGGAGTTCTACGCCGCCTATGTCGATTACAAATGGCTGATGGACTTTACCGAAGCCGTGATCCGGCAAGCCGCAACCGATGCGCATGGCACCGCAGAGCTGCAATACCAGGGCCGCCCGCTGGACTTGTCCAAGCCCTTCCAGCGCATGACGATCGTGGGCGCCATCAACAAATTTGCACCGCACTATACGCACGAGCAATTGCATGATGCTGCGTTCCTGAAGCAAGAGCTGAAGAAGTTTGGCGTCGAGCCGCACATCATTTCCGGCCTGGGCGCCTTGCAACTGTCGCTGTTCGAGGAAACTGCGGAATCGCAATTGTGGGAGCCGACTTACATCATCGACTACCCGGTTGAAGTGTCGCCCCTGGCGCGCGCATCCGACACCGTGCCGGGCATTACCGAGCGCTTCGAATTGTTCATCACGGGCCGTGAGATCGCTAATGGCTTCTCGGAGCTGAATGACCCGGAAGACCAGGCGGCGCGCTTCCAGGCGCAGGTGGCGGCCAAGGATGCAGGCGACGAGGAAGCCATGTTCTATGACGCCGACTATATCCGCGCGCTCGAATTCGGCATGCCACCCACCGGCGGATGCGGCATCGGCATCGACCGCCTGATGATGCTGATCACGGATTCGCCCAATATCCGCGACGTCATCCTGTTCCCGCATTTGCGGCGCGAAGAAGCATGATGTCTGGCTGGCAAGGTTGGGCCGCCCCGGCCCAACCTTGCCAGCCGCGCCGTTACATCCCGCAACAGCTTAAACACTATCCCCCTGTTACCCGGGCGGCCTGGCGCCCATAATTCTCCTAACGGCATCCCCGTTGTCCTCTGGAGAAAAAGAAAATGGAAACCACTGCCAAACGCATCCATCCCCTGGTTGCCGCTGCTTCGGTATCGGTGATCCTGGTCAGCCTGGTTGGCGTTGCCGCCATGAGCGGCTTGCTGCCAAATTCGCATAGCTCGGCCGCACCGGCCGCTGCGGCCGCACCGGTTGCAAGCTTGTCAGCGCCTGCTGTCACGACGCCGGAGCCATCCACTGTCGCAGCCCAGTCTGCTTCGCGCGCCGCGGCTGCAGCGGTCGACAGCAAATACGCAATGGCAACCGACGAAGCGCCCGTGAAAGCGGCGCCGAAGCAAGTTGCCCGTCCCAAACCCGTGACGCATGCACAAACCAGCACGCCGGTTCATACATCGCCGGTCGCCTCTACGCAGCCCGCCATGACGACCCCAGCGCCGGTCTACGCACCGCCGCCTCCGCCGGTGGCGCAAGCGCCGGCCTGCTATGACTGTGGCCGCGTGGAATCAGTCAGGGCGGTGCAAGCCGCGCAATCGCCGTCGGGCGTAGGCGTCGTGGGTGGTGCGGTACTGGGCGGCATTCTGGGCAACCAGGTTGGTAATGGCAACGGCCGCACGCTTGCCACGGTGGCAGGCGCCATCGCCGGTGGCTACGGCGGCAATGAAGTCGAGAAGCGCACTCGTCAGGCAACCAGCTACCAGGTTCGCGTGCGCATGGAAGATGGCCAGGTCCGCACCTTCCCATACAACAGCCAGCCTCAATGGTCCGTGGGCGACCAGGTGCGCGTGGTGGATGGTTACCTCAGGTCTGCCAACCGGTCGTAACAGCAGTTCGCAACCACATCACGGCGTAGCGCTTCGGACGACGCCTAAGCAAGGCTAAAGAAAAAGGGACAAGGGCCGCGAGGCCCTTGTCCCTTTTTTGCGTCTGCTCCAACCCTCTTCACATGCAGGTGCCTCAATCCCGCATGACAATTGCTGAATAAGCTAGTGCGGGAATATTCGATGCCCGCACCCGATCCGGCCAGGCAAGCCCGTTACCCAAGTTGCGGCAATGTCGCCGTGCTTGAAGATGGAAGGATTGCAAATGTCGGATGAAGCTTTGGACCCTGCCGTGCCCGGAGGGCCAGCATGATGGTTCCTGTCGAACTGGCGACCGCCGCTGCCACCCAGCGCGACCCAGCGCCCGCTGCCCAGGCCGACGATCGCCGTTGCCCACGCCTGGTACCGGTTTGCGCCGCGCACGCCACGCGCGACCTTCTTGGCCAGATGGCAGGCCGCAGCCTGGGGCTGGGCATACTGGTTGGTGTGGTGGCATTGAACAGCAGCTCGATTTACTGGCGCCTGGCGGCGGGCGGACTGGGTGCAATCTGCGCCGGCGTGCCGGCCTACTACATTGCGAAAAACCAGGTCAGCGCCGAAGGTGGCACCGGTAAAGTTGCGGTGGGCCTGTGGACGGCCGCCGCCGCCGCTACCGGCGCGGTCGTCGCCGGGCTTGGCTCGGTACAGCCGGTCGCCGCGCTGGCAACGGGCGCGATCGCCAGCACCACCGTTTCCCTGCTGGGCCTGAATGCGCGCACGGAAAACGAAAGGTCCGGCATGCCAACCGTGAAGGGGTCGGCCATGTTCATGGCGGGTGGAGCGGCGCTTGCCGCGGCATCCATCATCGACAAGCAATGGATCGCCCCGGTGCCGCAACTGGTGGCGCGCAACCTGGGTGTCGCCGGCGAATCGCTGGTCATTGAACTCTGCAAATCCAGCTTCGAGCAGGTCGGTCCCTCGGTGGACCGCAAAGCCCTCAATTTCAAGGGCCGGGTACTGACCTCGATGATCGGCATGCTGCCCTATGTCGGCGCCACCGTGCTGCTAAATGGCTATGTGAGCGGTTTGCTGCAAGGGCCGACCGACTCCTTCCGCTATCAAGACTTGATCGCGCCAGCGCTGGTCGGCGCGCTGGCGAATGCAGTGCGCGGAAGCGCCAATTCAGCCGCTGCCTGGTTGATGCACCAGCAGGGATATGGCGACACCGAGCGTGACGACAACCTGCGGCCGCATGCCGGGCCGCGGCGTCCGGATGCTGCTGTCGTCGCGAAGAAAAGCGCCGTGCGTTTCTTCCTCAGCACGTGCCGCAACGCCCTGTACCAAAAGTTCCGCGACCATGGCCTGTCGGTGCTGGAGGCAAATTGCGCGGCCCAGGCTATCTACGCGGTCTTCGCCCAGAATCGCGACTTGATATTCGACCTGATGACGGGCGAGGGCTGGACCGAGCCACAGTTAAGCGTTCGCGCATGAGGGGCGGGGGGAGTGCAAAGCCGCGCCGGCCTCAGTCTTCGGCGCCGGCGTTCCATGCACTGGCCACGAGGCGGACCTGGCCCCGGATACCGGGCGCCCCGCTGCTGCTGAATGGAACGACGACCTGGATGGATTTCTCTGCCAGTTCTGTGGCAGTCACTTCGGTGTCTGCCGGGCTGACACCATCGCTCTGCCACGCATATTTGACGTGCCAGGTTTCCCCTTCGCGGCGCGGCGGCACCAGTTCCACCACCATCGACTCGTCAAACAGGTAGCCGCCTTCATAGTGCTCGCCTGTCCATAATTTCTGGTCGACTTCATAGTCTGGCACGCGCACGCCCAGGTGCATCGCGTAAGCCAGCGAGCGGCGGCGTGGATTGACGCGTGCGCTATTGGCCAGGAAGATCGTCGACAGGAAAAGCGAACGCTTGTGGATCCGGTCTTGGGTGAATTCCTTGTGCGTCAGGCAGGCGACCGAATCTTCTTCCGCCGTCCTGCGCGTCAGGTACCAGAGCTTGCCGCGCGGCGCGGCCAGCAATTCAATCTGGTACAAGGCATCGATTTCATGGCCTTCCCTTGCCAGCTTGTCCACTGCATCGGGCAGGCGCAGCTCATCGATATCGATCCACATGTCCACGCGCACGTCGCCAAACAGGAAGCGTGTGAGGTTCTGGTAAGCCTCTTCGCCGTTGACCAGCCCGAAGTAACCGGAATGCGAGCGATAGGCATAGGCTTTTGCGCATTGCGCGGCCGGGCCGGAACGGTTGTTCCACTCGTTCAGGGTTGCATTCTCGATGCGCACCAGGCCGTCGCTGCCATGGCCAACGAAGCTGCGCGCCAGGCCGAACGCAGCCTCGTAATCGAGCCGGTTGGTGCCGACCATGGTGAAGAAACGCTCCGCAGGAAAGCAATCGTCGGGCAGCCAGTCAACCCGGCCCGTGCGGTCGAATACTTTCTTCAGGTTCAAGTAATCGGCCATGACTTCGCGATTGAAGTTATTGATGTCATGCCGCCCCAGCCAGGCCGGCACGTTGATGCCGCCGAATTCAATGCCGTTATGCGGCGTGGCGTAAGTGAAGACCTTGTCCACGCAGCGCCGCACCTGCAGTTTGTCGGCCGCGGGATTCTGCAACAAGGCGCGACAGATCAAGCCCCCCATCGAGTGGCCCACCAGGTAGCAGCGGAAGGTATCGGGCGTGAGCTTGCTTGCCTCGTTGGCGCAAACCAGTTCGCGCACGCGTGAAATCAGGCTGGCAAGGGACTGCACGATTTCCGGAATGCTGGGCACATTGCCGGTGCCCAGCAACTGCGAGGCTTCATCGTAGTAACGGAAGATGATGATCGAGCGCCGCGCCAGCACATTGTCGGGATTGGCTTTCCACTCGGGGTCGAGGATGTCGTAGCCATTTTCATAGATGTCGGAATAATCGAAATCCGATACCAGCCGCAGGACTGGCGATTCGAAAATGTATTTGCGCGGCGAGCGCGTCTTGTCGGGCACAGCGCGGTAGACGGTAGAGCCGATATTGAATCCGCAAAACGGATCCACCGTCGTGTCATCGATCTCGGCGGCGGTCATTGCATAGCCGCGCACGTAAATGATGGGGTAGAAGCGTTCGTTCTTGCCAGGCATGGGCGCCCCTCGGTGACATCGTCACATGTCAGCCGACGATAGCGCGGGGGAACGCGGCCGGGCGCAGGCCCGGCCTGAGCTGGCTCAACAAAATGGGAAATCGGGGGAACAGCGATCGCGAATGCCGCGCGTTACATAGCCGGTTTGATCGCTTATCGACCTTTCGACGTGAGGTGCTGGAACTAGCGGTGGCGCGCAGGCCAACCGCCAGTGGTGCCTGCGTCGACTAGGCGTCGTCGTCCTCGCCTTCCTGTATCCACGCCGCCTGTATTGCTTCCAGCACGCGTTCGCCGCCGCGCTGGGGATCGTCGTCGAAACCGTCGAGTGTGCAGACCCAGTTATGCAAATCGACAAAGCGCACCGTCTTCGGATCGACATCGGGAAACTTGTCATGCAGTTCTTCTGCAATCTGTATTACATCGGTCCATCTCATGCCCAATCCTCCTTGGCTCAACCGTTTTCGCGGGCGTGGTTGATCGTGTATTTTGGAATCTCGATCACCAGGTCCTCTTCACCGACCACGGCCTGGCAAGACAGGCGCGATGTTGCCTCCAGTCCCCATGCCATGTCGAGCAAATCTTCTTCTTTTTCAAGCGGCTCGTTGAGCGAGTCGAAGCCTTCCCGAACCACGACATGGCACGTCGTGCAGGCGCAGGATTTCTCGCAAGCGTGCTCGATTTCGATATCGTTTTCCAGCAGGACGTCGCATACGGACTTGCCGGCAGGCGCTTCGATGACGGCGCCTTCGGGGCACAGGCTGGCATGCGGGAGTACAACGATTTGCGGCACGGTCTTTCCTTCGGTTTGCGTTTTTTTGGATTCAGTTCAAGGGCGATGGCACACGGCCTGGCGGCATATCAGGCAGCCGGGCCAGCGAAGCCGGCTGGCGCCGGCGCGCCTGTCAAGCCAGCTCGTCGAGCTTCTTGCCCGACAGTGCGCGCCGCACGCTGGCATCCATGCGCCGCGCGGCGAATTCCTCGGTGCCCTGCGCCAGCGCCTCCACGGCCGCCTTGATGGCAAGGTGGTCGTCACCGGCCGCGGCCGCGCGCACCGCTACAATCAATTGCTCGACCGACGTCCGCTCGGCATCATCCAGCAATCTGGCATCGGCATCGAGGGCAGACTGGGTCGCCAGCACGATGCGTTCGGCATCAACCTGTTCTTCGCGCAGCGCCCGCGCCTTCATGTCGGTTTCAGCCGACTTGAAGGAATCCTGCAGCATGTTGGCAACCTGTTCGTCGCTCAAGCCATACGAGGGCTTGACCACGATCGAGGCTTCCACGCCGGAATGCTGTTCACGCGCCGACACGGAAAGCAAGCCATCCGCATCGACCTGGTAAGTGACCCGGATGCGGGCCGCGCCGGCTGCCATTGGCGGTATGCCGCGCAACTCGAAGCGCGCCAGCGAGCGGCAGTCGCTCACCAGCTCGCGCTCGCCTTGCACAATGTGGATCGCCATTGCAGTCTGGCCATCCTTGAATGTGGTGAATTCCTGGGCCCGAGCGCAGGGAATGGTTGAATTGCGCGGAATGACTTTCTCGACCAGGCCGCCCATGGTTTCAATGCCCAGCGACAGCGGGATCACATCCAGCAACAACCAGTCGTCGCCGGCCGCGCGATTGCCCGCCAGCAGGTTGGCCTGGATCGCGGCGCCCAGCGCCACGACCTTGTCGGGATCGATGTTTGCCAGCGGCGTTTGCTTGAAGAATTCCGTCACCGCGCGCCGCAGGTGGGGCATGCGGGTGGCGCCGCCAACCAGCACCACGCCATCTATGTCGTCCACCTTGAGCCCGGCGTCACGCAGCGCGCGCCGGGTCGGACTGAGCGTCTTGGCAATCAGGTGCTCAGTCATTTGCACGAACTGTTGCGCGCTGAGCGTAAGGTGCACTTCTTCACCCGAGCCAAGGGCCGCATCGATGTGCGTCTCCAGCATGGTGGACAGCAATTCCTTGGCTTCGCGCGCCTTCACCATCAACAGCCGCGTGTCTTCGTCGGACAGGGGCGCAAGCTTGGCTTGCTCGATGATCCAGCAAAACAGGCGGTGGTCAAAGTCGTCGCCGCCCAGGGCAGAATCGCCGCCGGTGGCAAGCACTTCGAATACGCCCTTGCTCAAGCGCAGGATGGAAATATCGAAGGTGCCGCCGCCCAGGTCGTAGACTGCGAACACGCCTTCGGAAGCATTGTCCAGGCCATAAGCCACTGCAGCGGCCGTCGGCTCGTTCAGCAGGCGCAGCACATTCAGGCCAGCCAGTTGCGCCGCATCCTTCGTGGCCTGGCGCTGTGCATCGTCGAAATACGCCGGCACGGTGATGACGGCACCGACAATGTCGTCGCCCAGCGCATCCTCGGCCCGCTGGCGCAGGGTTGCGAGTATCTGGGCCGAAATTTCAACCGGGCTCTTCACGCCGGCCACGGTACGCACCTGCACCATGCCGGGCGCATCGATGAAATCGTAAGGCAGGTTTTCCGAATAGGCGATGTCCTTCAGCCCGCGTCCCATGAAACGCTTGACCGAGACTACGGTATTGCGCGGGTCGGTCGTTTGCGCGGCGAGGGCCTTGTAACCGATCTGCGCATTCCCGTTGGGCAGATAGCGCACCGCGGACGGCAGCAGCGAGTGGCCGTCTTCGTCATCGATGACTTCGGGAATGCTGTTGCGCACGGTGGCAACCAGCGAATTGGTGGTGCCAAGGTCGATCCCGACCGCGAGGCGCCGCTGGTGCGGCGCGGTCGACATGCCGGGTTCGGATATTTGCAATAAGGCCATGGTCTTTCGCTCAGTCAGCCAGGCGGTCGACCACGCGAGCGACCTCATTGCCGAATTTTTCCAGGAACATCAATTGCCGCACGCCTTGTGCGGCGTTTTCGTAATCATCGCCTTCCAGATAGCCGCCGATGCGCACCAGCTGGCGCTTCACGGTCGCCTGCAACTGGTCCGCCAGGTCTTCCAGTGCATCGAGGTCGCCGGAGTCGCGTGCTTCGTCGAGGGCTTCGCGCCATTCCATCTGCTGGACCAGGAATTCGCGCGGCATCGCGGTATTGGATTCGGTTTCAAGGTCGACGCCGTGCAGCTCGCACAGGTAGGCCGCGCGCCGGAATGGATTCTTCAGGGTCTGGTAAGCCTCATTGGCGCGCGTGGCCCACTGCATCGCGACGCGGCGCTCTGCGTCGGGCGCACTGGCGAATTTGTCGGGATGCACCTGGTTCTGTACTTCGCGATAGGCGGCGTCGAGCATTTGCATGTCGAGCGCGAATCGCTGTGGCAGGTGGAAAAGCTCGAAATGGTTTTGCATAAGACCCTGGAACACGGGGCCCGCTCTGTGCTGTCCGGGCGAGCCCTGCTGATGCGGCGTTTCGATCGGTCAGATCCGGAAGCTTTCGCCGCAGCCGCATTCGTCCTTGACGTTCGGGTTGTTGAAGCGGAAGCCTTCGTTCAAGCCTTCA
The DNA here is from genome assembly GCA_028292545.1 of Paucimonas sp. Taxonomy (GTDB): domain Bacteria; phylum Pseudomonadota; class Gammaproteobacteria; order Burkholderiales; family Burkholderiaceae_D; genus Lacisediminimonas. Next base: position 10,616 of record JAQGMC010000113.1, read on the forward strand.
CGGGCGAAATCGAGCACCGTGCCATCGACATAGGGCAGGCTTTTCGGATCGACAAAAACCTTGACGCCGTTGGACTCGAATACCTGGTCCTCGTTGCTCGCTTCGTCAACATATTCCAGCTTGTACGCCAGCCCGGAACAACCGGTCGTGCGCACGCCCAGGCGCAGCCCGACGCCCTTGCCGCGCCGCTCCATGTAGCGGCCTACGTGCTTGGCCGCTTGCTCGGTCAGTGTGATCGCCATATCAGTAGTCGGTCGAATATCTGGTTGGTGTGTCGGTACTGCTGGCCAGGCCGGTGCAGCGCCTGGCGCCTCATGCTCAGGCTTCCTGGCTGGCGCCTGCCGTGGCCGCATCGGCCGGCGCTGCATGGCGCGCCTTGTAATCCTGCACCGCTGCCTTGATCGCGTCTTCGGCCAGGATCGAGCAGTGGATCTTGACCGGCGGCAGCGCCAGTTCCTCGGCGATCTGGGTGTTCTTGATCGACATGGCCTGGTCGAGCGTCTTGCCCTTCACCCATTCGGTCACCAGCGACGACGAGGCAATGGCCGAGCCGCAACCATAGGTCTTGAACTTCGCATCCTCGATCACGCCATCGGCGCCAACCTTGATCTGCAGCTTCATCACGTCGCCGCAAGCCGGTGCGCCGACCATGCCGGTGCCGACGGTGTCGTCGTCTTTCTTGAACGAACCCACGTTGCGCGGGTTTTCATAGTGGTCCAGAACTTTGTCGGAATATGCCATTGTCTTGCTCCTGTTACGTGTTCAGTGATGTTTGGTCGTGTACCGTTGCCTGCGACTGCAATCAGTGCGCCGCCCACTGGATCGACGCGATGTCGATGCCGTCCTTGTGCATTTCCCACAGGGGCGACAATTCACGCAGCTTGCCGACCTTGCTCTTGATCAGGTCAATCGTGAAGTCGACGTCTTCCTCGGTTGTGAAGCGGCCGAAGGTGAAGCGGATCGAACTATGCGCCAGTTCGTCGCTGCGGCCGAGTGCGCGCAGCACATACGAGGGCTCGAGGCTGGCCGAGGTGCAGGCAGAACCGGAGGACACAGCCACATCCTTGATTGCCATGATCAGCGATTCCCCTTCAACGAAATTGAAGCTGACGTTGAGGTTATGCGGCACGCGGTGTTCCATATCGCCGTTGATGTAGACCTCTTCCATCTCGGTCAAGCCTTTTGCCAGGCGGTCGCGCAAGGCGCGGATGCGCACAATTTCGCTATCCATCTCTTCGCGTGCAAGGCGGAAAGCTTCGCCCATGCCGACGATCTGGTGCGTGGGCAGCGTGCCGGAACGCAAGCCGCGCTCGTGTCCGCCGCCATGCATTTGCGCTTCGATGCGCACGCGCGGCTTGCGGCGCACATACAATGCGCCAACGCCCTTCGGGCCATAGGTCTTGTGCGCGGTGAAGGTCATCAGGTCGCACTTGGTTTTCGCCAGGTCGATATGCACTTTGCCGGTGGCCTGGGCTGCATCGCTGTGGAAGATGATGCCCTTCTTGCGGCACAGCTCGCCAATTTCATCGATCGGCTGGATGACGCCAATCTCATTGTTGACCAGCATGACGGAAACCAGGATTGTGTCCGGGCGGATCGCTTCTTCCAGTTGCTGGATCGTGATCAAGCCATTGTCTTGCGGCTGCAGGTAAGTCGCCTCGAATCCCTGGCGCTCCAGTTCACGCACCGTATCGAGCACTGCCTTGTGCTCGGTCTTGACGGTGATGATGTGCCGGCCCTTGGTCTTGTAGAAATGGGCGGCGCCTTTCAGGGCGAGGTTATTGCCTTCGGTCGCGCCGGAAGTCCAGATGATTTCGCGCGGATCGGCATTCACCAGCGCCGCGACTTGTGCGCGCGCTTCCTCGACCGCCTTTTCCGCTTCCCAGCCATACATGTGGCTGCGCGAAGCGGGATTGCCGAACTGCTCGCGCAGGTAGGGAATCATTTTGTCGGCCACGCGCGGGTCGACCGGCGTCGTGGCGGAATAGTCGAGGTAGACCGGGTAATGCGGTGCCTTGATCGTTTCAAGAAGGCTTTTTGTCAACGGGGCGTTCATCTGAAATCCACTCCAGTTCTGATCTGTTCGGCTGGCCTCAGGCCGGCGCGGTGTTATTGGTGCGATGCATTTTGACCACTGCCTGGTCCGGGCTCTTCTGTTTTTGCTGGTCGACCAGGTCGCGCAGCGAAACTGAATCGAGGTAATCCACCATCTTCGCGTTCAGCGTCGCCCACAAGTCATGCGTCATGCAGCGGGTGCCGTGGTCGTTAACGCCGGAATGGCAGTTTTCCTTGCCGCCGCATTGGGTTGAATCGAGCGGCTCGTCCACAGCGATGATGATGTCGGCGACCGTCACTTCTTCCATCCGGCGCGCCAGCGTATAGCCGCCACCTGGCCCGCGCACCGAATCGACAATCTCGTGCCGGCGCAGCTTGCCAAACAATTGCTCAAGATAGGACAAGGAAATTTCTTGCCGCTGGCTGATGCCTGCCAGCGTCACCGGCCCTTTGTCCTGGCGTAGCGCCAGGTCGATCATGGCGGTGACGGCAAACCGTCCTTTGGTTGTCAAGCGCATTGCGAGCCTTCCCCTGTAAAACCTGAATTCCCTAGCGATTTGGTCGAGTATAGCAAATCCGACTGATCTTGTCAGGTATTCGGGGCGGCAGCGCCTTCGGGCTTGCAAGAAAAATTAAGGGGATTCCCCTATCAGGCCAACATTATTTCACAGCGGAAAAGTTACCGCTTGTCCGGTGCAATAAATGCAGCGGCTTGAACAGCTTCTGCATAACCGGGTTGCCAATGAATGAGAGGTTGTACGGATGTTCGGCCACCACGGCGGGCAGCTTTTCCAAGCCTTTCAAGCCGCTGACCAAGCCCGCTACCTTGCCCCATAAAACCAGTACCGGCAGAGGCTGTGTTGGTCGTTGCGCCAGTGCCTGCAAGACCACTTCCAGGAACGGAAGCCAAGCCCGGCCATCGCGCAACGGCGGCACGTCCGGCCGGTACACCAGGCTGGCATTGAGCAACAGGAAGCCATGCGCATGCAGGGATTGCTGCAGTTCGGGCAGCGACTGGATGAAGCCGTTCGCCGGCAGGCGCGCATGCGCGGCGGCCGCAGCAAGCGCTTCGCCCGTACTGCGCTCCACCTCAAGCAAGCCCTCGCATACCAGCAACATCTTGATGAAATTGCGCAGCGACGTTGCGCGGTTCACCCGGGTTGACAACCCCTTGGCAGACCAAAGTTCCTGCACCGCGCCATCCATGAAACAAACGCCGGTGGCGCTTTCTTCGCGCGGATAAGGGCCCTCCCCTACCAGCACATAGCGCACTGCGTTAAAGGGTTGGGCAAAGGCAGCGAAAAGACGGCCGCCCGTGGGCAGGTAGGCGCTTTGGCTCAGCGATTCAAGATAAGCCGGATCGGCTGCAGCCACGGCTGCGAGCCCTTGTTCGAGGATCGGCTTCCAAGAGGGATCAGCCAGCGCCAATGCCGCCAAAATCTGGTTGGGTATCGGGTTTTTCATGCGGCGAAAGCGTAACCCAGACCGCGACCGGCGTGCGCAAAAAAGCGGGCAGTTTCGCCGCGCGCCAGCCTTGCGCCCGGCAGGCAAAGCCGTTGTACGGCCGGAAGACTCGCTGTACGGCCGGATTAGAAGCGCATCACCATTCCCACACGGATAGCGCGCGGCTCGTTTGGATGGGTGTGGATGTCGGGCACGCTTGCCGCCTCGTTGCGCAAGCGCGATTCGTAAAAGTAATCGATGTCGCTGGCCTGGCGGTTCATCAGGTTCAGCAATTCAAGCGTCAGCTTGACGTTGCGGTCGACGGCATAGCCAAGCTTTGCATTGACCAGCGTGGAGGAAGCCGAACGCACGCTATTGTCTTCCACCAGTGCGCGGCCGCTGACATGGCGCAGGCGCAAGCCGCCGCTCCAGCGCCCGCTTTCGCCGGTCAGGCCCAGGGACGCTGTGCGGTCCACCGCGCCGGGTATGAAGGGCCCGGCGGGATCGTTGTCTTTGAAGCGTGCGCGTGACCATGCCAAGTCCAGGTCGGCCATCCATCCAGGCGCAAAGCGCCAGGCGTTGCCAAATTCAATGCCGCGGCGGTGGCTGGGACGGCTGGCCTGGGTGGTGCCGGCGTCGCCGACAAACACCAGTTCGGAAGCCAGGTCCAGCTCCCACACCGACAGCGTGGTCTGCAATCCACGCACCAGCCCATCCATGCGCATGCCGGCTTCCCGGCCGGTCGCGCGCACCAGCGGCGTGGACGGATCGACCCCGCTGGTCACACCGCGGGCGTCGTTGCTGTGGAAACCCTGGCCCCAGTTCAGGTAGAGCTCCATCCTTTCGATTGGCGTGAAGATGGCAGAAAACTTGGGACTGGTGATCGAGGCGCCGACATTGCCGCTGTCAGCCGGATTGCTGCTGTCCACCTTGAAACGGTAGTAGTCGTTGCGCACGCCAGCCGTGGTGCGGAACCAGTTGGTCCAGCGCGTGGTGTTGGATGCAAACACACCGGCCGAGGATTCGACCACACGATCCTCGCGCGTCGTTGCCAGCCGCTGCCGCGCCACGGTGGTATAGAGCGCAACCGGCGCCAGCCGATCCTGGCGCAATTGCAGGCCGAGCGTGGTTTCGGAGGCGAAGCGGCCCAGCTTGTGGGCCCAGGAACGGTCCAGGTTCAGGCCGCCCAGCGTGCGCTGCTCGGCCTGGTTGAACTGGTCGCCATTGACCGGGTCGCGATCGAAGTAGGTGAAATTGGAAAACAGGTTGAGGCGCGAACGCACCAGGTAGGCATTGGCGCGCAGTGCGCCGTCGGCATAGCGCCGCGTCCAGTCGGCGGACAGGCTGCTGCGCGCCGTGTCGCCGCCATCGGTTGGATCGAGGCTGCCGAAACGGCCGACCAGGCCGGATGTAATCGCGCGGCGCGCTACCTGGTCGGTTGCGGTCCAGGATGATTGCAGCCGCATTGCCGCGACCCGCAATTCATCGCTGCCGGCGCGGATATTCCAGCTCAGGAAACCGTTGAAGCGACGGTAGTTTTCCGGCACTTCCCATGGACCGTTGTGACCCACCGCTTCAAGGCCGTACAACAGCGTGCCAGCGCCTGCGGCATGCGAGTTCGCCAGCACCAGGCGCCGGTATTGGTTGCTCCCGGCTTCCAGGCTGAAGATGCCCCGGTCCAGGCTGCGCACGTAATCGAAGGCGGCAGCGCCGGCGGCCGAAAAATCGCCTTCTTCTGCGTAGTAAGTGCCCTTCTTGTACTGGATCGTGCTGATCAGTTCGGGAATCAGGAAGTTCAGGTCGGAATAGCCTTGCCCATGCGCGTGGCTGGGCATGTTGACCGGCATGCCCAATACCGTGGTGCGGAAGTCCGTGCCGTGATCAAGGTTGAAGCCGCGTGCGAAATACTGGTTTGCCTTGCCGTCGCTGGAGTGCTGGGTCACCACCACGCCCGGCACGGCTTCGAGCAAGTCGCCGGTGCGGGGACGCGGCCGGTTTTCAAGCTGTTTTGCAGTGACCGTTCCCTGGTTGGCCGAATCCGCCACGCCGATCGGACGATCGACACTGGACTCCACTTCAACGGTTCCGAGCGTGCGCTCAGGCGGCGCATCGGCCGCCCGGGCGCCGCTGGCAGCGGCGACGGCAGCGAGCAAAATCACCAGGCGCGAGGCGGCGTTGGGTCGGCGCGGCAGGAAAGGCATCCGGATAGCTTGGTTCTGTGGCGATTCGGCAATGTAGCGCAAATCCCGGATTGCCTTTCGGGAATACGCAAACCTTGTTCAGTTCGTACTGGCCGATTGACGGTAGATCTGCATGCATTCTTCCAGGCTGGTTTCCCAATCCGGCAGTGCAAACCCGAAATCGCGCTCAAATTTTGCGCATGACAGCTGACCGCGCATGGGCCGACGCGCCGGCGTTGGGTAGTCCGCCGTCGGTATGCCGGTTACCCGCGGCGGGCGCGGCAATCCGGCCAGCCCGATGATGCGGCTGGCGAACCCGTGCCAACTGGTTTCGCCTTGCGCTACCAAGTGGTAAATGCCGGAGCGCTCCTGCCACCACGCATCATCCTGGCCCTGCCCTGCCTGCAGCACACGCACGACGGCCCTGGCCAGCGCCGGCGCCCAGGTTGGCGCGCCGAACTGGTCGTTGACGACGCGGAGTTCATCGCGTTGGGCGGCAAGCCCCAGCATCGTCAACAGGAAATTGCGGCCATGCAGCCCGTATATCCACTGTGTGCGCAGCACCAGCGACCTGGCGCCAGCGGCCTCGATGGCAAGCTCGCCCTCACGCTTGGAGCGGCCATAGGCATTGAGCGGATTGCAGGCATCCTGCTCCGTATAAGGCGTGGTTGCGAGACCATCGAAAACATAATCGGTCGAGAAATGCACCAGCAAGGCGCCCAGGCGGCGCGCTTCTTCCGCCAGCAGTGCCGGCGCATGCGCATTGACTTGTATGGCCAGCGCCGGCTCGCGCTCAGCCTGGTCGACGGCGGTATAAGCGGCGGCATTGATGATGCAATCGGGTTGCACGGCGCCAACCACGGCCCGTATCTGCGCCGGGTCGGTCAGGTTCATTTGGTCGCGGCGCGGCAGCACCAGTTCGTACTTGCCCTGGAGCAGGGGAAGCAGCGCATGGCCGACTTGTCCGGCAGCGCCGGTCAGCAGGATTTTCATGCGCAAATAATACGCGATGCGGCGCCACCGCCGGCGTGGGTCAGCGCCAGCGCAGGCACAAGGGCAGCTCAGGCAGTCAGCGCTGTTGCCTGCGGCTGCTGGACCAAAATGATGAGGGCGTCGAGCTGCGCAGCCCGCGCGGCCCAGGTGAAGGTAGCCAGGTCAAGGCCAGTCACGGCTTGCCTGAAGGATGCGTCTGCCTGCGTCAACAATTCCAGTGAAACCCGACCGCCCGGCACCGGCGTGAAACAGGCGTGCAGCGCTTCCTCGACATCGGGGCAAAAGGGACCCAGTACCGGCACGCCCAGCGCCACGGCTTCGTAGAAGTTGATCGGGTTGCGACGCCGGGCCGACGCCGCATCGGCTGCGGCGAACAAGGCGAAACGGGAGCGCGCCATGCAAAAACTGGCCAGCAGGTGCGGCACCTCGCCTACATAAGACAGGCAAGGCTGCGTGCGCGCCAGGTCTTCAAACATCGGCTGCAAGTCGCCGGAACCGGCCAGCACGGCTGGCAGTGCCGGATTGGCAAGCAGGAAGTCGCGCATCCAGCGCACGCCATCGCGCCGCGCCAAGGACGTGGCCGCGCCGAAAATATAGGGCCGCTGTTGCGCAGGGCCGGCAAATTGCCCGATCGGTTCTGCATAGCCGTTGCGCACCTGGCTGCAGCGCTTGCCCAATTCCCTGGCCTGCGCCAGCACCGGCAGGCTGGCGCTGGTGAAGCTGACCGCGTCTGCGGTAGCCATCCCCTGCAGTATCCGCTTCGGCGTGACGCGGTCGGGTGCGGGACGGCTGAAATCCTGGTGGTAGTCAAAAATGCGCGGACCGACTTCCGGGCTGCAACGCATCATGTCCCACCACTGCGGGCCGCACCACAGGCTGGCGACAGAAGAATAGGTTGCAACCAGTGGCGCCAACAGGCCGCGCCAGTGCGTGAAGGCGGCCGCAGGCAGGCGCTCTTCCGGGGATGGCATTGCAAGCGCAAGCGTTGGCAGGTTGAGCAAGAAGATGCGCTCGTTTTCCACCTGCTCGACGCGTATTCCCGGCGCGCCGCGCTGGCTCGGTTCGATGTAGAAAATGTCCCAGCCGCGCGCCGCCATTGCCTGCGCCAATTGCCGGTGCCTTCCCGCGCGCGGATGCCAGGGGCTGATTGCAAAAATGAACAATGCCCGCTCGCGCCGATCGCAGGCCAGCGCTGCCAGGTTGGCCAGGCCGGCGCCATCGAGGTCGGATGGTGGCCCAGGCACCTGGGCCGGCGCGGCGTGCTCGGAGAATACGCATTGGCCATCGACGAAGAAGGCCAGGCTGCTGAATTGGGGCAAGCCAAAGTGAATGGCGAAGCCGCAATCTGCTTGTTCCCGGCCCGGCAACAAGGCGTCCGGGCGGCGGATGTTGGCAATATCGGTGAACGCCTGGCCGTCGATGACCAAGGTGACGGCGAGCTGGCGTGACAGCGAGCGCGGGTCGCGCACCCAACCGGTGGCGACACCAGCGCGAACACTGTCCAGGCTGAATTCGTATTGCGACAAGCCAGGAGAGCTGCCGGACATGGTTCGCCAAGTCGGATGTGCACGCGGGACTCGGTATGTAACAGGAACGCCGAATTTGTTCCCTGTTGCTAACACCGTTAAGGAGCGCCGTTCAAGCGCGCCGCGGTCCTTTCCAGCAAAAAATTTTGCTGACACTCGACGGAACAATTTTGCGATTCCTGTTACTCAGTGCTGCGATTCCTCATGACAGGATCACCCGCTGCGTATGAAACAGGACGGATTCAATCTCGTGGGCCATGCAACGGCCCCGATCGGCTTGGGCGAGGATTTGCGCATGATGGCAGCCATGCTCGACTATCTCGGCATCCCCTACGCGGTGAGCGACGTAGCCTACAACCGCCTGGACCCGGTCCTGCCACCTTTCCGTTTCATGACCGCGGCGCATTACGACATCAGCTTCTTTTTCAACAGTGCGTTCGCAAACGGTCGCTTGCGCCAAGGCTTTCCGGAACGATTCGAGGGACAACGACTGACGGTCGGCTAT
>JAQGMC010000122.1 GCA_028292545.1 Paucimonas sp.
CCGGCAGCCCCGCCGCTGGTGCGGCGCCGGCCGCCACCGCAGGCAGCGCCACGCCGGGCGCGGTTCCGGCAGCACCCAAATCCTAGGATGAGAGCCGCATCATGGCAGACGTAAATAACTTGGGAGAGCGGTTCAGCGCGCAATTCCGCGGCTTGAATGGCCGGCATCCCGGCCTGTGGCCGCTGTTGCCGCGCGCCGCCTGTTGCATCGGCGTGCTGGTCGCCGTGATTGCCGCCGGCTGGTTCCTGTATTGGGACGGACAGATGCAGGCGCTGGAGGAGGGCGCCATCCAGGAAGCCAAGCTCAAGGATGAATACAAGCTCAAGCTGCAGCAAGCGGTGAACCTGCCCGGGCTGCGCAAGCAAAAAGTGCAAGTTGGCGAGTACGTGGCCACGCTTGAAAAGCAATTGCCCAGCAAGGCGGAAATGGATGCCCTGCTGCAGGACATCAGCCAGGCCGGCCAGGGCCGCGGCTTGCAGTTCGAGCTGTTCAAGCCGGGGCAGGTGCTGGTCAAAGAGTATTACGCCGAGCTTCCGATCGACATCCGCATCACCGGCAGCTATCACGACATCGGCGCCTTCAGCAGCGATATTGCCAACCTGCCGCGTATCGTCACCATCAACAACGTAACCCTTGCCGCCGGCCGTGACAGCACGACGCTGTCAATGGATGCGGTGGCCAAGACTTTCCGCTATCTGGACAAAGATGAAGTGTCGGCCCAGCGCAAGGCCAGCGCAGAAAAGAAGGTGGTGAAGAAATGAGCGCGCCCCTTTCGATCAGCCCTGCCGCCGGCCACGACCGGGGCCCGCGTGCGGCGTCGCTGCGCCGGCTCTGCGCCCTGCTGGCGCCCCTGGCCTTGCTGTCAGCCTGTGGCGACAGCGGCGAAGTGGAAGTGCGCCAGTGGATGGCTGAAACCCGTTCCCAGACCCGTCTGGCCGTGCCCAAGCTGACTGAGCCAAAGAAATTCACGCCTTTCATCTACTCTGAAAAGAACGAGATCGATCCGTTCAATCCGGTCAAGCTGCATGTGGCACTGGCGCGCCAGCAGTCCTCGTCTGCCAGCAAGCTCAAGCCCAACCTCGACCGCCGGCGTGAGGCGCTTGAAGCCTATCCGCTGGACGGGCTGAAGATGGTGGGCACGCTGCAGGCGCGCGACATGCGCTATGCGCTGATCGAGGTCGACAAGATGGTCCATCAGGTCAAGCTCGGCAACTACATGGGACAGAACTTCGGCATCGTGACTGCTGTTACCGATAACCAGGTGGAGCTGAAGGAAGTGGTGCAGGACGCGGGCGGGGAATGGGTCGAACGCAAGGCAAAGCTGGAGCTCCAGGAGAGCAAAAAATGAAAACAGAAAATTCCGGATTCCTCGGCCGTCGCTTCAGCACGCAATTGGCTTGTGCAGTCGCATTGGCCGGCAGCTTCGGCAGCGCGTTTGCCGCCACTGAAAATGCAATCGAATCGATCAGCGCCAACCGGCTGGGCGCGGACGTGGTCGTGCGCATCAACATGAAGAACCCGATCGTCAAACAGCCGATTGGTTTTTCGGTAAGCAACCCGGCACGCATTGCGCTGGACTTCGCCGATACTGCTAACGGCACTGGCACAGGCAGCAAGGAAATCGGCCTGGGTGATGTGCGCAACGTGAATATCGTGCAGGCCGGCGAGCGCTCGCGGCTGGTGTTCAACCTCAAGCGCCCCCTGAATTACTCAACCAGCGTAGACGGCCGTGCGCTGGTGTTGAAGATAGATGGCGCACCCGCCGCGGCCGACGCCAGCGCTGCGCCCACCGGCATGACTGCCGCAGCCGCAACCTCGCTCGCCCCCCCTGGCCAGCCAGGCGCCACGCGCGCCCCCAGCCAGCCGGCGGCAGTGCAGGCAATCCGTGACGTCGATTTTCGCCGCGGTTCACTCGGCGAAGGACGGGTCGTAATCGACCTTCCTGCCGGCCAGGCGGGTGTCGACGTGCGCCAGCAGGGACAGGCCGTTGTGGTCGATTTCCTGCAGACCGCCTTGCCCGACGTCTTGCGGCGTCGCATGGATGTTGGCGACTTCGGCACGCCGGTGAAAACCATCACGACCGTCCCGCAGGGCAATAACGTGCGCATGACGATCGAACCCAAGGGCACCTGGGAATACAGCGCTTACCAGAACGACACGCAGCTGGTGGTCGAGGTGCGGGCAGTCAAGGAAGACCCGACCAAGCTGGGTCAAGGCACGCAAACCTATCGCGGCGAGAAGCTGTCGCTGAACTTCCAGAATGTCGAAGTGCGATCGGTGCTGCAGGTGATCGCTGAATTCACGGGCCTGAACCTGGTCACCAGTCCATCAGTGGGCGGCAGCCTGTCGCTGCGGCTGAAAGACGTTCCCTGGGACCAGGCCCTGGACCTGGTGATGCAGGCAACTGGCCTGGATATGCGCCGCAACGGCACCGTGCTGTGGATCGCGCCCAAGGAAGAATTGCTGACCAAGGAAAAGCTGGAGCTTGAACAACGGTCCCAGATCGCCGAACTTGAGCCGCTGCGCACGGAAAGCTTCGAGCTGAATTACCAGAAGGCCGACGCCTTCAAGGCCTTGCTTGATAATGCGGGCGGGCGCGGCATTTCCATTCTTTCAAAGCGCGGTAGCGCCATGATCGACCTGCGCACCAACCAGGTGTTTGTGACCGACATCAGTTCCAAGCTGGAAGATGTGCGCAGGCTGGTCCAGAAGGTCGACATCGCCAGCCGCCAGGTGCTGATCGAAGCCAGGATCGTTGAAGCCAACGATACCTTCAGCCGGAACCTCGGCGCCAAGCTCGGCTTTGGCGTACAGGGCACGGCCGGCGGCAATACCGCCGCAATCGGCGGCCAGCAGACTGCGCCTTCGGCCAGCATCAGTTCAGTCGGGGGCAATTCAGTCAACCTGCCCGCCAGCGGCATCAACGGCGCGATACCCGGCTCGGTTGCGCTGACGCTGTTCAATGCCGCAGCCACCCGCTTCATCAGCCTGGAACTGTCGGCACTGGAATCGGACGGCAAGGGCAAGATCCTGTCCAGCCCGCGTGTGATCACGGCTGACAAGCTCAAGGCCGTGATCGAGCAAGGCACGGAACTGCCTTACCAGACAGCCACCAGCAGCGGCGCCACGTCGCTGGCTTTCCGCAAGGCCAACCTGCGGCTCGAAGTGGTGCCGCAGATCACGCCGGACGGCAATGTGATCCTTGACGTCGCCATCAACAAGGACAGCGTCGGACAAGCCACCTTGCAAGGTTTTGCGATTGACACCAAGAGCGTCAAAACACAGGTGCTGATCGATAACGGCGGCACCGTCGTCATCGGTGGCATCTATATCCAGCAGGATCGCGATACCGTGCTGAAGGTGCCGCTGCTGGGCGACATGCCGGTGTTGGGCAACCTGTTCAAGACTACGACCCGCACCAACGACAAGACCGAGCTGCTGATCTTCCTGACGCCCAAGGTGCTCAACGATAAAGTCGCCGTGCGATAATCCGGTTTTTAAACCGGCAACACCCGCCGCGCCGGGTGTGATCGCAACGTGGCCCGCAATATCTACCTGGTGGGACTGATGGGGTCGGGTAAGACCACCGTCGGCCGCGCACTTGCGCGCAAGCTCAACCTTCGCTTCGTCGACTCTGACCATGAGATCGAGTCGCGCACCGGCGCCACCATTCCGCTGATTTTCGAGATCGAGGGCGAAGAAAGTTTTCGCCAGCGCGAGTCGGAAGTGATTCGCGACCTGACCCAGCAGGATGGCATCGTGCTGGCCACCGGCGGCGGCGCCATCCTGAGCGCGGCCAGCCGCGAATATTTGAAAACACGGGGCACCGTGATCTGGCTGCGTGCCAGCGTCAGCAGCATCCTGCAACGCACCAGTCACGATCGCAACCGTCCTTTGCTGCAGACCGCCGATCCGCGCCAGCGCCTGGAACAACTGTTGGCGCAACGCGAACCCCTGTACCGCGAAGTGGCGCACCTGACGGTCGACACGGGCCGGCCCAACGTACAATCGCTGGTCCAGTCCATCGTGCAGCAACTCGAGGCGCGCCGCGCCGCCGACCATGCTGAAACCCCTACTACCGTATCCTGCCCCGACATGAACGATGCAACCGCTTCTGCGCTTTCCTCGCCAGCCCCGATTGAATTGCGCGTCGACCTGGGCGAGCGCAGCTATCCGATAACGATAGGCGCGTCGCTGCTTGCCGACCCGGTGCGCCTGGGCGGCGTAGTCAAGGGATCGCGGGCTGCGGTCGTGACCAATACCGTGGTCGCGCCGCTCTACCTGGAACAACTCAAGGCCAGCCTGGCCGCGGCCGGCAAGTCGGTGACCGAAATCGTGCTGCCCGACGGCGAGGAAGAAAAAAGCTGGCCCAACCTGATGCGCATCTTCGACGTGCTGCTGGAACAGCGCTGCGACCGCAAGACCACACTCGTGGCGCTGGGCGGTGGCGTCATCGGCGACATGGCAGGCTTTGCCGCCGCGACCTACATGCGCGGCATTCCTTTCGTACAGATCCCGACCACCTTGCTGTCACAAGTCGATTCCTCGGTCGGGGGCAAGACGGCGATCAACCATCCTCTGGGCAAGAACATGATCGGCGCCTTTTACCAGCCCCAGGCTGTCATCGCCGATACCGCTACCCTTGCCACGCTGCCGGACCGGGAATTGTCCGCCGGCCTGGCGGAAGTCATCAAGCATGGCGCCATCATCGACCTGGCTTTCTTCGACTGGATCGAAGCAAACATTGCTGCCTTGGTGGGCCGCGACCAGGCGGCGCTGGTGCATGCAATCAAGCGTTCCTGCGAAATCAAGGCGGAAGTCGTGCGCCAGGATGAGCGCGAAAGCGGCTTGCGCGCCGTGTTGAATTTTGGCCATACCTTCGGCCATGCGATCGAGTCTGGCCTGGGCTATGGCAACTGGCTGCATGGCGAAGCCGTCGGATGCGGCATGGTGATGGCGGCTGACTTGTCGCACCGGCTCGGCATGATGGACAGCGACAGCCGCGACCGCGTGAAGGCACTGGTGGGCAAGGCTGGCTTGCCGGTTGTGGCGCCCGACCTGGGCGAGCAGCGCTGGCTGGAACTGATGGAAGTGGACAAGAAGAATGAAGGCGGCGAAATCCGCTTCATCCTGCTCCAACCCCTGGGCACGCCGGTGATCCGCACCGTGCCGCAGGACGCCTTGCTGGCCACCTTGAGGGACTGTACCCGAGCCACATGAACCCCGAAGCGCAACTCGCCAGTTACGCAGCCCGTTCCGACCTGTCTCCAGGCCGGGCCTGGCCCGAGCCGCCCGCGATATCGCGCCCCGAGTTCCAGCGCGACCGCGACCGCATCGTGCATTCCTCGGCCTTCCGCCGCCTTGAATACAAAACCCAGGTATTCGTGAACCATGAGGGCGACCTGTTCCGCACGCGCCTGACCCACAGCATTGAAGTCGCGCAGATCGCGCGCTCGATTGCGCGCAACCTGTGCCTGAACGAAGACCTGGTGGAAGCGATATCGCTGGCGCATGATCTGGGGCACACGCCGTTTGGCCATGCCGGCCAGGAAGCGCTGAACGCCTGCATGCAGGGCTATGGCGGCTTTGAGCACAACTTGCAGAGCCTGCGCGTGGTGGATGCGCTGGAGGAACGCTATGGCGCCTTCGACGGCCTGAACCTGATGTTCGAGACCCGCGAGGGTATCCTCAAGCATTGTTCGGCGGCGAATGCGCGCAAGCTGGGCCCGGTCGCCGAGCGCTTCCTGCAAAACCGGCGGCCTTCGCTGGAAGCGCAACTGGCGAACTTGGCAGACGAAATCGCTTACAACAATCACGACATCGACGATGGCTTGCGTTCGGGCTTGCTGCAACTGGAGCAGCTTGATGAAGTCGCGCTCTTTGTACGTCACCGGCGCGAAGCCGAAGCAATCTATCCCGCCATTTCTGGACGGCGCCTGGTCAATGAAACCGTGCGCCGCATGATCAACGCGCTGATCGTCGACCTGATCGATGCTTCCCGGGCCCGGATCGCCGCTTGCAATCCGCAGTCGCTGGACGATGTGCGCAACGCGCCGCCGCTGATCACATTTTCTGAAGGCATGGAAGCGGAGGCGCTGGAATTGAAGCGCTTCTTGCGCAGCAATCTCTACCAGCACTACCAGGTCAATCGCATGACCAGCAAGGCGCGCCGCATCGTGCGCGAACTGTTCAATGTCTACATGGCCGAACCTGAACTGCTGCCTGGCGACTACCACCTGCGCGGCGGCAGCCGTGAACAACAGGCGCGCAAGATTTCCGACTATATCGCCGGCATGACCGACCGTTATGCCATGCGCGAATACCGGCGCCTGTTTGAAGTCGACGAAATTTGAGCGCCTGAAGGCCAGTGCGGCTTAGTCCAGGTCGCGTAAGGGGTGCGCGTGCGCCGGCCAGGGTGAATCAAAAAAGCGCGCGACTTCCCCGGCCTGCACTTGCTCGATGCTGGCATGCTGCCAGCGCGGCGCGTGGTCACGGTCAATGACGCGCGCCCGTATCCCTTCCAGCACTTCACCGTTTTCAAAGGAACGCCGCATCATGCCCCTTTCCATGCGCAGGCACTGGGCGACGGTTTGTTGCCGGGCGCGGTGCAATTGTTCCAGCGTCACGCAAGACATCAGTGGCGAACGTTGCGCCATCAGTTCAAGCGCCTCGCGCGCATAGGCACTGTCGTCCTCGCGCAGCGAGTCGCGGATGGCCGGCAGGTCGGCTGCCGAAAAATGCTTTTGCACGGAAGCGGCGTTGGCTGCATAAACGCCCTCGCCAGCGGTGAAGGACAAAGCATGCGGCGCAAGCTGCGCGGTTAGTGCTGCAAGACGCTTGCCGGGCGTGGCTGACGCCAACAGGCCGTCAATATCGCGTAGTGCAGCGGAGTCCACCGCCAGGTCGGCCAGGCCGGCATGCAGCGCATCGGCGGCATGGATGATGCGCCCGGTCAGTGCCAGGTCGATGCCGGTGCAGCCATTGGCGCGCGACAGGAAATAGCCCCCGCCCACGTCGGGAAACAAACCGATGCTCACCTCGGGCATGCCCATGCGCGTGCGCTCGCTGACGATGCGCAGCGCCATGCCCTGGCTGATGCCCATGCCGCCTCCCATGACGACGCCATCCATCAAGGCAATGGTCGGCTTTGGGTAATGGTGGATCAGGTGGTTGAGGAAGTATTCTTCGCTGAAAAAATCCTCCAGCAGCGCGCTTCCCGCGCGTGGACCGCCGCTTGCGACCGTGTGAAAGAAGCGGATATCGCCGCCGGCGCAGAAAGCGCGTTCGCTGCTGCTGCGCAGGAGGACTGTGTCGATTGCGGCATCGTCGCGCCACGCCAGCAAGGCCTGGGCGAGGGCCCTGATCATGTCCAGCGACAGCGCATTGAGCGCCTCGGGCCGGTTCAGGGTGATGATGCCAAGCCCGTTTTGAACGGAACAGTGTACGTGTGCAAGCATGTCGGGCGAAGAAAGGGCAAGGTTTCGCGCCGCTGCTGGCTGGCGCAGGATGCCGCAGTGTACCTGCGCCGGCCGCTTCTCGCACGGCACGTGGCCGTGCAACGAGGGGAGGGAAGGACAGTTAAAGCGGAGAGTGAAAGACAGCTAAAGCGGGGAGGGAAGGACAGCTAAAGCGGGGAGGGAAGGGCACGAGGTGAAGCGGAAAGCGAGACGGGAAAATCAAAAAGGCGCCGCAGCGCCTTTTTGCCGGTTGAACGCGGCTGCGTTCATGTGAACGACTCAGCCGGGCGCCGCTTGCTCATTCAGGGTATTGGGAAGGTGCTTGAGCGCCGCATGCTGATGGTCCTGCAACCGGGTCTTGTATTTGATCACCTGGCGATCCAGCTTGTCGATCAGCGAGTCGATCGCAGCATACAAGTCCTGTGCGAAGCTTTCCACATGCAGGTCCTTGCCGCGTACGTGCAAGTTGATCTCAGCCTTCTGTCGTTTCTCTTTCTCAGTAATTTTCTCGACCGTCAAAATGACGACCACGTCAATCACGTGGTCAAAGTGACGCTTGATCCGCTCAAGCTTGGACCGTACATAGTCGCGCAAGGCTGGGGTCAGCTCGAGATGGTGTCCACTGATAGTGAGATTCATAGAACGCTCCTAAGGTAGCGTTACCGTGCATGCGGCGCAGGAATGTGCCGGTGCAGCATCGGCAACGGGTGTGACAGGACTGCCGTAAAGCCAAGTCTTGACTACCGCGATCGACTACCGCGATTCACTACCCGATTCACTACAGCGCTTTGCGGAGATTGACCGGCGGGATCTTGAGGGCTTCCCGATATTTGGCGACGGTGCGGCGCGCGACCACCATCCCTTGTTCCGCTAGCATCTCAGCAATTTTGCTGTCCGAGAATGGGCTTTTGGGATCCTCCGCTCCGATAAGTTGTTTGATGAGCGCCCGGATAGCAGTGGAAGAAGCTTCACCGCCCGCCTCCGTTGCCACGTGGCTGCCGAAGAAATACTTCAGCTCAAACACCCCGTGTGGCGTCAACATGTATTTTTGCGTGGTGACACGGGAGATTGTGCTCTCGTGCAAACCTAGTGTATCAGCTATCTCGCGCAAGACAAGGGGCCGCATCGCGACCGCCCCGTGCGAGAAGAAATTACGTTGCCGGTCGACGATGGCTTGTGCAACGCGCAAAATCGTGTCGAAGCGCTGACGCATATTCTTGATCAGCCATTTCGCTTCCTGCAATTGCGAACTGAGTGAACCCTCGCCCTTGCTTTGCTTGAGTATGTTGGCGTACAAGGCGTTGACGCGCAGCTTGGGCATCACGTCATGGTTAAGCGTCACCTGCCAACCATTACGCGTTCGTTTCACAATCACGTCGGGTACGACGAAATCAGACACGTCGCTGGCGAACAGGCTGCCCGGATGCGGATTGCACTGGCGGATGACGACCTGGCTTTCGCGCAAATCTTCGTCATCACATTCCAACGCTTTCTTCAGTTTGTTAAAGTCGCGCTGCGCAAACAGCGTCAGGTGGTTTTCGACGATGCGCAGCGCCATGCGCCGCGTCACCATTGGTATGCGCGGCATGCGCTTGATTTGCAGCGCCAGGCATTCGGATGCATTGCGCGCGCCTACGCCGGGCGGGTCGAAGCTTTGCAGCATCTTCAGTGCAATCGACAATTCATCCGGGTCGATCTCCAGTTCCTCCGGCAGCCGCTGGTGGATTTCTTCCAGTGATTCTTCCAGGTAGCCGTTGTCGTTCAAGGCATCGATGAGCAATTCGAGCAGCGCGCGGTCGCGCTGGGTATCTACCGTGACCCGCATCTGTTCCAGCAAATGCTCACGCAGCGTGGTGTGGTGCGCTTCCAGTTGCGGCCGCGCGTCGTCATCCTCCGGTACCTTGGAAGTACGCGCGACGTCGTCGAAACTCCATTCGGTATCGGCAGGCGCTGCCTCGCCCGGGGCAGCGTCGCCAGCCTCAAATACCGGCTCGGCCTCGCTGCTGTTGGTTTCGGTACTGTTCGGCGTGGCGGGTTCGATCGAGGGCGCGCCATGTTCGGCAACGGCGCCATCGGCCAACAGGCGGACGGAATTGTCCAGCGGATCGTCCAGCCTTTCGAGAAGCGGATTGTCCGCGAGGATTTGTTCGAGCTCCTGGTGCAACTCCAGCGTGGACAGTTGCAGCAAACGGATCGATTGCTGCAATTGCGGCGTCAGCGCCAAGTGTTGCGATATGCGGAGTTGAAGCGTTTGTTTCATCAGGTCTGTGTTCGATTACATCCGGAAATGCTCGCCGAGGTATACCCGTCGCACGGACTCGTTGGCGATGATGTCGTCCGGACTGCCGCTTGCCAGCACAGCCCCTTGGTTGATGATGTAGGCGCGGTCGCAAATACCCAGGGTCTCGCGCACATTGTGGTCCGTAATCAGCACGCCAATACTGCGTTCCTTCAAGAAGCGCACGATGCGCTGGATCTCGATGACTGCAATCGGATCCACGCCCGCAAACGGCTCATCCAGCAGGATGAAACGCGGGTCGCTCGCCAGTGCGCGCGCAATCTCGACCCGGCGCCTTTCGCCGCCGGACAGCGACAGCGCTGCGTTCTCGCGCAGCTTTTCTATCTGCAGTTCAGCCAGCAGCGCATCCAGCTTTTCATTGATGCGCGCCTTGGACAGTGGTTTGCCGTTCTCGCGCTGCAACTCCAGCACTGCACGGATATTGTCTTCCACGCTCAACTTGCGAAATACAGAAGCTTCCTGCGGCAGGTAGGACAGGCCCAGCACCGCCCGGTTATGTATCGGCAAATGCGAAATCGCCACGCCATCGAGTTCGATTTCGCCCGCGTCGCAAGGCACCAGGCCTACGATCATGTAGAACGACGTGGTCTTGCCCGCGCCATTCGGACCGAGCAGGCCGATGACTTCGCCGCTATTCACGTCCAGCGATACATCGCGCACCACCTGGCGCGCGCCATAACTCTTTTGCAGTCCTCTTACTGCCAGGCGGCTGCTCGTCATTTTGCCCGGCTCTCCAGCCGCGGTTGGATTGTCGCGCGTATGCGACCGGCGCCGGGCTTGCTTTCGCCGGAAGTGGTGTTGTTGACGGTGTAGTACTCAGTCTTGCTGTCATACGAGATGAAGTCACCCTCGACTTCGTCGGTCACCTTCTTGCCCTCGAGCAGGCGAATGCGCGCGCGCGAATAGAGCTTGGCGACTTCATTCTTGCCGTCGTACTCGATGCGGTCGCCAGCCTGGGCTTCCATCCACAAATCCGGACCACCGTCGCGCTTCTGACGGAAGGTGGTCATGCCGCCGCGTGGTGCGGTCAGGGTGGCGAACTGGTAGCCGGCGGCGTCCTGGACTACCACCATTTTTTCGGCATGCATCACCAGCGTGCCGCGCGTCAGCACGACATTGCCGGTAAAGGTGTTGACCTGCTTGATCTCGTCATACGCCATCTGGTTGGCTTCGACATTGGTGGCTTTCTCGCGGTCCGCCTTTTCGGCATGACCAGCGCCAGCTATGAACAAGGGCAGCAAGGCCAGTATCGTTTTGATTTTCATTTTTTCCCTTCGTGGCCGATTCAGCGCCCGCGCTCGGGGGGTGCGAAAGTGGCCCGCACAGAACTGGCCAGCTGCAATTGCCGCGTGATGTTGTTGGCCAGCATGCCAGTGCCGCGCAAGACCGACCTGCCGACAGTGATTTCGACCGGCTTGTGGGTTTTGACTATGTCTTCGTTCGGCAGCACCAGCAAGTATTCCGAACGCACGTGAAAGTCCTTCGAGTCGGCTGCGGCTGGCCGGTCAACCTTCACGTCGTCATACAGGTGCACCTGGCTGTTGTCGGATGAAACAATGGCGCGCTGCGCAGTGGCTTTAACCGGTGGCTTGTCATCGCTATAGCTGTTGACCACCGGCGATTGCACCAGGTGCGTGTCGTCGACCGGATTGTGTTCCAGGCGCTTGCCGGCAAGGTTGTAGCGTCCCCCGGCCCGGGACAGTTTCAGGTAAGTGAAATTCTCGACGAAGTAATCCGGGTCGAAGCGTTTTTGCACCGGCCCGTCTTGCTCGCCCGTGCGCCGCATCACTTCCAGCACCCAGAAACTGCTGAGCACCAGCACCCCGCTCAGGACCAGCAGGGCGAGCATGCTGAAGCGGTTGTGTGTGCTCGTCGTTTTCATGCCAGGTAGGAAGCCAGCAGGGCGTCGTAACGATCCTGGGCGCGCAGGATCAGGTCGCAGATCTCGCGTGCCGCACCCTGGCCGCCGCGGGCGGTCGTGACGTAGTGCACGCGCTGGCGCACCTCGGCATGCGCATTGGGCACGCTGGCGGCAAAGCCAACCCGGCACAGGATGGGCAAGTCGATCACGTCGTCGCCGACAAAGCCGGCAGCCTGGGCTTCCAGGCCGAGTTCGGCCAGCAGGCCGTGGAAAGCGGCAGCCTTGTCATGGACACCCTGGTGAAGATGGGATATGCCCAGGTCGGCCGCGCGCCGTGCCACATGGGCCGACTTGCGGGCACTGATGATCGCGGTGGCAATGCCCGCCTGGGCCAGCAGCTTGATGCCATGACCATCCAGCACGTTGAAAGTTTTGAAGAGTTCGCCTTCCGGGCCGTAATGCAGGCTGCCGTCAGTGAGAACGCCATCGACGTCGAAAATCATCAGCCGCACAGCCCGCGTGCGCGCAAGTAGTTCGCCATCCGGAATGTAGGCTGGCTGCATCAGATTACCTTGGCGCGGGTCAGGTCGTGTATGTGCAGCGCACCCACCAATACACCTGAATCGTCGACGACGAGCAGCTGGTTGATGCGGTATTGCTCCATCAGTTCCACCGCCTCCACTGCCAGTTGGCCGGGGCGCACCGCACGCGGATTGGCATGCATCAGCTCGGCCACAGTAATGTTGGACAGGTCCTGCCGGGTTTCAAGCATGCGGCGCAAATCACCGTCGGTAAAGATGCCCACCGGCCGGAAGTTGTCGTCCACCACTGCTGTCATTGCCATGCCCTTGCGCGTGACTTCAAGCAAGGCGCGTGTCAGCGCCACATCGCTGCGCACGGCCGGTATTGCGTCGCCGGTGCGCATCACGTCGCGCACCATGGTCAGCAGTTTGCGCCCGAGCGCGCCGCCCGGATGGGAACGGGCAAAATCCTGCTCGCGGAATCCGCGCGCATCCAGCAGCGCCACTGCCAGCGCGTCGCCCAGCGCCAGCGTGACGGTGGTGCTGGCAGTGGGCGCCAGGTTCAAAGGACATGCTTCCTTTTCGACGCCGATATCGATATGCACGTCGGCGAGCGTGGCCAGGCTGGATTCGCCATTGCCTGTCATTGCGATCAGGTTGGCGCCCATGCGCTTGACCACCGGCACGATGGCCAGCAATTCCGCGCTTTCACCAGAATAGGAGATGGAAATGAACACATCCGAATCCGTCACCATGCCCAGGTCGCCGTGGGCGGCTTCGGCCGGATGAACGAAAATCGCTGGCGTTCCGGTAGAGGACAGGGTGGCCGCGATCTTGCGCGCAATATGCCCCGATTTGCCAATGCCCGACACGACCACGCGACCGTGGCAGGCCAGCAGCAGGCCGACCGCTTTCGTGAAGGCATCCCCGCCCACGGAAGACAGGCGGCGGTCGGCAGCGACGATCGCGTCTGATTCGATTTGCAAGGTTTCCCGGGCCAGTCGCAGGGCGCGCTGCGCTTGTTCTGGACCAAAAGAAACAGCGGTGACACTTACATGGTTTACACTCATCACCGCAGTATAAACGATTAGGCAAAGCAAAAAACCTGCCAGAGCAGGAAATGCGGCTTGAGCAGTCGCAAATCCCTCCCGGCCCGTGCCTGCCCTCGTTTTCCAACTTCAACCCCTTCCCTTGGATTTCCCTTGTTTTCAGCGCTCGAACTCACGCTCGTCCTGTTAGCCGCTGCAGTTTTCGGCGTGGTCCTGTTCCGCATGCTGCACCTGCCGCCGATGCTGGGTTACCTGTGCGTGGGCATTGTGTTGGGCCCGCATGCCTTCGGACTGGCGGAGGAAAGCCAGGCCACGCACCGGCTGGCCGAGTTTGGCGTCGTGTTCCTGATGTTTTCCATCGGCCTTGAGTTTTCGCTGCCCAAACTCATGGCGATGCGGCGCGCCGTATTCGGGCTGGGCATGGCGCAAGTGCTGCTCACGATCGCCGCCGCCGTTGCTGTGGGCTGGCTTGCCTCCGTCACGCTCGCCGGTTACCTGAATATCGACTGGCGCGGTTGGTTCGCACTGGGCGGCGCGCTGGCCATGTCGTCCACGGCCATCGTCTCCAAGATACTCACCGAAAGGCTCGAACTCGAAAGCGAGCATGGCCGCCGCATCATCAGCGTCTTGCTGTTCCAGGACCTGGCCCTGGTGCCGCTTTTGATCCTGGTGCCAGCCCTGGCCGATCCGACCGACATTGGCTCGACCCTGATGTGGGCCGGCGCCAAAGCGGCGTTCGTGCTGGTGCTGCTGCTGTTCATCGGGCAGCGCCTGTTGCGCGGCTGGTTCCGCATCGTTGTGCAGCGCCGTTCGCAGGAATTATTCATGCTGAACCTGCTGCTGATCACGCTGGGAGCGGCATGGATCACCGAAAAAGCCGGCCTTTCGCTGGCGCTGGGCGCTTTCGTCGCCGGCATGCTGATTTCAGAGACCGAATACCGGCATCAGGTGGAAGAAGACATCAAGCCCTTTCGCGACGTATTGTTGGGGCTGTTTTTCATCACCATCGGCATGCTGCTCAATGTCAGGCTGGTGCTGGAGAACTGGTGGCTGGTGCTGCTGCTGCTGGCGATTCCGGTCCTGCTCAAATTCGGCCTGATCACGCTCTTGGCACGCCTCTTCGGCGCCAGTAGCGGCACCGCGATACGAACCGGCCTGGGCCTGGCGCAGGCCGGCGAATTCGGTTTCGTGCTGCTGAGCCAGGCCGGCGCGCTGAAAATGGTCGACCCTTTCCTGATCCAGCTGATCCTGGCCTCAATGGTGCTGTCGATGCTGGTGGCGCCTTTCATCCTCGACAAGATGGATGCAATCGCACTCAAGCTGTCCGCCAATGAATGGATGATGCAATCGGTTGCGCTGACCCAGATTGCAGCCAGGACCATGAACGTGCAGCGCCATGTGGTGATTGCGGGTTTCGGCCGCAGCGGGCAAAGCCTGGCCAAGCTGCTGGAAGAGGAGGGCATTGCCTACCATGCGCTCGACCTTGATCCGGAGCGCGTGCATGAGGCGCAGTCTGCCGGTGCCTCGGTATCCTATGGCGACGCGGCGCGGCGCGAAAGCCTGGTGGCGGCCGGCATCCACCGTGCCGCCGCGCTGGTCATCACCTATGCCGACACGCCCTCGGCCATCAAGCTGATGTACCACGCGCATTTACTGGCGCCGGCACTGCCCATCATCGTGCGCAGCTATGACGATACCGATATCGAGAAACTCCTCGCTTCAGGCGCCGCCGAAGTCGTGCCCGAGGCAATCGAAGGCAGCCTGATGCTGGCATCACATGCCTTGTTGATGATGGGTGTGCCGCTGCGCAAGGTGGTGCACCGGGTGCAGGCTGCCCGTGGCGAACGTTATGTTTCGCTGCGCGGCTATTTCCATGGGCGCAGCGACCATGCCGAAGATGGCGAGCACCAGAACATCCGCCTGCATTCGGTTTCGCTGGGAGAGAGTGCGCGCTCGATAGGGCGTGAACTGCATGAGCTGCAATTGCAAGAGTTGGGTGCCGAAGTGACTGCCATCCGACGCGGCAAGACGCGCATTGCAGTCACGCCGAACAGCGTGCTGGAAGCGGGCGATATTGTGGTGCTGCGCGGCGACACCGAGGGCATTGCGAGGGTGGAGGCGCGCTTGCTCTGAAGGCGGGCAGGGCGCTTTATTGGTCCTGCATAGTCAAGCGAAGCTACGGTATCCCCTCCCCTTGAAAGGGAGGGAGCTTTATTGGTGCTGCATAGTGAAGGGAAGCTTCGATATCCCCGCCCTTGCGATTGGATGGTTACGTTGATGTGGCGTCAGCTCACCCATCCACCTCAATCCGAAACCCGGGACCTACGGCGATTTCTTCTTCCGAAACGACGACATCGTCAACCCGTGCCGCCGGTGGACCGCGTCGCGCCCACTCCACCAGCCTGGTAATGGCAGCCGCATCGCCGCTCACCAACGCCTCCACGGCGCCATCGCGCCGGTTGCGTACCCAGCCATCCAGCCCAAGCTGGGTCGCCATCCGGCTGAACGCGGCGCGGTAGCTCACCCCCTGAACCATGCCGGTCACGAGCAGGCGCACGGCGCTCATTTTTTCTTTTTCAGCAATGGACCGAGGTACTTGCCGGTGAAGCTGGCCGGATTGGCGGCCACCATTTCAGGCGTACCTTCGGCGATGATCTGGCCGCCGCCGGCGCCGCCCTCGGGCCCGAGGTCGACGATCCAGTCGGCGGTCTTGATCACATCCAGGTTGTGCTCGATGATCACCACCGTATTGCCCTGGTCGCGCAGCCGGTGAATCACCTTCAGCAGCAAATCGATATCGTGGAAGTGCAGGCCGGTGGTGGGCTCATCCAGGATGTAAAGCGTACGGCCGGTGTCGCGCTTGGACAGTTCCAGCGACAGCTTGACCCGTTGCGCCTCGCCACCCGACAGCGTGGTCGCGCTCTGGCCCAGCTTGATGTAGCCCAGGCCGACATCGAGCAGCGTCTGCAGCTTGCGCGCAATGACTGGCACGGGCTTGAAGAATTCATGCGCATCCTCTACCGTCATCTCCAGCACTTCGGTGATGTTGCGGCCCTTGTACTGCACTTCCAGCGTTTCGCGGTTATAGCGTTTGCCGTGGCAAACATCGCAGGGGACATAGACGTCGGGCAGGAAATGCATTTCCACTTTCAATACGCCATCGCCCTGGCAAGCTTCACAGCGACCGCCCTTTACGTTGAACGAGAAACGGCCGGCTGAATAACCGCGTTCCTTGGCCGTGGGCACCGTTGCAAACAGGTCGCGTATCGGCGTAAAGACACCGGTATAAGTGGCGGGGTTTGAGCGCGGCGTGCGGCCGATCGGCGCCTGGTCGACTGCAATCACTTTGTCGAAATGCTCGATACCAGAGATCGACTCATGCGCCCAAGGTTCGGCGTGCGAGCCATACAGGTGGCGCGATGCACTCAGGTAGAGCGTGTCGTTGACCAGCGTCGACTTGCCCGAACCCGAGACGCCTGTTACGCAAGTCAGCAAGCCCACCGGCAACCTGAAGTCGACCGACTTCAGGTTGTTGCCCGAGGCGCCGGTAATCACCAGCTGCCGCTTCAGGTCGGGCGCGGTGCGTTTCTTCGGGATCTTGATTTCGAAGCTGCCGTTCAGGTACTGCGCTGTCAGCGATTTCTTGTTCTTCAGGATGTCGGCCAGCGTGCCGGCCGCAATCACTTCGCCGCCATGCACGCCAGCGCCCAGGCCCATGTCCACGACATAGTCGGCGCTGCGGATCGCGTCTTCATCATGCTCCACTACCAGCACGCTGTTTCCGATGTCGCGCAAGTGCTTGAGCGTGGTGATCAGGCGGTCGTTGTCGCGCTGGTGCAAGCCGATCGAAGGTTCGTCCAGCACATACATCACGCCTGTGAGGCCGGAACCGATTTGCGAAGCCAGGCGTATGCGCTGCGCTTCGCCGCCGGACAAAGTGTCGGCGCTGCGCTCGAGCGACAGGTAATCCAGCCCGACATTGTTCAGGAAGCGCAGCCGCGACACGATTTCCTTCACGATGCGGTCTGCGATCTCGCGCTTGGAGCCGGTCAGTTCCAGGTTTTCAAAGAACGACAGCGTCTCGCGCAAAGGCGTGGCTGCGACTTCATAGATGGCGCGCTCCTGTTCACCATTGCCGACTTTCACGAAGCGGGCTTCCACCCGCAGCCGGCTGCCGGCGCAGGCCGGGCAAGCTTTTTCGCTGATGAACTTGGCCAGCTCTTCCTTGACCGCGGTGGAATCGGTTTCGCGATAGCGTCGCTGCAGGTTGGTAACAATGCCTTCGAAAGTGTGCTCGCGCACCACGGCGCGGCCGCGCTCGTTCAGGTAAGTGAACGGTATGGCTTGCTTGCCCGAGCCAAACAGCACCACCTCTTGCGATTTCGGGTCCAGTTTCTCGAACGGCGTGTCGAGGTCGAATTCATAGTAGGCGCCCAGCGCCGTCAACATCTGGAAATAGAACTGGTTGCGCCGGTCCCATCCCTTCACCGCGCCTGAAGCCAGCGAAAGATTGGGAAAGGCGACGATGCGCTTGGGGTCGAAGAATTCGATATGGCCCAGGCCATCGCATTCCGGACAGGCGCCCATCGGATTGTTGAACGAGAACAGCCGCGGCTCCAGCTCTTGCAGCGAATAGCCGCAGATGGCGCAGGCAAACTTGTTGGAGTACAGGTGCTCATGGCCGCTATCCATTTCCAGCGCAATCGCACGCCCATCGGCCAGGCGCAGGGCCGTTTCAAAACTCTCAGCAAGCCTTTGCTTGATGTCGGCCTTGATCTTGACGCGGTCGATGACGACATCGATTGTGTGTTTCTCGGTTTTTTTCAGCTTTGGCAAATCGTCCGCTTCAACGATGCGCGACTTGCCGGTGCCGCTTTGCACCCGGAAGCGGACGAAGCCCTGGGCCTGCATCTGCTCAAACAAGTCCACGTGTTCGCCCTTGCGGTTCGCCACCACCGGCGCCAGGATCATCAGGCGCGTCTCTTCTGGCAATTGCAAGGCGGCGTCCACCATTTGCGAAACTGATTGCGCCGCCAGTGGATGCACCGGATGGTTGGGGCAATAGGGCGTACCCACGCGTGCGTACAGCAGGCGCAGGTAGTCATGGATTTCAGTGACCGTGCCCACCGTTGAGCGCGGGTTATGCGAGGTCGCCTTTTGTTCGATTGAGATCGCCGGCGACAAGCCTTCAATCAAATCGACGTCCGGCTTTTCCATCAACTGCAGGAACTGGCGCGCATAGGCCGACAGTGACTCTACATAGCGGCGTTGCCCTTCGGCATACAGGGTGTCGAAGGCGAGCGAGGATTTGCCGGAACCGGACAAGCCGGTAATGACCACCAGCTTGTTGCGCGGCAGGTCGAGGCTGATGTTTTTCAGGTTGTGCGTGCGCGCACCCCGGATGCGGATTTCTTCCATGACTGCTTTCGACGAAGGTGCATTCCAGGTGAGTCTGGAATGCAACGGGTGAAGGGGCCAACCTGCTACTATAGCGGGTTTTAAAACCCGTCGTTATAGGCTGGTAAATCGGCTGGTAAATCAGCAATTCCGGGAATCGCCTGCATGGCATCGACTTCTTCCTCTCTCGCCGCCTCCCGCATGACCGGGCTCGAAATCCGGGCCAGTGTGTCGCTGGCGTCGATCTTCGCGCTGCGCATGCTGGGCCTGTTCCTGATCCTTCCCGTGTTCGCGGTTCATGCAAAAACCCTGCCCGGTGGCAATAGCGCGACGCTGGTTGGGCTGGCGCTGGGCATCTATGGCCTGACCCAATCTTTTGGCCAGATTCCGCTGGGCGCAGCCTCTGACCGCTACGGCCGCAAACGCGTCATCATCCTGGGCTTGCTGATGTTTGCGATCGGTTCCCTGGTCTGTGCGTTGGCGACCGACATTTATTGGGTCATCTTCGGGCGCGCCGTGCAAGGCGCGGGCGCCATCTCTGCCGCCGTTACCGCCTTCATTGCCGACACCACGCGCGAAGAACACCGCACCAAGGCCATGGCCATGGTCGGCGGGTCAATCGGCCTGACCTTCGCTGGATCCCTGGTCGCCGCACCCGTGCTGTACCGATTGATAGGCATGGACGGCATGTTTTACCTGATTGCGCTGTTGTCGCTGGCCGGCATTGCCGTGGTGGCCTGGGTCACGCCCGAGGCGCCGCCCTTGCCGAAAAAGCCAGCCTCAATTGTGGAAGTCTTGCGCGACCGTGAACTGATGCGCCTGAACTACGGCGTCTTCGCGCTGCATGTGACCCAAATGGCGATGTTCGTCGTCATGCCCGCCGCCCTCATCAGCTATGCCGGCTTGCCGGTCGAGCAGCACTGGAAAGTCTACCTGCCCGTGGTGCTGCTCTCTTTCGCGCTGATGCTGCCGCCGGTTTTTGTGGGCGAGAAATACGGCAAGATGAAACAGGTATTTGTCGCTGCGATCTCGCTCCTGTTGCTGGTGCAAGTGGCGATGTGGGCCGTGTTCGCGCAGGCCGGCGCGCCGGCGTCGGTGCTGGTCAGCATCCTGGTGCTGTTCTTTGTCGCGTTCAATGTGCTGGAAGCGACGCAACCCTCGCTGGTTTCGCGCATAGCGCCGGCTGCAGGCCGCGGCGCGGCGCTGGGCGTGTACAACACCTTGCAGGCGCTGGGACTGTTCTGTGGCGGCGCGCTCGGTGGTTGGCTGACCCAGCATGCAGGGCCATCCGCGGTATTCATACTCGGCGCTTTGCTGACACTTGCCTGGCTTATAATCGCGGCTAACATGCGGAATCTGCCGCGACGTGGCCAGGCTCAGGCTACGCCGGCCTAAAGGAGATCACTATGGCATCGGTAAACAAGGTCATCATCGTCGGCAATCTCGGCCGGGATCCGGAAACGCGGTCCATGCCCAGCGGCGATTCAGTCACCAACATCGCCGTGGCCACCACGGATAGCTGGAAAGACAAAACCACGGGCGAGAAAAAAGAGCAGACCGAATGGCATCGCGTCTCCTTCTTCGGTCGCCTGGCTGAAATCGCAGCCCAATACCTGCGCAAGGGTTCGCAAGTCTATATCGAAGGCAGCCTGCGCACCCGCAAGTACACCGACAAGGATGGCGTGGAAAAGTACGCAACCGAAATCCGCGCGGAGACGATGCAAATGCTGGGCAGCAAGCAGGGCAGCGCCCCGATGGATGAAGGCGGCGGTTATGGCGGTGGCGCCCCGTCGCGTCAATCGTCTGCTCCCGCTCAGTCCGCGAATCGCCCGGCTTCCCGCCCGGCGCCGAATTTCTCGGATATGGATGACGATATTCCGTTCTAAGTTGGCGGCTATCGAGCATTGAGCAAGCGGAGCCCTGGCGGCTCCGTTTTTGCGTTTACCGCCTTGACCCTTGAAAGGGAGGGGGCTTCCAAGTCCTGCATGCACAAGCGATGGGTGAAGCAAAAGGGGGCGTGCAACCCGTCCACCATGCTCCCGAACGCCGTCCACGATGTCCTCGAACGGCCGTCCACCATATCCTCGAACGGCCGTCGACCATATCCCCGAACGCCGTCCACCATATCCCCGAACGCCGTCCACGATGTCCCCGAACACCCGTCCACGATGTCCCCGAACGCCAGCTACCCCCACCCCGGCAGTACAACTTTGCGAGGGAAGGGCGATCCAGAAGCAAAAAAGGCCCGGAGCTCACGCCCCGGGCCTTTTTTTAAACGCTTATCGCCTGCAGCGCTTTATCGCGGCAGTACGGAGCTTCCCATCAAGTACTCATCCACTGACCGGGCGCACTGCCGGCCTTCGCGGATCGCCCAGACTACGAGCGACTGGCCGCGACGCATGTCGCCAGCGGCGAAGACTTTGTCGACCGACGTGCGGTAGGAGCCATCCCCTTCAGTGCTGGCCTTGGCGTTGCCGCGCGCATCCTTTTCCAGGCCGAACGCATCCAGTACCGAAGCGACGGGCGATACGAAGCCCATCGCCAGCAAGACCAAGTCGGCCTTCATTTCGAATTCAGAACCTGGCACTTCCTGCATCTTGCCGTCCTTCCATTCGAGCCGCGCGGCGATCAGCTTTTCAACCTTGCCGTTCTTGCCTTCCAGGCGCTTGGTGGCCACTGCCCAGTCACGCTCGCAGCCTTCCTCATGCGAGGAAGAGGTGCGCAGCTTGGTCGGCCAGTACGGCCAGACCATCGGCTTGTTTTCGGTTTCCGGCGGCTGCGGCAGCAGTTCGAACTGCACAACCGACGCAGCGCCGTGGCGGTTGGAAGTGCCGACGCAATCCGAACCGGTGTCGCCGCCGCCAATCACGACCACATGTTTGCCGGTGGCGGTGATCTGGTCTTTCAGCTTGTCGCCGGCATTGACCTTGTTTTGCTGCGGCAGGAACTCCATTGCGTAATGCACACCCTTGAGCTCGCGGCCCGGCACCGGCAAGTCGCGCGGCTGCTCTGCGCCGCCGGCCAGGATCACGGCGTCGAAATCCTTCTGCAATTGCTCATGCGAGATGGTTTCCTTGGCTGTGTTCAGGATGACAGCGGGGAAATCACGGCCAACCAGGACACCGGTACGGAAATTCACACCCTCGGCCTTCATCTGCTCGACGCGCAGGTCGATCAGGTTCTTTTCCATCTTGAAGTCGGGGATGCCATAGCGCAGCAAGCCGCCGATACGGTCATTTTTTTCAAACACGGTGACGTCATGGCCGACACGCGCCAGTTGCTGTGCCGCTGCCAGGCCGGCCGGGCCGGAACCGACGACTGCGACTTTCTTGCCGGTGCGGGTTGCCGGCGGCGCAGGTACGACCCAGCCGTTTTCCCAACCCTTGTCGATGATGAAGTGCTCGATCGACTTGATGCCCACCGCTTCGCTATTGATGTTGAGCGTGCAAGCCGCTTCACATGGCGCGGGGCAGATGCGGCCAGTGAATTCCGGGACGTTGTTGGTCGAGTGCAGGTTGTCCAGCGCTTCGCGGTAATTGCCGCGATAGACCAGGTCGTTCCAGTCGGGAATGATGTTGTTGACGGGGCAGCCGCTATTGCAAAACGGGATGCCGCAATCCATGCAGCGCGCGCCTTGCACCTTGGCTTGCTCGTCGCTCAGGTGGTGAATGAATTCCTTGTAATGCTTCAGGCGCGACGTTGGCGCCTCGCTCGCTTCCTGCAAGCGCTGGAATTCCAGAAAGCCGGTTACTTTTCCCATTTTTTACTCACGTTTTTTGCGGCACGATCCTGTGGCGCCCAAGGCTGGGCGCCACAGGAATGGCTCTTGTTGAATTTATGCTGCGACCTTTTCGCCTTCTGCCTGGCGTGCTGCGTGCATCTCGAGCAGGGCGCGTTTGTACTCAGTCGGGAAGACCTTGACAAACTTTGCCCGGGCGTTGGACCAGTCATCGAGCAGGGCCCGCGCCCGGCTGCTGCCGGTGTACTTGAAGTGGCGCTCCACCAGTCCGCGCAGGATCGCTTCGTCAGGTTGCGCTTCGCCGCCGCGGACCTGGCTGTGCCATGCCGCATGCGTCTGCTTGCTTTCCTGGTCCGACGTGCTGAGCACGCGTTCCAGCGTCACCATGGCGGTGTTGCATTTCCGGTCGAAGTCGCCCTCAGGATCGTAGACATAAGCTACGCCGCCGGACATGCCTGCAGCGAAGTTGCGGCCAGTGTCGCCCAGTACTACGACGGTACCGCCGGTCATGTATTCGCAGCCATGGTCGCCTGTGCCTTCCACCACCGCAGCAGCGCCCGAGTTACGAACCGCGAAGCGTTCGCCGGCCACGCCATTGAAGAAGGCTTCACCTGCAATCGCGCCGTACAGCACGGTGTTACCGATGACGATGTTGTCGACCGCCCGGCCGCGGAACTCATTGTTTGGACGCACGATGATGCGTCCGCCCGACAAGCCCTTGCCAACATAGTCATTGCCTTCACCAACCAGGTCGAAAGTGATGCCGTGTGCAAGGAAGGCGCCGAAGGACTGGCCTGCCGTGCCATGCAACTGGATGTGGATCGTGTCGTCAGGCAAGCCTTCGTGGCCGAAACGCTTTGCCACTTCACCGGACAGCATGGTGCCCACCGTGCGGTTCACGTTCTTGACCGGCGAAATGAAAGACACGCGCTCGCTCTTGTCCAGCGCCGTGCGCGCTTGCGCGATCAGCTTGTGGTCGAGCGCCCGCTCCAGGCCGTGGTCTTGCTCTTCAACCTGGTAACGCGGTTCGGATTCCGGCATTTCCGGCAGGTGGAAAATGCGCGAGAAATCCAGGCCGCGTGCTTTCCAGTGGGCGACGGCGCGCGACTTGTCGAGCAAGTCGGAACGGCCAATCAATTCGTTGTAATTGCGGATACCCAGTTGCGCCATGATCTGGCGTGCTTCTTCGGCGACGAAGAAGAAATAGTTGACCACATGTTCCGGCTTGCCCGAGAAGCGCGCGCGCCGCACCGGGTCCTGGGTGGCCACGCCAACCGGGCAAGTGTTGAGGTGGCATTTGCGCATCATGATGCAGCCTTCTGCCACCAGCGGTGCCGTGGCAAAGCCGAGTTCGTCCGCGCCCAGCATGGCGGCTATCACCACGTCGCGACCAGTCTTGATCTGGCCATCGGTCTGCACCCGGATGCGGCTGCGCAGGCGGTTCAGCACAAGGGTTTGCTGGGTCTCGGCCAGGCCCAGTTCCCATGGCGAGCCGGCATGCTTGATCGACGACAGTGGCGAAGCGCCGGTGCCGCCGTCATGGCCGGCGATGACGACATGGTCGGCCTTGGCTTTGGCCACGCCCGCGGCCACCGTGCCCACGCCCACTTCCGACACCAGCTTGACCGAGATCGAAGCCTTCGGGTTGGCATTCTTCAAGTCGTGGATCAGCTGCGCCAGGTCTTCAATTGAATAGATGTCGTGATGTGGCGGCGGCGAAATCAGGCCCACGCCCGGCACCGAGAAGCGCAGCTTGGCAATGTACTCCGACACCTTGTGGCCGGGAAGCTGGCCGCCTTCACCGGGCTTGGCGCCCTGGGCCATCTTGATCTGGATCTGGTCGGCCGACACCAGGTATTCCGCCGTGACGCCGAAGCGCCCGGACGCCACCTGCTTGATCTTCGAGCGCAGCGAATCGCCGGCTTGCAGCGGCAGGTCGACTTCCACCCGGTCACGCCCGATGACCGAAGCCAGGGTGTCGCCCTGCTTGATCGGAATGCCGCGCAATTCATTGCGATAGCGCCGCTCGTCCTCGCCGCCTTCGCCCGTGTTGGACTTGCCGCCGATGCGGTTCATCGCAATCGCCAGCGTGGCATGCGCTTCGGTCGAGATCGAGCCCAGCGACATGGCGCCGGTCACGAAGCGCTTGACGATTTCCTTGGCCGACTCGACTTCATCCAGCGGGATTGCTTTGGACGGGTCAAGCTTGAACTCGAACAGGCCGCGCAGGGTCATGTGGCGACGCGACTGGTCGTTGATGATCTGCGCGTATTCCTTGTAAGTGTTGAAGCTGCCCGAACGCGCCGCATGCTGCAGCTTGGCAATGGCGTCCGGCGTCCACATGTGGTCTTCGCCGCGAATGCGGAATGCATATTCGCCGCCTGCGTCCAGCGCGTTGGCCAGCAGCGGGTCCGGGCTGAAAGCCTGGTTGTGCAGGCGCAGCGCCTCTTCCGCCACTTCGAACACGCCAATGCCTTCGACGTTCGAGGCCGTGCCCTTGAAATACTTGGACACCAGCGGGCTGTTCAAGCCGATGGCTTCGAAAATCTGTGCGCCGCAATACGACATGTAAGTCGAGATGCCCATCTTGGACATGACTTTCATCAGGCCCTTGCCGACTGCCTTCTGGAAGTTGTAGATCGCCTTTTCCGGCGTGATGCCGCCGGTCAGGCCGCGCGCCATTTCAGCCAGCGTATCCATCGCCAGGTAGGGATGGATGGCTTCGGCGCCATAACCTGCCAGCAGTGCAAAGTGATGCGTTTCGCGCGCCGAGCCGGTTTCCACCACCAGCCCAGCAGACGTGCGCATGCCGCGGCTGACCAGGTGCTGGTGAATCGCCGACGTGGCGAGAAGTGCCGGGATCGGCACTTGGGTGGCGTCAACCTTGCGGTCTGACAGGATCAGGATGTTGGCGCCGGATTTGACTGCATCCACGGCCTTCGCGCACAGCGAAGCCAGGCAGGCTTCAATGCCTTCCTTGCCCCAGCTGGTGGGGTAGCAGATGTTCAATTCATGCGACTTGAACTTGCCGCCGGTGTGCTTGCTGATTTCACGCAGGCGCGCAATGTCGGCGTAATCCAGGATGGGTTGCGACACTTCCAGCCGCATCGGCGGGTTGATGTTGTTGGTGTCGAGCAGGTTGGGCTTGGGGCCGATGAAAGACACCAGCGACATCACCATCGCTTCGCGGATCGGGTCGATCGGTGGGTTGGTCACTTGCGCGAACAACTGCTTGAAGTAGTTGTACAGCGGCTTGTTCTTGTTGGACATGACTGCCAGCGGCGAGTCATTGCCCATCGAGCCCACGGCTTCTTCGCCTTGCAGCGCCATTGGCGACATCAGGAACTTGACGTCTTCCTGGGTGTAGCCGAAAACCTGCTGGCGGTCGAGCAGGGACACAGCCGAAGCCGGTTCCACCGTGTCAGTCTTGATCTCATCGAGCTTCACACGCACCGAGTCGATCCACTGCTTGTAGGGCTTGGCGTTGGCGTAGGTATCCTTCAATTCCTTGTCGTCGATGATGCGGCCGGCATCAAGGTCGATCAGGAACATCTTGCCTGGCTGCAGGCGCCATTTCTTGATGATCTTCGCTTCGGGAATCGGCAACACGCCCGATTCGGACGCCATCACGACCAGGTCGTCGTCCGTCACCAGGTAGCGCGCCGGACGCAAGCCATTGCGGTCCAGCGTGCCGCCGATATGGCGGCCGTCAGTGAAGGCCATGGCGGCGGGGCCATCCCACGGTTCCATCATCGCGGCATGGTATTCGTAGAACGCGCGGCGGTTGTCATCCATCAGCGTGTGGTTTTCCCACGCTTCCGGAATCATCATCATCATCGCTTGTGCGATCGGGTAGCCCGCCATGACCAGCAGTTCAAGCGCATTGTCGAAGCAAGCCGTGTCGGACTGGCCTTCATAGATGAGCGGGAAAAGCTTTTGCAGGTCTTCACCGAGGACGGCGGACTTCATCACACCCTCGCGCGCGCGCATCCAGTTGAAGTTGCCCTTGACGGTGTTGATCTCACCGTTGTGGGCGATCAGCCGGTAAGGGTGGGCCAGCGGCCACTCGGGGAAGGTGTTGGTCGAGAAGCGCTGGTGCACCAGGGCCAGCGCGGAAACGCAGCGTGGATCCTGCAAGTCTTTGTAATAGACGCCAACCTGGTCTGCCAGCAGCAAGCCCTTATAAACCACAGTCCGGGCCGACATCGAAGGCACAAAGAACTCTTTGCCGTGCAACAGGTTCAGGCGCTGGATTGCATGGCCCGATGCCTTGCGGATTACATACAGCTTGCGCTCGAGCGCATCGGTCACCATCACGTCCGGGCCGCGGCCGATGAAGATCTGGCGAATCACCGGTTCCTTGGCGCGCACCGTGGGCGACATCGGCATGTCGTGGTCGATGGCGACATCGCGCCAGCCCAACACAACCTGGCCTTCGCTTAGCACAGTGCGCTCGATCTCTTGTTCACACGCCATGCGTGAAGCGTTTTCCTTGGGCAGGAACACCATGCCAACGCCGTATTCGCCGGGCGGCGGCAGGTTCACACCCTG
Organism: Paucimonas sp.; assembly: GCA_028292545.1. Lineage (GTDB taxonomy): Bacteria > Pseudomonadota > Gammaproteobacteria > Burkholderiales > Burkholderiaceae_D > Lacisediminimonas. The sequence goes on from JAQGMC010000122.1 coordinate 26,875, forward strand.
GCGCGCCATTTCTTCACGGTAGTACGCATCCGGCAACTGGATCAGGATGCCGGCACCGTCGCCCATCAGCTTGTCGGCGCCAACGGCTCCCCGGTGGTCCAGGTTTTTCAGGATCTGCAGACCCTGTTCGACGATCGAGTGGCTCTTTTTGCCTTTGATGTGGGCGATGAAGCCAACGCCACAAGCGTCGTGTTCATTAGCCGGGTCGTACAAACCTTGCGCGTGCATTCGCTACTCCAGTGCTCAAAACGGATCGAACCGGAAGAATAGTCGATGACCCCACGCAGTTCAAGGAAATTAAATAGGGTCGTACACCATTTAATTTAACAATTTCCACTGGTCGATTTTAATCGGGGACATAGTCATCCCGATTTGGTGCCTTTTTTGCACCGGCAGAGGGCGGCCTGCCGCGCCGTCCAGGTGTGATCCGGCGATTAGCGTGTTTTTGCAGGTTTTCTGCAAACGCCTGCGAACCGATCACCCATCCGCCACGTAGGCCCGCTTCTATCAGGTTGAGCTGGGAAGCCGGGAGTGGTTGATCGAGCGCCCGGCGGTAAGCGGCTTCCCGATCGAATGGGGTATTACCCAAGGCCCAGTAACTTGGGTGGTCGATCAGCAGGCTGCTGGTTTCGCTTCCCATGTGGATGCGGCAGCTGGACCAAGCGTAATCCTCTGCACGGCCCGCCACGCCGGCGCGTACCGGGCTTTCCTCCACGTACTGGCAAGCCGCCAGGAAAAAGGATGTGCCATCCACCACGGCCGCCCTGAAGCGCCCGCCCCACAGGGGTCCGGACCGCCCATATTTCCGGTTGAAATAGGGGACATACCGGCGGCCGGCCCATTGCATCATTTTGGACAGGGATTCTTCACGGCCGGGCGAGCCCAACAGGAGAATCTGATTTGTCAGCAAGGCGTAAGCATGAATTGCCACCTCATTAACTTTTGCTGAATCTTTAAGCAGTGATAAAAAATTAACAAAGTCGTCCTGCTCCCGGAACATTTGGTTAGCGACCGGGGCAGACTGGAAGATTAAATGTGGTTGCTTTATTGCAACGAAACGAGCCATTCTTGCCATACGACAATAGTTCCAATTTCCCTATGACGGGACGGTAAAGAAAGGCAGCGGGGCCGAATATTTCCACATAGCAAAGAAATAACGTGTGCAAACTGTTTAAAAATCTTTCTGAGCGCTAACACAGGTTGGTTTCCACAGATATACTCCCGACATTGCTGTGGATAATCGCCCAATTATCCGATAGTCGGATTTTCTATTTAACTTTCAGTTGGGCGATCTGGCTTGGACCAATTACCCGAACCGGAGCGCAAACAGGGGCGCGCTTGAATCGGTCGGTCTGCCGCAACGCTCGGCGGCTGTGCTGGCTTGGACGTTAGCACAGGCGGTTTGTATTTGAACGGTACGCATCATCATCAGCTGCATGCGAAAAAAATTACAAAGACTATCAGGGAGCATCGTGCTCATCTTAGCCGCAGGGTGTACCAGTATCGCGCCCAAGCCCGTCACGGACCGTGAGATGTCCGCGCAGACGGTTGCGGATCGTGCCGCCTCACAGAAAGAGGTCGAGCCCGTCAAAGGCCCCATGACACTGGAGCAGGCAATGGCACGCGCGCTCAAGTTCAACCTTGACCGCCGTACCAAGCTGATGGAGGAGGCGATCGCGCTCAACCAGCTTGATGTCGCCAAGCTCGACATGCTGCCCAAGCTGACCGCGCAGTCGGGCTTTGCGTCACGCGACAACGACCGCACCAACCTCAGCCGCAACATCACCACCGGCGCGCTGGCGCCAAACAATTTCATCTCGCAAGACCGTTCGCATGTGGTCAGCCAGTTGGGCCTGACCTGGAACATGCTGGAGATGGGCGTGGGTTACCTTGGCACGCTGCAGGCGGCGGATCGCATGTTGATCGCCACCGAAAAGCGGCGCAAGGCCATGCACGTGCTGATGCAGGATGTTCGCACTGTCTACTGGCGCGCCGTCAGCGCGCAAAAGCTGAAGGATGAAGTCAAGCGCATCATCGCGCTGGCCGAGGAAGCGCTGGTCGATTCACGCAAGTCGGAGAGCGAGCGCGTGCGCAATCCGCTCGATGCGCTGCGCTACCAGCGCCAGATCCTGGAAAACCTGCGTTTGCTGGAATCGATCGAGCAGGAACTCGCCTCTGCACAAGTGGAGTTGACCAACCTGGTCAATGTACCGATCGGCACCCAGCTCGTGCTAGTGGACATGCCTGTGAGCGGCAGCTCGGATGCATTGAAAGTCCCGCTGGAGAAGCTTGAAGAAACGGCATTGCTGAACAATGCCGACCTGCGTGAGCAGCATTACAACGCGCGCATTGCGCGCACTGAGACGCGTAAGGTTTTGTATAGGCTTTTCCCCAACATCTCCTTCAACTACGGTGTCAACTACGACACAGACAGCTTTTTGGTTAATCAGCGATGGAACGAAGCGGGACTACAAGTCTCATACAACCTGCTGAACTTCCTGACCGCCGGCACGCAAAAAAAATATGCAGAAGCCGGTGTCGCCCTGGCCGACCAGCGCCGCGTCGCTGTGCAAGTGGCCGTGCTGACGCAGATTCACCTGGCACGCCTGCAGCTGGTGAATGCAATCGGCCAGTTCGCGCGCGCGGACGAAATCTGGAATGTAGATAACAAGATATCGACCATCGTCATCAATCGCGAAGCAGCGCGCGCGCAAAGCAAGCTCGAACGCATCAGCAATGAAACCGCAGCCGTATTGAGCCTGCTGCGCCGCTACCAGGCGGCAGCGCAAATGCAGGCCGCAGAAAGCCGCCTGCAAGCAGGCCTGGGACTGGAGCCGGCCATTCCCGGCATCGACGTCATCAGCACCGACGAGCTGGCGCAAAAAATAACTTTGCACAACCTGATCTGGCAATCCATGGTCACGCAGCCGGCACCCCCGACGCAAAAGACGCAAGTAAAGGAAGAACAAAAAAAATGAAGTCGATTCATCTGATTTTGGGCGGCATGCTGGCGGTTGCCACTGCCGGCCTTCAAGCCGCAGGCGAAGCGGCCAAACCGACCGTGACACAGCCGTCGATGGTGACCGTGCAAAGGGTGCTGGCGACGCCGTCATCGCGCTCCAATGTCGACCGCCAGGAGATCCGGGCGCAGTTGCTGCCGCGCCGCTATACGACGATCGCAGCTGAAATCAATGCCAAAGTCAGCCGCTTGCCGATCGCCGAAGGCGGCACTTTCCGCGCCGGGCAAGTGCTGGTTGCATTCGATTGCTCGATCCAGAAGTCGCAGCTGGACAAGGTGAAGGCCGAACTCGATGCGGCTGAAACCACTTACAAGGCGAACGTGCGCCTGGCCGAACTGAATTCCGTTGGCTTGATGGACCTGGACTTGTCCAAGGCTGGCGCCGATCGCGCCCGTGCCGAAGTCGCCTCCAGCCAGGCCGTGCTGAGCAAGTGCGTGATACCGGCGCCGTTCTCCGGCCGCATCGCAGACCAGAAAATTCGCGAGCAGCAGTACGTGCAGGCTGGCCAGTCGATGCTGGAAATCCTGGACGACAGCGTGCTGGAACTGGAATTCCTCGTGCCCTCGCGCTGGCTGGTCAAACTGCGCACCGGGAGCAGCTTCAATGTTGAAATCGATGAAACGCGCAAGAGCTATCCGGCCCGCTTTACCCGCATCGGCGCGCGCGTCGATCCGGTCAGCCAGTCGGTCAAGGTTGCGGCTGCAATAGACGGTCGTTTTCCGGAGCTGATCGCGGGAATGAGCGGACGCGTGCTGGTCACCGGCATGGAAAGCCCCTGACCGTCATCAATTGAATCCGGCCCCTAGGCCAAGACGTACAAGAAGCAGAAGCAACGGATGCAGCCGTTGGCTTCGCAAATGCAAAGCCGCCTCGAGCGGGAGGATCTATGTCAGAAAAAAAAGCGGGCAAGAAAAAATCATCGGCTTCCAAAGGCGCCAACCCGCCCGGCTGGAAGCAGGACATAGTCGCCTCCGCAACGCCTGAGGACACGAAAAAAGCCAAGTCCACACGCGGCGGCAAGAAGAACCTCAAGCGCAAGAGCCCGGCGCCGTTGGCGCTGGAACAGCGTTTCATGTTCGATGCCGCCGGCGCAGCCACAGCGGTCGATGCGCTGGATCGTCCGCAGGATGCAATGAAGCCGGTCGATCCGCTGCCCGACACGCTGGCGCCGGTCAACCTGTTGCTGGACGCGGCCGCGGCTGCCGCGGCCAACGCATCGAGCGCGGCGGCAAAAGACATCGCCGACACGGATGCCAAGGAAAGCGGCGGCGCCATGACTGCGGCCGTCGTCACGGTCGACCCGATTGCCGAGCTCGACAAGCTGATCGCTGAGCAGCCTGCGCTGGCGCCGCAACTGGAGGCGCACAAGGAAATCGTTTTCGTCGACGCCAGCGTGGCGGACTACCAGCAAATAATCGGTGCCCTGAAGCCTGGCGTCGGCGTGGTGGTGCTCGACCCCGCCCAGGATGCATGGCAGCAGATCAGCGCTGCCTTGCAGGTGGCGGGCAAGGTGTCGGGCATCCACATTGTGTCGCACGGTTTCGAAGGCGGCATCATCCTCAACGGGCAACTGGTCAGGGATACGACGCTCGACAGCGTGGCCAGCACCCTCGCCGGCTGGCAGGATTACCTGACGGCTGACGCCGATATCCTGCTTTACGGTTGCGATGTGACGGCGGGCGCGGAAGGCAATGACTTCATCACCCACCTGGCCAGCCTGACCGGCGCCGATGTCGCCGCGTCGAACAATGCCACCGGTGCGGCTGATTTGGGCGGCGATTGGGCCCTGGAAGACAAGACCGGAAAAATCGACAGCGAGACGCTGGCCTTTGGCGATTATGAGCATCTGCTGACGGTCTCTTACAGCACCACCACGCCCACAGTGGGAACGGCGATTACCGCCACCACGACCCTGACCGGTGGTGGGTCCATCACCTGGAAGTGGTATCGCAATTCCACTGCCAGCACCACCGGCGCAACTGTAATCAGCGGAGCCACGGCCGCGAGTTACACCGTGACAGCGGCTGACGCCGGCAAGTATATCTATGCCATCGCAACCAAAAGCTCCACGACCGACCAGGGTGCCTTCCTTCAGGTCGTCAATGCGGCCCCGGCGGTCGACCTCAACGGCGCTGCGGCAGGCACGGGCAATACCGCAACTTTCACCGAAGTCGTGGGCACCGATACCGGAGCCAATGGCGTGTTTTTCGCCGCCAGCGGCACCACTTTCAGCGATACCGACAGCACCACCTTTGCCAGCCTGAAGGTCAGCCTCCTCAGCAGCGCCGTTGGCGCCGGCGACCAGCTGGTCCTGGGCGGCACGGCGATCGACATCACGGGCACAACCGCCGTTGGTGAGGTCACTTACAACAGCACGGTATTTGGCTACGCGATTGCCGATGCAGGTGGCACCCGTACCATCACCTTCACCAGCAAGGTCGGTGCCGGCGGCGCAGCCAGCGCCGCCGTCATCGCCAGCTATGAAGCGCTGGTGGATGCGCTGAAGTACAACAATTCATCCGATGCGCCGAGTGGCACGCGCACATTCAGCGTAGTAGCGACTGACAGCGGCACAAACAATGCGGCCAGTGCCGCGGCAACGTTTACGGTCACGCTGGCTGCAACAAACGATGCGCCGGTCCTGTCCGACACGACGCTGACAATCAATGCTCCGGTTTCGGCAGCAGTGCCCAGTGGTGCCGTTGGCAGCCTGGTCAGCACGGTAACGGGCGGCATCACGGACCCCGACGGTGTGGCCGTGGCCGAGGGCATCGCCATTACCGGTACCGACGAAAGCCAGGGCACCTGGTATTACACGACCAATGGCGGCACCAGCTGGACTGCAGTCAACAGCACCGGCCAGGTCAGCGAAACCAACGCGCTGCTGCTGGCAGACAATGCCAGCACGCGCCTGTATTTCAAGGCCAACACCGCCTCCCCCGGCACCCTGGCCAACACACTGACCGTGCGTGCATGGGACACGACCAGTGGCACGGCCGGCAGCAAGGTCGTGATCGCCGCAACCGGCGGCGGGACTGCATTTTCGAGCAACACTGACACGGTCGCCGTATCGGTCAAGCCCAGTTACAGCCTGCAGTCGTCCGATACCGCCTTCTTCGACTTGCAAACCGGCTCGCGCTTCGATCCCTCGTCAGATACGCAGGCCAATTCCGCCGACCTGGACCTGGTCGGCACGGATGGCTATCCGCTGTTGCAAGGCGCGTATGACTCGATCAACGGCGACCTGTATTACCGCGTGCGCATCGGCAATCCGACGCTGAAGGGTGGCGTTCCGGTTTTTTCCGCAGTCCTGCTGATGGGTATGGACGTCACTGGCGACGGCAAGATCGATGTCTATGTCGGCGTAGATGGCCGCAATAATGGCCTGGGCGTGGTCACGTTCGCGCCCGGCAGCGGATTGAATATCAGCCCGAGCACGACCTCGATTTCGGCGCCGGCTTCGGCTGGCGGCAGCTTCGAATACAAGCTGGCTTCGACCTATGGCGCATCCGGCGACCTGAATGCAGACGGCAAGGCCGACGCTTACCTGACTTTCAAAGTCTCTTTCGCATCATTGGCCAGCCGCGTCAGCACCCTGATGGGCCAAACCATCACACCGTCGACGACGTTCGGCACGGTGCTGATGACGATGACGCAGAGCAACAGCATCAATGGCGACATCGGTGGCATCGGCGCGCTGACGAACGCGCAAAAAGCCATGACCTGGACCAGCCTGGGGCTGCTGCAGCAAGTGAACTTCACTGTGCCCAGCATTGACGTGTCAGGCACCTATCGTTACGTTGAAAATGCAAGCGGCTTGGCCTTGGCCCCTACCGCGACGCTGAGCGACCTCGACAGCGTCAATTACAGCGGCGGCAAGCTGACTGCTTCAATTACCGCCAATTTATCGGCCGGCGACGTGCTGGGCCTGCAAAGCAATGGCACGGTCAGCTTTACCGGCACCACCAGCGGCTCAGTGCTGGTGAGCGGCGCGACGGTGGGTTCGTACACCTTTGCCAGCGGCACGCTGACGGTTGATTTCACCGGTAGCGCGATCACCCAGGCACAGGTGCAGGCTGTAATGCGCGCGGTTGCGTTTTCCAGCACCAGCGACACGCCAGGCACAGCCAATCGCAGCGTCAGCTTCGTGGTGACGGACCCGGATGGCAATGCCAGCAGCGCCAAGCTGGTGACCGTGATTGTCGAAGCGGTCAACGACGCGCCGGCAATTGCTGCCACGGGCGGGACCAGCACGATCAACCGCACCGTCACGACTGAAACGATTAACCCGCTTACAACGACGGCGGCACTGCTGCTGCGTTACACGACGCCCACAGCAACCCCCACCGGCCTGTCGATATCGGATATCGATGCCGCTTCCAGCATCGTCACGGCCACGCTGTCGGTTTCAAGCGGCATCGTCGATGTGTACAACAACACCACCAAGGCCAGCACGACTGCGGCCACAGTCATCAGCGGCGTCAGCATCACAGGCGCGGGCACCAGCAGTGTCCTGCTTACCGGAACCGTTGCGGCTATCAACAGCCTGTTGGCTGGCACCACGACTGCGCAACTGCTCTATCAGGCCGGCAGCACCCTCGGCACGGCGACGGTGTACTTCGCTGTCAGCGACCTGGGCAATACAGGCACAGGCGGCGTTAACGCAACGACGCCACAACAAGTGGGCACGATCACCGTCAATAGCGCGCCGGCTGTTGGTGGCGCCTTGACTGGTGCGGTGACTGAAGATGTCGGTGTCGCGTCGGGCAACCTCTCGGTGTCCGGCACCGTCACCGGCGGCACGATCGGCAGCACAATCACCTATGTCGGCAATACCCTGGGCACAGCCGCCATTGGCACGATGACCAGGGCCAGTTCAACCTGGACCTATACGGTCTCCAACGGCAATGCGAACATCCAGGCACTGACAGGAAGCGGCACGATCAAGGAGACTTTCCGGATCACTGTCGGTACCAAGAACACCTTCGTTACCGTCACGATCAATGGCGCCAATGATGCGCCGACCCTGACCGTCACCAACGGCGCGACCAACTACACTGAAAATGGCGCGGCTGTCCCAATCTTCACCGCCGCTACGGCTTCACTTGGTCTGGCCGCCAATCCTGAATCCGGCCAGGCTTTCAGCCAGATGGCGTTCACTGTCAGCAATGTGTTCGATGGCGACCAGGTCACCATTGACGGCTCGACCTTTTACATCGATACCAGCAGCAGCGGCAGCATCACGGCATCGAACGGCTATACCGTTGACGTCAGCCTGGTCGGCACCACTGCCACGGTGACGGTCACGACGCCCGAAATCAATACGACGGCCTTGCAAAGCCTGGTCACCGGCTTGCAGTACGGTTCGACGTCGGACAATCCGACCAGCGCCTCCACCAGCCGCGTCGTGACGCTGACCTCGCTCAAAGACACCGGCGGCACCGCCAACGGCGGCCTGGATACGCGGACGCTCTCACTGGCGCGCACGGTCACCATCACGGAGGCGCAGGACGGCCCGACGATGATGACGGCGCCGGTGTCGGTTTATCCATCGACCGCGATCACAATCAGCACCGATTACCTGAGCGCCTACGACCCGGACAGCACGTCACTGACCTATACCATCACCTCGGCGATAGCCAACGGTACGCTCAAGCGCAACGGCGTCACGCTCGCCAATGGCAACACGTTTACCCAGGCCGACGTCGCGGCCGGCTTGATCACTTTCGTGCCCAATGCCGTGGTCAACGACACCACGGTATCGATTGCCCTGACCGTTTGCGATGGAGCCCTCAGTTCGACCGGCACGCTGACGCTGAACCTGCTGGCTACAGCACCGACGGTGACGGTGAATGACGTCACCGTCAGCGAAGCTTCGCCTTATATCCTGTTCACGGTGAGCGTGAATGGCCAGACTTCTGGCGCGATGTCGTTTACGCCGACGCTGGTTTCAGGCAGCGCCACGGTCGGCGCCGATACCGGTTCCACGCTTGAGTGGTACAACGGCACCGCCTGGGTGGCAACGCCGGTGGTGGTGGCTGCTGGGTCCGGCACCCGTACCGTGCTGGTACGCGCCGCGATCAGCAACGACACGCTGGCAGAAGGCACGGAAAATTTCCTGCTCAGCACCGGCGCCTTTACCGGCACCAATGTCCAGAACCAGAGCGGCGCGACCGCCTTGGGCACGATTGCGGATGACGGCAGCAGCAGCGCCGTGTTCAGCGCCGGCAGCACCAGCGGCACGCCCACGGTGGGCACCGCGGACGACGATCGCGCCTTGAGCGTGGCTGGCACGACAGTCAGCGAAGCATCTCCCTATGCGGTCTTCACCGTGACCGGCAATGCAGGCCAAGTCGTTACCCTTGCCCTGCAAAGCGGCACGGCGACCGTGGGCGCCGACACCGGCAGCAGCCTGGAGTACTACAACGGCTCTGCCTGGGTTGCGTATTCCGGCTCGGCCACGATGCCAGGTTCGACCATGCTGGTGCGCGTGGCCATCACCGCCGACACGGCGTATGAAGGCGCAGAAAGCTTTTCGCTGGTTGCAACCAATGCCGGCGCCAGCGCCTTCAGCGGTTCCAGCACCTTGTCTGACGATGGCACCAACACCAACGTGTTCACCGCCGGCAATACGACTGCGACGCCAACAGCCGGCAGCGCGGACAACGACATGCCGGTTGCCAGCATCACGACCGTGGTCGACAACGCCGGCGCTGTCACCGGCAACGTTGCCAGTGGCGGCTATACGGATGACACCACGCCGCAAGTGACCGGCAGCCTGAGCGCCGCGCTGACGGGCAACCTGGTGGTTGCCGTGTACCGCGACGGCGTCAAGGTGGGCAATGCAACGGTGAGCGGCACCAACTGGTCCTTCACCGACAGCGGCGTGGTCGACGGCAGCAGCTATAGCTATACCGTGAAGGTCGAAGATGCCGTAACCGGCGCCAGCCGGGCGCCGAGCGCTGCGCATGTGATCACAGTCGATGCGACTGCACCTGGCAGCGCTGCCGGCAGCCTGACCATCAGCGAGAACGCCTCCAACGGAACCGCAGTCGGCACGGTGAGCGCAAGCGATGCCAGCACCGTCACCTATAGCCTGGTGGATAACGCTGGCGGGCGATTCAGCATCGCGGGCAACCAGGTCCAGGTGGCAAACGGCACGCTGCTCAATTATGAAGCAGGTACCAGCCATAACATTACGGTGCGTGCAACCGACCTGGCTGGCAACACCCGTGACACCGTGATGGCGGTGACCGTAACCAACGTCGACGAAGCGCCGACGCTCAGCGCCACCGGCGGCACGGCAAGCTACACCGAAGACGGCAGCGCCGTCTCCCTGTTCAGTGCGGCTGCAATCTCCACCATCGAGCCGGGACAAACTGTCACGCGCCTCGATTTCACGGTGTCGAATGTCAGCAACGGCGCATCCGAACGGATTACCGTTGACGGCACGACCATCAACCTGGTGGCGGGCAGCGGCATCACCGCGACCAACGGCCTGGCTTACACCGTCACGATCAATGCAGGCACCGCGACCGTCAGCCTGACCACTGGGGCTGGCATTACCAGCGCCAATGCGCAAACCCTGGTCGGCGGCATGAGCTACCTGAATGCCAGCCAGGCGCCAACCGCCGGCAACCGCGTCGTGACGCTGACGCGCATCGACGACAGCGGCGCGAACTCGGGTTCCAACGTCAACACCCGCACGCTGGGTGTGTCGAGCACGGTGACCGTGGTGCCCGTGGATGATCCCACGGTGATTTCGGGCACCGCCAGCGCCTCGCTGACGGAAACCAATGCGGCACAGAGCACGGGCGGCACGCTGACTGCCACCGACCCTGACAGCTCCGCAGCATTCCAGGTGCAATCTGGCATTACTGGCAGCAACGGCCACGGCTCGTTCAGCGTCGATGCGGCCGGCGTGTGGACCTACACAATGAATTCGGCCCACAACGAATTCGTTGTGGGGCAGACCTATACCGATACCATCACCGTTGCCACGGCCGATGGCAGCACGCAACTGCTGACCGTCACCATCACCGGCACGAATGATGCGCCGGTTGCAGCCGCGTCCACTTTCAGCATCGCCGAAGACGCAAGCATATTGTCCGGATCGGTCACGGCCACCGATGCTGACACAGGTGCGACGCTCAGCTTTGCGCTCAACAGTGCGGCGCCTGCCGGCCTGACCTTCAACGCAAACGGTTCCTACAGCTTCAACCCGGCTGTCAGTGCCTACCAGTCGCTGGGCGTGGGTCAATCCGTTGTGCTGACGATTCCATACACCGTCACCGACGACAAGGGTGCGACGTCGTCGGCAAACCTGGTGATTACAGTCACCGGCACGAATGACGCACCGGTTGCCAATGCGGCCAGCTTCACTGTTGCCGAGGACGCTACGCTGGTCAGCGGCACGGTGAGCGCTTCGGATGTCGACGCCAATGCCAGCCTGTCATTTGCCTTGAACAGCGCCGCACCGGCCGGCCTGGTATTTAATGCCAACGGCAGCTACAGCTTCAATGCGGCTGCCAGCGCCTATCAGTCGCTCGGCCTGGGCCAGAGCGTGGTGCTGACGGTGCCCTATGCGGTGACGGATGACCAGGGCACGACCTCAACCGCCAACCTGGTGATAACCGTCACTGGCACCAACGATGCGCCGGTCGCCAACGCATCCAGTTTCACGGTTGCCGAGGATGCAGCCATCGTCAGCGGTTCGGTCACGGCCTCGGATGCAGACGCCAACGCCAGCCTGTCGTTCGCACTGAATGGCAGCACGCCGGCGGGCCTTACCTTCAATACCAACGGCAGCTACAGTTTCAACCCGGCCAACAGCGCTTATCAAAGCCTCGGTGCTGGCCAGAGCATGGTGCTGACCATTCCGTACACCGTGACAGATGACAAAGGCGCGACGTCAACGGCGAACCTGGTGATCACGGTCACCGGCACCAACGATGCGCCAGTCGCCAATGCCGCCAGCTTCACGGTTGCCGAAGATGCAGCCGTGGTCAACGGCGCTGTCACTGCATCCGATGCGGATGGCAACGCCAGCCTGTCGTTTGCGCTCAATAGCGCAGCACCGGCCGGCCTGACTTTCAATGCCAACGGCACCTACAGCTTCGATGCCAGCGCCAGCGCTTACCAATCGCTGGGCCTGGGCCAGAGCGCAGTCCTGAGCATTCCGTACACGGTGACGGACGACAAGGGTGCGACTTCGACCGCGAACCTGGTGATTACTGTAACGGGCACCAACGATGCGCCGGTTGCCAACGCTGCCAGCTTCACGGTGGCCGAAGATGCGGCCGTTGTCACCGGTTCCGTCACTGCTTCCGATTCCGATGCCAATGCGACGCTGTCGTTTGCACTGAATGGTTCGGGGCCTGCCGGGCTGACTTTCAACGCCGATGGCAGCTACAGCTTCAACGCCGGTGTCAGCGCCTACCAGTCGCTGGCCTTCGGCCAGAGCGCGGTGCTGACGATTCCGTACACCGTAACGGATGACAAGGGCGCGACTTCCGCTGCGAACCTGGTAATCACAGTGACGGGCACCAACGACGCGCCCGTTGCCAACGCCGCCAGCGTCACGGTTGCCGAAGATGCGGCCGTGGTCAACGGCTCGGTCACCGCGACGGATACTGATGCCGGCGCCACGCTGGCCTTTACACTGAATGGTTCCGCGCCCGCAGGCTTGACCTTCAATACCGACGGGTCATACAGCTTTGACGCCAGCGCCAGTGCCTACCAGTCGCTCGGCTTCGGTCAAAGCGCGGTCCTGACGGTTCCATACATCGTGACGGACGACAAGGGTGCGACGTCGACCGCGAACCTGGTCATCACCGTTACCGGCACCAACGACGCCCCGGTTGCCAACGCAGCCAGCTTTACCGTCGCCGAAGATACGTCTGTCGTCACCGGAACCGTCACGGCCTCGGATGCCGATGGCAATGCCAGCCTGTCGTTCGCGTTGAACAGCGCAGCGCCCGCCGGCCTGGTCTTCAATGCCGATGGCAGCTACAGCTTCAACGCTGGCGCCAGTGCCTACCAATCGCTGGGTGCAGGCCAAAGCGCGGTACTGACGATTCCGTACACCGTGACGGATGACAAGGGCGCGACGTCGACGGCAAACCTGGTGATTACGGTCACTGGCACCAACGACGCGCCAGTCGCCAATGCCGCCAGCTTCTCGGTTGCTGAAGATGCGGCCGTGGTCAACGGCGCTGTCACTGCATCCGATGCGGATGGCAACGCCACGCTGTCGTTTGCGCTCAATAGCGCCGCACCGGCCGGCCTGACTTTCAATGTCAACGGCACCTACAGCTTCGATGCCAGCGCCAGCGCATACCAATCGCTGGGCTTGGGCCAGAGCGCAGTCCTGACCATTCCGTATACCGTGACGGACGACAAGGGCGCGAGCTCGACTGCGAACCTGGTCATCACTGTCACCGGCACCAACGATGCGCCGGTTGCCAACGCAGCCAGCTTTACCGTCGCTGAAGACGCGGCCGTCGTCACCGGCGCCGTCACTGCTTCCGATGCGGATGCCAACGCGACGCTGTCGTTTGCACTGAATGGATCGGCGCCTGCCGGGCTGACTTTCAACGCCGATGGCAGCTACAGCTACAACGCCGGCGTCAGCGCCTATCAGTCGCTGGCCTTGGGCCAAAGCGCAGCGCTGACGATTCCGTACACCGTAACGGATGACAAGGGCGCGACTTCCACTGCGAACCTGGTGATCACAGTGACGGGCACCAACGACGCACCCGTTGCCAGCGCCGCCAGCGTCACGGTTGCCGAAGATGCGGCCGTGGTCAACGGCTCGGTCACCGCGACGGATACTGATGCCGGCGCAACGCTGGCGTTTGCACTGAATGGTTCGGCGCCCGCAGGCTTGACCTTCAATGCCGACGGCAGCTACAGCTTCGATGCCAGCGTCAGTGCCTACCAAAACCTGGCAGCTGGCCAGAGCGCAGTACTGACCGTTCCTTACACCGTGACGGACGACAAGGGTGCGACGTCGACCGCGAACCTGGTCATCACTGTCACCGGCACCAACGATGCCCCGGTTGCCAACGCAGCTAGCTTTACCGTCGCCGAAGATGCGTCGGTTGTCACCGGAACCGTCACGGCCTCGGATGCCGATAGCAATGCCAGCCTGTCGTTCGCGTTGAACAGCGCAGCCCCCGCCGGCCTGGTCTTCAATGCCGATGGCAGCTACAGCTTCAACGCTGGCGCCAGTGCCTACCAATCGCTGGGTGCAGGCCAGAGCGCAGTACTGACGATTCCGTACACCGTGACGGATGACAAGGGTGCGACGTCAACGGCAAACCTGGTGATCACGGTCACTGGCACCAACGATGCGCCCGTTGCCAATGCCGCCAGCTTCTCGGTTGCCGAAGACGCAACCGTGGTAAATGGCACGGTGGGCGCGTCGGATCCGGATGCCAACGCCGCGCTATCGTTTGCACTGAACGGAACGGCACCTGCGGGCCTGAACTTCAATGCCGATGGCTCCTACAGTTTCAACGCCAGCGTCAGCGCCTACCAGTCCCTCGGGGCAGGCGAGTCCGCAATCCTGACGATTCCGTACACCGTGACGGATGACAAGGGTGCAACGTCAACGGCGAACTTGGTGATCACGGTCACGGGCACCAACGATGCGCCAGTCGCCAGTTCTGCCAGCTTTACCATTGCTGAAGACGCGACCGTGGTCAACGGCGCCGTTATCGCCACCGATGCGGACGGCAACGCAAGCTTGTCGTTTGCCTTGAACAGCACGGCGCCCGCCGGCCTGATTTTCCATGCCGACGGCAGCTACAGTTTCGATGCCAGCGTCAGCACCTACCAGTCCCTGGGCCTGGGCCAGTCCGCAGTCCTGACCATTCCGTACACGGTGACGGACGACAAGGGTGCGACCTCGACCGCAAACCTGGTGATTACGGTAACGGGCACCAATGATGCGCCTGTCGCAAACGCTGCCAGCTTCTCGGTGGCCGAAGATGCGGCCGTTGTCACCGGGTCGGTCACTGCTTCCGATGCGGATGCCAATGCGACGCTGTCGTTTGCACTGAATGGTTCGGCGCCTGCCGGGCTGACTTTCAACGCCGATGGCAGCTACAGCTTCGATGCCGGCGTCAGCGCCTACCAGTCGCTGGCCTTGGGCCAGAGCGCAGCGCTGACGATTCCGTACACCGTAACGGATGACAAGGGCGCGACGTCCACTGCGAACCTGGTGATCACAGTGACTGGCACCAACGACGCGCCCGTTGCCAACGCCGCCAGCTTCACCGTTGCCGAAGATGCGGCCGTGGTCAACGGCTCGGTCACCGCGACGGATGCTGATGGGGGCGCCACGCTGGCGTTTGCACTGAATGGTTCGGCGCCTGCCGGATTGACTTTCAATGCGGACGGGTCTTACAGCTTCGATGCCAGCGTCAGCGCCTACCAGTCGCTGGCCTTGGGCCAGAGTGCAGTGCTGACGATTCCGTACACCGTAACGGACGACAAGGGCGCGACTTCGACTGCGAACCTGGTGATCACAGTGACGGGCACCAACGACGCGCCGGTTGCCAATGCCGCCAGCTTCACCGTTGCCGAAGATGCGGCCGTGGTCAACGGCTCGGTCACCGCGACGGATGCTGATGCGGGCGCCACGCTGGCGTTTGCACTGAATGGTTCGGCGCCGGCAGGCTTGACCTTCAATCCCAACGGCTCTTACAGCTTTGACGCCAGCGCCAGTGCCTACCAGTCGCTCGGGCTGGGTCAAAGTGCGGTCCTGACGGTTCCGTACACGGTGACGGACGACAAGGGCGCGACGTCAAGCGCCAACCTGGTGATCACGGTCACAGGCACCAACGATGCGCCGGTTGCCAACGCCGCCAGCTTCGCGGTTGCCGAAGACGCGACCGTGGTCAACGGGGCCGTTACCGCCACCGACCCGGACGGCAACGCGAGCTGGTCGTTTGCCTTGAACAGCACGGCGCCCGCCGGCCTGATTTTCCATGTGGATGGCAGCTACAGTTTCGATGCCAGCGTCAGCGCCTACCAATCGCTGGGCCTGGGCCAGTCCGCTGTCCTGACCATTCCTTACACCGTGACGGACGACAAAGGTTCGACTTCGACTGCGAACCTGGTGATTACTGTAACGGGCACCAACGATGCGCCTGTCGCCAACGCTGCCAGCTTCACGGTTGCCGAAGATGCGGCCGTCGTCAACGGCACGGTCACCGCGTCCGACGCCGACGCCAATGCGAGCCTGTCGTTCGCCATAAACGGCACGGCACCGGCCGGGCTGACTTTCAACGCCAACGGCTCT
>JAQGMC010000125.1 GCA_028292545.1 Paucimonas sp.
AGGTAGAAGGAAGTGGATGGTGATGCATGGCAAGCGTGGGCAAGGCGCGAGGAGGCCGCATGGCGAGCCATGCAACGACGAGCAACGCAGTGCGCGCTTGTCAGGCGCGCCAGCCGCGACTTTTACCTGCTGGGATAGGCTCTTAATTGCGCCCGCCGTCGCTGCGCACGAACGCCTCGACCGCGTCCAGCGTCGGGGCCAGCCTGACCAGCGAGTTCGACAGCGACGCGACCAGGGTCGTGTGGGTGACGCCGTCGTAGTACACCTCGCGCACCGGCACGTGCGCCGCGCGCAGTTTGCTCGCCATGCCGCCGGTGTTGCGCGCCGGATTGACCAGGTTGTCGTCGTTCGCCGCGATCAGGAGTGCCGGCGGCGAGGACGCGCCCACGTGGCTGACCGGCTGCGAATCCGGCGGGGTGTCCGGCGCGCTGAAGACCGGTTGCGTCGTGCGGTTCTGCACCGGCAGGAAATCGTAGGGGCCGGCGAGGCCGATCCAGCCGCGCAGCATGCCCGGTGCCAGACCCTGCCGTCCCAGCCAGCGCGGATCGAGCGCCAGCATGGCGGCGTTGTAGGCGCCGGCGCTGTGGCCCATCACGAAGATCTTCCTCGGGTCGCCACCGTGGGCCGCGATCGCGCGCGCGGTCCAGGCGAGCGCACCGGCCCCATCGTCCAGGAAGTCCGGGTAGCGCACCTGCGGGTAGAGGCGGTAATCGGGGATGACGACCACGAAGCCGCGCGCGGCCAGCGCCCGGCCGACGAAGGCGTAGTCCTCGCGCTTGCCGCTGACCCAGTTGCCGCCGAAGAAAAAGACGATGACGGGCGCCTTGCCCGCGTTCGATGCGGGGCGATACACGTCGAGCATGTTGCGGGAGTCGGCGCCGTAGCGGATCGCTGCGGTGGCGGTCACGGTGCCGGCGGGCGAGACGGCGTTCACCACCGCGAGCGGCGAACAGGCGGCGATGGCGCCGGCCGCCAGCGCGGCGGCGGCGCAGAGGATGAGTTTGTTCATGCCCCGAGTATATTCGCCGGGGCTGGAGGCATGGCGCACCCGAGCCTGCTCATGCCTATGCGTTTGTTTCCACAACGACAAGATGCGGACCTATACTGGATGCATGGCAACTGCATCTCCGTCCTTCCAGCAGCCCCGCACGCTTACCGGCATCGGGGTTTCGCTCGCCGTGCACGTGGTGCTGGTCGGCTTGTGGCAGCTGTCGCGGCCGCTGACGTCGGCGCAAGACAGCCAGGCGCAGCGCGTCCAGTTGCTGCGCCTGCTGCCGGCGCCGGTGCCCGATCGTTCCGATGCGCCGCCGCCACCCGCCGTGCGCGGCGGCGGGCCTCCGGCGGCGCCGGCCTGGCGGCGCCCGTCGGCTGATCGGGCCCCGGCTACCCCGCTCGCCGGGGCCATCCCCCTGCCTGCGCCGCAGGCGGCCGACGCGCCGCCCGCCGCGCCCGGGTCAGGCGCGGACCTGCTGCGCGACGCACGTGCCGCCGCTGGCGCCATCGACCGCGCACTGCGGGCGGAAAATCCGGAACGCGGCCTCCGCGCGCCGATCGACACGGCCCAGATGAAACTTGAAAAAGGCATTGCCCGCGCCGGCGAGATGGCGCCGAACAAGTGGTACCAGGCGCCGAAAACGCAGGAGATCCTCGATCCGGGCGGTTATGGGCGCCGGCGCCACCGCGTGATCACCGCCGCCGGCGCCTGGTGCCTGACCTACGAATCGAATCACGCGCCAGACGGCATCGACAGCATGCAGCACGGGATCAAGCCGAAGCTGACCTCGTGCGACGAGGACGAGCAGCCGGCGACCAGGCAAAAGTGGAATTGACGCGGGTCGGGAGAAATGCGCGAGTGCTGGCCGGGTGGGGCTGTTGCCTGCGCCCATGTTGGTTCGCACGATCCGCGTGGGCACGGGTGCCCACCCTACGGGATACATCGCGTATACGGGTTTCGCATGACCTCGCCGCGAGCGATGACCGTAGGGTGGGCACCCGTGCCCACGCGGATCATGCACACAGATAGCAGTGCAGGCAACCGCCCCGCGCCCGCCGCACCCGATCAACGTCAGCGCTTGTCGATCAAGGGCGCCGGCGGTTCCTGGTGAGCCTCAGCGGCGCTCGACCTTGTCGTTCTCGATCGGTTCGTCGGTCGGGATGATGCTGACCCGCTTGCCCCTGGCGCGCTGCAGTACGAACACCACATAGCCCGACAACCCGTAGACGACAAAAATCGGCCACAGCACCTTGGTCGGATCGCTCGCCACCAGCGCCAGCGCCAGCACGATCAGGAAGACCACGATGAACGGCACCGACTTGCGGAAGTTCACGTCCTTGAAGCTGTAAAACGGCACGTTCGACACCATCGTCAGGCCGGCGAACAGGGCCAGGCACCAGCTCACCCAGTCGACCTGGCGCGCGCTGATGTTGATGTCCGGATCGGTCATGAACATGATGAAACCGACCACCAGGCCTGCCGCCGCCGGGCTGGGCAAGCCCTGGAAGAAGCGCTTGTCCACCACCTCGATGTTGGTATTGAAGCGCGCCAGGCGCAGCGCCGCGCCGGCGCAGTACACGAAGGCGGCGATCCAGCCCAGCTTGCCCAGGCCGCGCAGCGACCACTCGTAAATCACCAGCGCCGGCGCCGCGCCGAAGGACACCATGTCCGACAAGCTGTCGTACTGCGCGCCGAATTCCGACTGGGTATTGGTCAGGCGCGCGACGCGTCCGTCCAGGGCGTCGAGAATCATGGCGATGAACACGGCCCAGCAGGCATGGTCGAAGCGCTGGTTCATCGCCATCACGATCGCGTAGAAACCGCAGAACAGCGCGGCGGTCGTGAAAGCATTCGGCAATAAATAAATGCCACGTCCGCGCGGCCCGCCCTTGTCTTCCGCCCTGCGGCCGAAGCGCTTGAGGCGGGCAAATCGTGGCGCGCGGGGCGCCGTTCCATTTTTCTTACGTCGTGGAAAGGCTGGCATAAAGTTCCGTATTCAAGGTGTGATCGCGCTTGCTGCGCCGTTTCCCCCATTATAGGGGCGGGAACGGCATGTTAGCGAACGGATACTATTGGAACTGATCTCAGCAAACGGTGTCGCCGCTGAGAGCGCTCCCTACTTGAACTTCACCTTTCCCACCAGACGCATCTGCAGCGTCGTCTCGCCGGGCTCGAAACTCGGTTCCGGCATCTCCTGGTCGGCCGCCTTCATGCGCGCGCCCGAGACCATGGCCGACTGCATTTCGGGACGGCCGCCGTAATTGCCCGAGCCTTCGAAATCGACCGTCTCGAGCACCGCATCGGCGCTCTGGCGGCCCATCGCGCGCGCAATCGAGGCGATGCGCTCGTTCAGGTTGCGGTAGGTTTCAAGAATGCGCCGGTCGTCCAGCAGCTTCTCGGTTGCCGGGGCCAGTCCGAAACTGACGCCATTGATCTGTAAAACTTTTTGCGCCGCGGCCGCCGTTTTCGGCAGCGCGGCCAGGTTGGTCGTCTTTACTTCCAGGTATTGCCCGACGCGCCAGCCGTCCGGCACCGGCCGGGCCGGCGTGCGGCTCGCCGGCAGCGGCTGCAGCGGCGGTTCCGGATAGACCGGGTAGGTGTAATACCCTTGCGTCTTGAGTTCGGCCTTCGGATCGGCGCGGCGCACGATCTCGGTGCCTTCCTTCATCTTGCGGTTCACGCGCGCAGCGGCTGCTGCCTTGTCCTTGTCGAACTCCTCGACGGCAAAGGTGACCGTTGCCTGGTCGTTGGCATGGCGCACTTCGCCGTTGGCCGGCACGATGACCATGGTGCCGCTGGTGCCTGGCGCCGGCGCGGTTTGCGCGCCGGCGTGGGCGGCCGCCACGAGGCTGGCGGCGAGGAACAATTTTGGAAGGGACATGGCTTTCTCCGGCTAAGTAAAATTGGCTTTACTTATACGATACCGTCGCGCTGCTTTCCGTCGTGATTTTGTAATGGAAAGTTGCAACTACGATCGCCGCCCTACGAATTCCCGTCCCGCGTCCTCAGTTTTTCGACTGATCGACCAGCTTGTTCTTCGCGATCCACGGCATCATCGCGCGCAGCTTGGCGCCCACTTCCTCGATCTGGTGCTCGGAAGTCAAGCGGCGGCGCGAGATCAGGGTCGGGGCGCCGGCCTTGTTCTCGAGGATGAAGCTCTTCGCATACTCGCCGGTCTGGATGTCCTTCAGGCACTGGCGCATCGCGTCCTTGGTCGCCGAGGTGACGACTTTCGGGCCGGTCACGTACTCGCCGTACTCGGCGTTGTTCGAGATCGAGTAGTTCATGTTGGCGATACCGCCTTCGTAGATCAGGTCGACGATGAGCTTGAGTTCGTGCAGGCACTCGAAATAGGCCATCTCCGGCGCGTAGCCCGCTTCGACCAGGGTCTCGAAACCGGCCTTGATCAGTTCGACGGCGCCGCCGCAGAGCACGGCCTGCTCGCCGAACAGGTCGGTCTCGGTCTCTTCGCGGAAATTCGTTTCGATGATGCCGGCACGGCCGCCGCCGTTGGCCATCGCATACGACAGCGCGACGTCGCGCGCGGCGCCCGATTTATCCTGGTAGACGGCGATCAGGTGCGGCACGCCGCCACCCTGGCGGTAGGTGCCGCGCACGGTGTGGCCCGGCGCTTTCGGGGCGATCATGATCACGTCGAGGTCGGCGCGCGGCACGACCTGGCCGTAGTGGACATTGAAGCCGTGGGCAAAGGCCAGCACCGCGCCCTGCTTCGCGTTCGGCTCGACGTTTTCCTTGTAGACCTGGGCGATGTTTTCGTCCGGCAGCAGGATCATGATGATGTCGGCGTTCTTGACCGCTTCATCGACCTCGGCGACCTTCAGGCCGGCCTGCTCGACCTTGCCCCAGGAAGCGCCGCCGCGGCGCAGGCCGACGGTGACGTTCACGCCCGACTCGGACAGGTTCTGGGCGTGCGCGTGTCCCTGCGAGCCGTAGCCGATGATGGCGACGTTCTTGCCTTTGATGAGGGAGAGGTCGCAGTCTTTGTCGTAGAAAACTTTCATTTTGTATCCTGGTATTTGGTGAGATTGCTGGTTATTTTTGTGAAGCTATAGGCTGTTCAATGGTGCGGCCATCGGCTGCCCGGCCTGCCCGCGTGGGGTCACGTGACCGAGGCCGTGCCCCGATCACACCCTTAGAATCCGTTCGCCGCGGCCGATGCCGGAGCCGCCGGTACGGACGGTCTCGAGGATGGAGGCGCGGTCGATGGCGTCGATGAAGGCATCCAGCTTGCTCTTGGCGCCGGTCAGTTCGATCGTGTAGGTCTTTTCCGTCACGTCGATGATGCGGCCGCGGAAGATGTCGGCGGTGCGCTTGATTTCCTCGCGCTCCTTGCCGACCGCCCGCACCTTGAGCAGCATGAGCTCGCGCTCGATGTGCTGGCCTTCGGTCAGGTCGACCACTTTCACCACTTCGATCAGGCGGTTCAGGTGCTTGGTGATCTGCTCGATGATGTCGTCCGAGCCGGAAGTGACGATCGTCATGCGCGACAGCGTCGCGTCTTCGGTCGGCGCCACGGTCAGGGTTTCGATGTTGTAGCCCCTGGCCGAAAACAGGCCCACCACGCGCGACAGGGCGCCGGCTTCGTTCTCCAGGAGAACCGAGATAATGTGTCTCATTTAGAGGTCCTCCGAGCCGAGCAGCATTTCCGACAGGCCCTTGCCGGCCTTGACCATCGGCCAGACGTTCTCGCTCTGGTCGGTGATGAAGTTCATGAACACCAGGCGGTCCTTCATGGCAAAGGCTTCCACCAGCGAACCTTCGACGTCGCCCGGCTTTTCGATGCGCATGCCGACGTGGCCATAGGCCTCGGCCAGCTTCTCGAAGTCCGGCAGCGAATCCATATAGGACTCGGAATAGCGCGAGCCGTAGTCGATCTGCTGCCACTGGCGCACCATGCCGAGGAAGCGGTTATTCAGGAGGATGATTTTTGGGGTCAGGTGATATTGCTTGCAGGTGGCAAGCTCCTGGATGCACATCTGGATCGAGCCCTCGCCGGTGACGCAGGCCACCGTCGCATCCGGATTGGCCATCTGCACGCCCATCGCGTACGGCAGGCCGACGCCCATCGTGCCCAGCCCGCCGGAATTGATCCAGCGGCGCGGCTTGTCGAAGGGGTAGTACTGGGCGGCCCACATCTGGTGCTGGCCGACGTCGGACGTGATGAAGGCGTCGCCTTTGGTCACTTGCCACAGCTTTTCGATGACCGACTGCGGCTTGATGACGAGGCTGGAGTCCTCGTACTTCAGGCAGTCTTTTCCGCGCCATTCGTCGATCTGCTTCCACCAGCCGCGCAGCAGCTCCGGGTTGGTGCGCGTGGCGCCTGCGGCATCGAGCTGGGCCAGGAATTCGGTCAGTACTTCCTTGACGTTGCCGACGATCGGGATGTCGACCTTGACCCGCTTCGAAATCGAGGACGGATCGATGTCGATGTGGATGATCTTGCGTGGGTGGCTGGCGAAGTGCTTCGGGTTGCCGATCACGCGGTCGTCGAAACGGGCGCCGATCGCGATCAGGACGTCGCAGTGCTGCATCGCCATGTTCGCTTCGTAGGTGCCGTGCATGCCGGGCATGCCGACAAAGCGTTCGTCGCTGGCGCGCGAGCCGCCCAGGCCCATCAGGGTATTCGTGACCGGCGCGCCGAGCTTGTCGACCAGGCGGTTCAGTTCAGCCGAAGCGTTGGCGAGAATGACGCCGCCGCCGGCATAGATCATCGGACGCTCGGCGCTTTGCAGCAGCTGCACGGCCTTGCGGATCTGGCCGGCGTGGCCCTTGTCGACCGGCTTGTAGGAACGCATCTCGATTTCGCGCGGGTACTCGAACATGCACTTGTGCATGCTGATGTCCTTCGGGATATCGACCAGCACCGGGCCGGGACGGCCGGTACGGGCAATGTAGAAGGCTTTCTTGATGGTCAGCGCGAGGTCTTTCACGTCCTTGACCAGGAAGTTGTGCTTGACCACGGGGCGCGTGATGCCGACGGTGTCGCACTCCTGGAACGCATCCTGGCCGATCGCATGGCTCGGCACCTGGCCGCTGATCACCACCATCGGAATCGAATCCATGTAGGCGGTGGACAGGCCGGTGACGGCATTCGTCACGCCCGGACCGGAGGTGACAAGCGCCACGCCCACGGTGTTCGAGCTGCGCGAATAGGCATCGGCCGCATGAACGGCTGCCTGCTCGTGGCGCACCAGGATGTGCTGGAATTTGTCTTGCTGGAAGATGGCGTCGTAGATGTACAGCACTGCGCCGCCGGGATAGCCGAAGACGTGTTTCACGCCCTCCTCGGCCAGGCAACGCACGACTATTTCGGCACCCGTGATGGGGCCTGTTGCTTCGTTATTCATGAATCATTCCTTTCAAAACCCATTGGGCGATTGATCGGATGCTCGTTCCTGACGAAATGCGGGTTACCCCACAGCACTCCAGCTTCCCTTTTTTCTGCGGTCACGCCGGACTCCCGGGTATCCATAAGATACCTTTCGGAACGGCGCTGGGCGCAACTCGTTTGGCTGAGTGTCTGTGGCGGCTCGACGCATCTCTCGCGCTTGTGGCGCGGGTTGGAGCAAACTGCCTACAAATGAAAGCGAGTCGACCGGGCGGGCCTTGTGTGCGCGCCTGATTGACCATGAAACTTCGCGGGTGCAAAGCGTAAAGAACACCTTACTGCGTTGCACCATTTTGGTCAAGATAAAAAATTCAAATCGGGAGGTGCACCAGCCGGGTGCATGGTGGGCGCGCTGCGTTTGCGGCGCAGCGGATGGCCCGAAGCGGCCGGCATGCTGCTTAGCGCTCCATCCCCCAGCGTCATACGGTCACGCGCTCGATCGTCTGAAACACGAGATGCTCCACCGCCAGCCCGATGACGATCACCGCCGCCAGCCCCGCAAACACCCTGTCCGTGAACAGCTCGTTTCGGCTCTGGAAAATGAACCAGCCCAGTCCGCCCTGCCCCGAGGTGCTGCCAAAGACCAGCTCGGCCGCAATCAGCGTGCGCCAGGCAAACGCCCAGCCGATTTTCGGTCCCGACAGGATCGCCGGCAGCGCCGCCGGTATCAGGATCTGCAGCACCAGCCGCAGCCCGCCGAGGCCATCGTTGCGCCCGGCCATCCTCAGCGTCTCCGGCACCGCGCGAAAGCCGGCGCAGGCATTCAGGGTCAGCGGCCACGGCACCGAATGCATCAGCACCATGATCAGGCTGCCCTTGCCCAGCCCGAACCACAGCAGCGCCAGCGGCAGCAAGGCGATCGCCGGCAAGGGATTGAACATCGAGGTCAGGGTCTCGGTCAGTTCGCGCCCGACGCGGTGCGATACCGCCAGCCAGGTCAGCAGGAAGGCGCCGGCGATGCCCAGCAGGTAGCCCTGGGCCAGCACCGCGAACGATACCAGGATATAGCCGCACAGTTCGCCGGAGACGATGCCGTCGACCAGCGCGCGCCCGGTCTGCAGCGCGCTCGGCAGCAGCAGGTCGTTGTCGTAGATGCGCGCAAGGAGCTCCCAGAGCGCGGCCAGCACCAGCAGCATGCCGGCCTTGCGCAGCCAGGCAAGATCCGTCCGCGGCGAACGGCCGGCGGACGCCGGTATGCGCTGCGTGGCGGCGGCCCCGGCGACCGGCAGCGCCGGCGCCAGTTCGTATTCGGGACGAATCGGAGGATCGCGGAAGGCGTTCATACCTGGACCGCCAGGGCTGGATGGGCCGGCGTCGGCCGCGTCGGCGCCTCGTTGAACAGGAGCCGGTGAATGCGTTCGTTCGCCGCCTGGAATTCGGCGCTGCCGGCGCTGCCCAGATCGAACTGGTGACTGTTGAGTTCAGCACGCACGCGCCCCGGATGCGGCGACAGCAGCAGAATGCGGTTGCCCACGACCAGCGCCTCCGCGATCGAGTGCGTCACGAACAGCATCGTGAAACCGATGTCTTCCCACAGGCCCTGGAGCTGCTCCTGCATCGTGCGCCGGGTGAGCGCATCGAGCGCGGCGAAGGGCTCGTCCATCAAGAGGATTTCCGGCTGCATCGCCAGCGCGCGCGATCGCCACCCGCGCCTTCATGCCACCCGACAGCGTGTGCGGAGGGTCGACTTGCCGCAGCCCGAAGGCCCGAGCAGCACGAAGCGGTCGCCCCGGTACACCTCGAAGCTGGCGTCATCAAGGGCGCGCACGGTGCCCTGGGCGCCAGCGTATTCGAGCGTGACGGGCTCGGCGCGCGGCAGCGGACCCTGGGGCGGCACGACCTGCGAGGTGGGCGCGGGATTGTCGACGCGCATCTCAGCTCCCCGCGGCCAGCGCCGGATGGTCGAAAAAGTAATCTTTCCAGCTTTCCGGCTTGTTCTTGATCGCGCCGACCGCGAACAGGAACTGCGCCAGGCCCAGTGTGTTCTGCGGCGCCACCTTGAACTGCACCTTCGGATTCCTGATCACGTTCACCAGCAAGGCGCGGTCGATGCTGCCCTTGTTCACGCGCAGGTAGGCGTCGGCCGCCGCTTCCGGATTGCTGCCGGCCAGCTGCGCCGCTTCCACCAGCGCGTCGAGGAAGGCCCGATACGTCTTCGGGTTTTCCTTGACATATTTTTCGGTGGCGTACAGCAGCGTCGACGAGCTCGGCCCGCCCAGCACCTGGCAAGAGTCGAGCACGATCTTCGCCTTCGGGTTGCCGGCCAGCTCCTGCTCCTGGAACCGCGGATTGGCGAAGTGGGCGTTGATCTCGGTGCCGCCGGCGATCACGGCGGCGGCCGCGTCCGGGTGCGGCACGGCTTGCGTGAACTGATCGAGTTTCTTGAACTGGGCCGGGCCCCACTGCCTGGCCGACGCCATCTGCAGGATGCGCGCCTGCACCGAGACGGTGACGGCGGGCAGCGCGATGCGGTCTTTCGGACCGAAGTCGGCGATCGATTTCACGGCCGGATTGGTGCTGATCAGGTAGCAAGGGAAATTGCCGAGCGAGGCGACGGCGCGCACGTTCTGCTTGCCCTTGGTGCGGTCCCAGATCGTCATCAGGGGACCCAGGCCGGCGCCGACCACGTCCACCGAGTTCGACAGCAGCGCATCGTTGGCGGCCGCCCCGCCGGAGAGCTTGACCCAGTCGACGTCGATCTCGACGCCATGCCGCTTGCCGTGCTTTTCGATCAGCTTCCGGTCCTGCGCCACATTGAGCAGCAGGTAGACCACGCCGAACTGCTCGGCGATGCGGATCTTTTGCCCTCGGCCCGGGCGGCGGGCGCGGCGGCAACCAAGGACGCCGCGGCCAGCGCGGCAGCGATTTTTTTCAAGTCGAACATGCATTCTCCTGGGTTCAGAACGGGACGTCGCCCGCGATCGTGGTGCGGTACAGCTTGCGGCGCTGGTCGGGCGGGCAACCGGCGGCGAGGTGCAGCAGCGAGCGGTTGTCCCAGAACACCATGTCGTGCGGCTGCCACCGGTGGCGGTAGATGAACTCGGGGCGCGTCGAATGCGCGAACAGCGCGTCCAGCAGCGCGCGGCTGCGCTCTTGCGGGATGTCGAGGATGCGCGTCGTGAAATGCTCGCTGAGTCAATGTCGGGTTCAGGTTAGCCAGCTGTTAAAAGTTTGAAACGAATCATTTCGAGGATCCTCATGCGTTTTCTGAAAGCCCATCTGTCGCATGGCGGCGCGACACTGAGCAATTACGGTGCATGAAGGGGGGATTTTTGCTAGGATTCGTGAGTTTTCCATAAAGCACGGGCCAAGTCCCCGCGCGTATCACCCTCTTCCTCAGCGCATGGCGACAGACAAAGAATTAGGCGACTTCCTCGAGAACGTCGAACGGCGCGCCTTCAAGCAGGCCGTGTATGCAGTGCGCAAGGACGAAGCGGCGCTCGACATCGTGCAGGACGCGATGATCAAGCTGTCAGAGAAATATGGTGACCGACCGGTTTCTGAACTTCCGATGCTGTTCCAGCGCATACTGCAGAACACGATCCACGATTATTTCCGGCGTGAGAAAGTGCGTAATACCTGGGTCAGCCTGTTCTCGAGCCTGCGCCCGGACATGGAAGACCCGGAAAACTTCGACATACTGGAAACCCTGGAAGCCCAGGAAGGGTCCCAGAGGTCGGAATCAAGCGAGGACCGTGTCTCGCGTGACCAAGTGTTGATGGCCATCGACGAAGAAGTGCAGAAACTGCCAACGCGTCAACGGGAAGCCTTTTTGATGCGTTATTGGGAAGATATGGACGTCGCCGAGACGGCGGCCGCGATGGGTTGCTCAGAAGGCAGCGTCAAAACCCACTGCTCGCGCGCTACCCACGCGCTGGCCCTGGCACTGAAGGCAAGAGGAATACGGCTATGAACGCAAAAGAAATCAACTTCGCTTACCGCGTCCGGCACGCACTCAACGAACATCTCGATACCCTCCCCCCCGCCACGATAGACCGGCTGGCCCAGGCCCGCACCCGTGCGCTGGCATCCAAGAAAGCAGATGCGCCGCAACGCGTGCTGGCAACCCAAACCGCTTTTGCAGGACGTGCCGGCGGATTGTTTGGCGACCGTCTTTCATGGCTGGCCCGCATGGGCGTTGCAATCCCGATGGTGGTGGTCGCAGCCGGCATATTTGCGCTGTACCAGTCCGAATACCAGCAACGCATCAGTGAAGTCGCCGAGATCGATGCCATGGTCCTGGCTGACGAATTGCCTCTCAATGCGTATCTCGACAATGGATTCAACGCCTACCTGGCCAAGAAAGCCGATTAAGCCCGACGACGCGAACGACCAGGCAGCCGAACCAGGCGGCCCGGTCAAGCAGCAGCCAATCAAGCAGCCTACGCAACAGCCAACCAAGCAGCCGATGTCACCTAGAGAGTCCTGATGGTGGAACGCCTGAAGTCCCCAGCCGCCCGCAACCTGCGGGCGGCCTGTTTTCTGATCTTCGCCTGCCTGGCTGGCGCAGTCGGCGGGGTTGCTTCGGCTGCCGACCCAGCGCCCGCCGTTCCTGGCACTGCGCCCAAAGCCGCTGCCGCCCCGGCGCCAGCTGCGCCAGCCAGCACGACTGCGCCCGCGGCAGGCACGCCAGCAACGCCGGGCAAGGCCGGTATGCACGCGGCCGGAACGCCATCGGCGCAGGCGGCGCCGGCATCGAATGGCAAAACCGCGGCCCGCAAACCAGCAACGCCCCCCGCACCGACCAAGCCGAGCTGGGGCGAATTGACCGAAGCACAACGCAATGCGCTGTCGCCCATGGCAACCGAGTGGGACACCCTGAGCACAACCCACAAAACCAAGTGGCTGGGCATTGCCAACAAATTCCCCAACCTGAAGCCGGACGAGCAGAAACGCCTGCAAGACCGCATGCGCGAATGGGCCAAGCTCACGCCGGAACAGCGCCGGATCGCACGCGAGAGCTATGCACGCGCCAAAAAACTGAATCCGTCCGAGAAATCGGCGCAGTGGCAGCAATACCAGCAACTGCCAGAAGACCAGAAAAAGCGGCTCGCCGCCGAAGCAGCGGCCCGCAAGCGGGTCACTGCCCTGCCGCCGCCGTCGCAGGCGAAGTCCAAAGTCACGCCGCCATCGAAATCGACCCTCAAATCCGCTGCGGACAAGGGCGCGCCCAATGGCAATGCTGGCAACCGCGAGCACCCCGCCAATGCAGTAGTTGAGCCGGCGCGACCTGCCAATCCGCCAACACCCGCTGCGACCGCCGCACAACCCGCGCCGGCCACCACCCCGCCTGGCGCCACGCAGCTGCGATAAACCCGTGGACCTGACCGCTCCGCGCCTGAGAACCCGGCTCTCCTGCCTGGTCTATGAAGGCTTGATGATGTTTGGCGTGGTTTTCGGCGCCGGTTTGCTGTACTCCATCGTCATGCAGCAGCGGCATGCGCTTGCCATGCGCGCCGGCATGCAAGCCTGGCTGTTCCTGGTGATCGGCTTTTATTTCATCTGGTTCTGGTCGCGCGGCCGACAAACGCTGCCAATGAAAACCTGGCATATCGCACTGGTCGATGAACTGGGCCAGGCGCTCAGTTACCGGCGTGCGCTGCTGCGTTATCTTTTCAGCTGGCTGTGGTTCCTGCCTGCCGCGCTGCTGGCCTGGCTGGCGGGAGCCGGCAAGTGGCCCACTTTCGCCCTGCTCGGCGCCAACATGATGCTGTGGGCGATGACTATCTATCTCGACCCGCAGCGCCAGTACCTGCATGACCGCCTGGCTGGCACGCGCATGATTGCGCGCGCGCGGCGCGACGCCTGAATAGCGGCACCTTGTCCCTTCCCGGCTTCCGGGGAAACATTGCAACCTGACAAGAACCGGCCCAGAATAGCCCTGGTTCGCCCGTGAATGGGCTTGGGGCTCCGTTTGAAGAAGAATTTCGCTCGCTTCGTGCCGGGATTGCTGGTTCTCGCCCTGCTGCTGGCGCATGCCGCCCGCGTGCTGGAACTGCCATTCATCAAGTCGCTGGACCAGGTGGTCTACGACATTGCCCTGCGCGCCAACATGCCCAATACGGTGGATGAGCGCATCGTCATCCTCGACATTGATGAAAAAAGCCTGGCTGAAGTTGGCCGCTGGCCGTGGCGTCGCGATCGCATGGCGCAACTGGTCGACAAGCTGTTCGATCGCTACCAGATCAAGCTCCTGGGCTTTGACCTGGTGCTGGCCGAACCGGATGACAGCGGCGGCTTGGGCACGCTGGACCAGCTAAGCCGGCGTGAACTGAAAGACAATCCGCAATTCCAGGATGCCTTGCGCGTGCTGCGCCCGCAGCTTGATTTCGACCAGCGCTTCGCCGCCTCACTGGGCAAGCGCCCCGCCATCCTGGGCTATTACTTTGCCAACGAAGGCGTCAGCAGTGGCGCGCTGCCGCCGCCGGCACTTGATGCCAGGGCGATGGGCTCACAACCGCTGCGCATCTCGGCATGGAAAAACTATGGCGCCAACCTGCCGCAATTCCAGGCCAATGCGCAAGGCGCTGGACACTTCAACCCCATCATTGACCAGGACGGCAGCGTGCGCCGGGTACCGCTGCTGGTGCAGCACCAGGGCCAGTATTACGAATCGTTTTCGCTGGCGATGCTGCGCGCCCTGTTCGACAAGCCACGTATCGTGCCTGGCCTGGCGCAGGAAGACGGCTATGCCTCGGTTGAATGGCTGGACCTGGTTGGCGCGCAAGGCTTGCTGCGCCGTATTCCGGTCGATGCCAATGGCGCGGCGCTGGTGCCCTACCGCGGCTATGAACGCAGCTTCCGTTATTACTCCGTGGCCGACGTGCTGGCCGAGCGCATCAAGCCCGAATTGCTGCAGCAGCGCCTGGTGATATTGGGCACCTCCGCGCCCGGCTTGCGGGACATGCGCACGACGCCAGTTGGCGAGGTATATCCCGGCATGGAAGTGCATGCGAACCTGCTGGCCGGCATGCTCGACAATGCAGTGATGGAGCGCCCGCAGTATGTCGATGCGATTGAATTGCTGCTATTGCTGCTGACCGGGATCGTGATGATCTTCCTGTTGCCCTGGCGGGCGCCCTTGCGCGCCACGTTGGCCACCATCGTGGTGCTGGCTGCCCTGCTCGGCATTCATTACCTCGCCTGGCAGTCGGGGCTGGTGCTGCCGCTGGCTTCCATGCTGCTCCTGGGCGTGACGCTGTTCGTGCTCAATATGTCGTGGGGCTTTTTTGTCGAGTCCAAGGCCAAGCGCCAGATCACGCAGCGCTTTGGCCAGTACGTGCCGCCGGAACTGGTTGCGAAAATGAGCCGTGACCCGGGCAGTTACAGCATGGCCAGCCGCAAGGCACAGTTGACGGTGCTGTTCTCGGACGTGCGCGGATTCACCACCATTTCGGAAGGCATGGAGCCGGAAGCACTGGCCCAGTTGATGAACGAATACCTGACCGAGATGACCCTGGTGATCCGGCAACATCATGGTACGCTTGACAAGTACATCGGCGACGCCATCGTTGCATTCTGGGGAGCGCCAGTCGAAGATGCGGAGCATGCCCGCCACGGCGTGATGACGGCCCTGGCGATGCAGGCTGCGCTGGCCAGCCTGAACCAGCGTTTTCAGGCACGCGGCTGGCCACCGGTCGCCATCGGCATAGGCGTCAATACCGGCAGCATGACCGTGGGCGACATGGGATCGAGTATCCGGCTGGCTTACACGGTGATGGGCGACGCGGTCAATCTTGGCGCCCGGCTGGAATCGAAAACCAAGGAATACGGCGTTGGCATCATGGTCGGCCCGAGCACGATGGCTGCGCTGCCGGATGTGGTGTTCCGCGAGCTCGATTGCGTGCAGGTCAAGGGCAAGAACGAGCCGACTACGATCTACGAACCGCTCTGCGTGGCGACGGAACTGAGCACGGCCATGCAGCAGGAACTGGCGACGTGGGGGCAAGTGTTGCAGGCTTACCGCGCCAGCGACTGGGATGCTGCGGATGCTGGCCTGGACGCCTTGCTGGCGCAGCGACCAGGCCATCGCTTGTATGCGTTGTACCGGGAACGGGTAGCGGCTTATCGTGCCGAACCGCCGCCGGACGGGTGGCAGGGCGTGACGCGCTTCGACAGCAAATAAAACGGGATAGACGGGGACGCCACATGATAGTGAAAGTGCTCGGTTGCAGTGGTGGCATCGGCGGCAGGCATATGCATACGACGTCGCTGCTGGTCGACAACGATATCCTGGTCGATGCCGGCACCGGCGTGGGCGAGCTGACGATTGCCGAGCTTGCCATGATCGACCACGTGTTCATCACCCATTCCCACCTTGACCACATCTGCTGCCTGCCCTTCATCGTCGATACCGTGGGTGAAATGCGCAACCGGCCGCTGGTGGTCCACACCACCCGGGCAACCGAAGAGATCCTGCGCGCGCACATCTTCAACTGGGCGATCTGGCCTGATTTCACCACCATACCCAACAGCATCGATCCCTTCATGCGCTTTGAAACCGTGGAAGTGGGCGACACGGTTGAATTGAAGGGACGCCGCATCACGGTACTGCCGGCGCGCCACACTGTTCCTGCCGTCGGCTACCAGGTCGACAGTGGCCAGGGCAGTCTGGTGTTCACCGGCGACACCACGGTCAACGACGAATTCTGGACAGTGATCAACCAGATTCCGCATTTGCGCTACCTGATCATTGAAACTGCTTTCTCAAACAGTGAACGCCGCCTGGCCGAGCTTTCCAAGCACCTCTGCCCCAGCATGCTGGCGGATGAATTGCAGAAGCTGCAAAGCCGGCCGGACCTGTTCATCACGCACCTGAAGCCGGGCCAGGTTGAACTGACGATGCGCGAGCTGGCCGAATATGTCGGCGAATACAAGCCGCGCATGCTGCAAAACAATCACTGTTTCGAATTTTGAGCGCCGCTGCAAACACCGGACACTGAGCATGCAGACCGATTCCCTTGAACAGTTGCGCACGGTCCCGGCACTGCTGCCGCTTTCCGAAGAAGCGCTGCAGGACGTGCGCCGGCTCGGACGGCTGCTGACGCTGCCGCGCGGGACCAACCTGCTGCAGCAAACCGGGCTGGAGCACGCCACGTTCTACCTGCTCGCCGGCCAACTGCGGGTAGTGACGGCCAGGAATGGCGGCGAAATCATGGTGGGCGGCACCACTGCGTCGGCTGCGCTGCGCAACAGTGCAGACCTGCTGGTGGCGCAAGCCATCACGCCGGCGACTTTGCTGTGCATAGAAACTGACATACTCGACGTGACGATGATCCTCGACCAGCTTGCTGCAGACGCGGTCGCCGGTGGCCCCGGGCTACGCGCGCCCACGCGCTCGACCGGCCTCGTGGCCGGCCACCTGCAAAGCGGCGCCCTGTCGGCGCTGTCGCCGGACCGCATCGCGCTGCTGCTGGAACGCTTCGAGCCGATCGAAGTGAAGCGCGGCGCGGTTGTGATCCGTGAAGGCGAACCGGGTGACTATTACTACGTGGTCGACCAAGGGCGCTGCCTGGTTACGCGGCGCATAGGCAATACCACTGCGGACCTGGCCGAGCTGCGGCCTGGCGATGGCTTCGGCGAAGAAGCGTTGCTGGCCGATACGGCACGCAACGCGACTGTGACGATGAAAAGCGATGGCCGCCTTTACCGGCTGGCGGGCGAAGACTTCAACGAATTGCTGCGCGCCCCGCTGTTGCGCGAGCTTGCTCCCACACAGGCGTTGCTGAAGAAAGACAAGGCGACCTGGATCGACGTGCGCTTCCCTTCCGAATACAACCGCGACAAGCTGCCCTGGGCCATCAACATACCCTTGAGTGAAATCCGCCACGTCGCAAGCGTGCTCGACCGGGCGCCCGAATATATCCTCTACTGCCAGAATGGCCGGCGCAGCGCAGCGGCAGCCTTCCTGCTGGCGCAAAGCGGCTTCCAGGCTTGCGTCATGGAGGGTGGACTCGAATCCCTGGCCGCCACTGCTGCCACCGACGGATACAAGCCAATATGAATACTGTGCTGCCCCAACCCGTGCGTGGCGAAGACGACGTGCTCGCGCGGCTCGATTTTTCCAAGCAACTGCAGCTGCTGACGAACCGGATTCATGCGACCAGCAACATTGACGAGATCATGCTCGACTTGTCGCAGGAAATATCGGCGCTCTTCAATTGCGATCGCCTGACCCTGTACGCCGTCAGTGAAGACAAGCAATTCATCGTGGCCAAGGTGAAGACCGGCCTGAATGCATTCAACAGCCTGCGGCTGCGCATCTCCGAAACCAGCATTGCCGGCCACGTCGCCCTGTTCAAGAAAACCTTGCGCATCGCCGACGTCTACGACGATGCCGAGTTGGCCAGCATTTCCCCCAGCCTGCGCTTCCTGCGCGAAGTCGACAAGAAAACAGGCTATCGCACGCAGCAGATGCTGGTGGCGCCGCTGGTCAATCCGCAAAACGATGAGCTGGTGGGCGTGATCCAGCTGATCAACAATCGCAATGGCAAGCCCTTCGGCGCCTTCACCGAGGAAGGCGTCAACGAGTTGTGCGCGACGCTTGCGATCGCCTTCACGCAGCGGCTGAAGCCGGCGCCGGCAATCCGCACCAAATACGACCCGCTGGTGGAAGCCGCTGTCATCTCGGGCCCGGAATTCGAACTCGCCACCCGCTCGGCGCGGCGCCAAGGCGTCGACATACAGGATGTGCTGGTCAATGAATTCCAGGTTCCGCTGGCAGCGATCGGCGAAGGGCTGGCCAAGTTCTTCGGCGTGGCTTACGAACCATTCAAGGCCGAGCGCATCAAGCCGATCGACTTGCTGCGCAACCTGAAGCGCGACTTCGTCGAACAGAACCAGTGGCTGCCGCTGGAGGACGGCAAGGATGGTTTGCTGGTGATGGCAACCGATCCGGAACAGGTGCGCAATGCGCGCATGGTGCAAAACATTTTTCCGCGGGCGAAGCTGGTCTACGTCGTCACCACGAACCAGGAATTCACGCGCACGCTGGAGCAGCTCTATGGCGCCAGCGACGACCCGACCTCGGTGGACGACCTGCTGTCAGACATGGAAGACAGGGGTGAGGAAGATGCCGAAACCGGCGCCGACCTTTCCGCAGCGGCTGAAAATGAACTGGTGAAGCTGGTCAACAAGATCATCATCGATGCCTACCGCCAGGGCGCATCGGACATTCATATCGAACCGGCGCCGGGCAAGGGCAAGACCGTGATCCGCTTCCGCAAGGATGGCGCGCTTGAACCCTATATCGAGATTCCCGCCAGCTACCGCAGCGCGCTGCTGGCGCGCCTGAAGATCATGTGCGACCTCGATATTTCCGAGCGTCGCAAGCCCCAGGATGGCAAGATCAAGTTCAAGAAATTCGGCCCGCTCGACATCGAGCTGCGCGTGGCGACGATTCCTTCGGCCGGCGGCGTTGAAGACGTCGTGATGCGCATCCTGGCGGCGGGCGAGCCGATACCGCTGGACAAGCTGGGCGTGCTGCCGCACAACCTCGATCGCCTCAAGTCTGCAATCGAAAAGCCCTACGGCCTGTTCTTCGTTTGCGGTCCGACCGGTTCGGGCAAGACCACGACGCTGCATTCGGTGCTGAGCTACCTGAACAAGCCCGACACCAAGATCTGGACCGCCGAAGACCCGGTCGAGATCACGCAGAAAGGCTTGCGCCAGGTCCAGGTGAACCGCAAGGCGGGGCTCGACTTTGCCACCGTGATGCGCGCCTTCCTGCGCGCGGACCCCGACATCATCATGGTGGGCGAAATGCGTGACAAGGAAACCGTCTCCATCGGCCTGGAAGCCTCGCTCACGGGCCACCTGGTGCTAGCCACGCTGCATACGAACAGCGCGCCGGAATCGGTGGTGCGCCTGCTCGACATGGGCATGGACCCGTTCAATTTTGCCGATGCGCTGCTGGGCATACTGGCGCAACGGCTGGCAAAGCGGCTGTGCAGCAAATGCCGTGCGCCATACACCGCCAGCGAGCAGGAAATCCGTAGCCTGCTGGACGCGTATTGCGAAGAGTTGATGCATACCGACCATTTCCGCCACGATCCCAAGAATGCGGTGCAGGAAGTGCTGCTGCGCTGGACTGAAGAGTATGGTGACAGCGATGGCAATTTCACGCTGTACCGGCCGGTGGGCTGCGACCATTGCAACAAGGGTTACAAGGGCCGGCTTGGTTTGCACGAGCTGATGCTAGGCAGCGATCCGGTGAAGAAACTGTTGCAGGAACGGGCCCGGGTTTCGCAATTGCTGGCAGCTGCGCTCGAAGATGGCATGCTGACCCTGAAGATGGATGGCATAGAAAAGGTATTGCAGGGACTGACCGACATGAAACAGGTGCGCCACGTCTGCATCAAGTAGGCGCATTAGAATAAGCGCTCGCCGGGTCAACCACTGCCCTTGCCATTCGTTCGCGATTCCCATTCCCTCACTATGAGCGCACGTCCCGGCGCGGTGCGCCGCGCAACCCGCTGGCTGCTGGCGCTACAGGCGCTGGCCGTCATTGCCCTGCTGGCGTTGGCCATGCATTTCCTGCCGGTGCCCAACGCCTGGCTTGCGCTGGTGATGTCCTTGGGCAGCGTACTGCTGCTGCGCATGCTCATCATTGGCAACAACTTCCTGCTGGCCTGGCTTTACCGCAGCCCGACACCGGCGCCGCACCGCCTGCATTACCTGCAAGCGCCGGCCATGTTCCTGCGGGAATATGCATCCAGCATGGCCAGTTCGTCCTGGACCATGGCCTTTTTCAGCTTCGACAAACGGGTGTTCGCCGACTCGCCAGCCTTGCCCGTCTTGCTGATCCACGGTTATGGCTGCAACAGCGGCTACTGGCATGCAATGAGCCGGGCGCTGTCACAGGCACGCATCAGCCACTATGCAATCGACCTCGAGCCGGTATTCGGGGACATCGACAGCTTTGTGCCGGCGGTACAGCAAGCCATCGAAAAGGTGTGTGCCGAAACCGGGGCCGCGCAAGTGATCCTGGTGGCACACAGCATGGGCGGACTGGTGGCGCGGGCCTGGCTGCGGGTGCATGGACCGGCCCGCGTGAAGCGCATCATCACGCTGGGCACGCCGCACCAGGGCACCGGCCTGGCCAATTTCGGCATGGGATTGAATTCGCGCCAGATGCGCTGGACCGGCAGCGCGGCAGCCGGCCGGCCGAGCGCCTGGCTGCAGCAGCTGGAAGCCGGCGAAGCTGCTGGCAGCCGGGCCCTGTTCGTGTCTATCTGGTCGCACCAGGACAATATTGTGTCGCCCCAGGAATCTTCACGCCTGGCGGGGGCGCGCAATATCGAGGTCAAGGGTATTGGCCATGTCGCGCTGGCATTTTCGCCCCTGGTGCAGGGCATGGTGATACGCGAGATCCTGGAAGCGTCCACATCCCGGCACGCGCGCCTGGCCGAACATGACTGATGTCAACAGCGACCCGTCGGCCTGCGTTGCGGGTTGAACTTTTGCCGGGCGCGCGAAACTACCTGTTGTCGGCTGTGCGTCTTGGCGCAGCCCCAGACTGGAGCGCCAATGCCCCGCCCTGCCTTGCTTGCCCCTGTCACCTTACCATCTGTCAATTTCCTGTGGCTGCTGCTGGCGGCCGCGATTGCCTCGTGGCCCGGACCCGGCCATGCCGCGGATTTGCTGGAGACGGCCGACGTTTCCGCCACCTTCAAGAACTTCGTCGGTGCGGCGAAAAAATCGGGCCTGCAGGAAACACTGAAAAACGGTGGACCCTATACCGTGTTTGCGCCCACCGACGAAGCCATTTCGAAATTCGGCGCTGACCGTTGGCAGGCACTGGAAAAGGACAAGCCGCGCATGTCGCAATTGCTGATGCGCCATGTCGTGCCCGGCAAGATGCTGGTCAGCGAAGTCAAACCCGGACCTGTCACGTCCGTGGCCGGCAGCGCAATCAAGCTCAAGTCCGACAATGGCAAGGTGACGGTCGGCACGGCCAACGTCACCCAAAGCGATATGCTGGCTGACAATGGCGTGATCCATGCCATTGACCAGGTGCTGGTCGACGACTGACATCCCCCTCCACGGGGACGGCCGCAAGCGTCCCCGCCCCGCCTGGCGCGACCAGGCGGGCAGTGCCCGGCTCGGTGTTATGCTCGCGTTCAACCTGAACCCACACATGCCGCTGCGGCGGACCCGCACCAGATGCCAACCAAAGCCCCGCGTCGCACCCGGGACCGCATACTCGAACTGTCGCTGCGACTGTTCAATGAATTCGGCGAGCCGAATATCACCACCAGCCTGATTGCCGAAGAGTTGGTCATCTCGCCTGGCAACCTGTACTACCACTTCCGCAACAAGGATGACATCGTCAACTCGCTGTTTGCTGCCTTCCATGACGAAATCAACCAGATGCTGACAGTGCCGTCCAAGCGACGCGCGAATATTGAAGACGTCTGGATTTACCTGCATCGCATGTTCGAACTGGTCTGGCGCTACCGCTTTTTCTACCGCGATCTGTCCGACCTGTTGTCGCGCAACCGCACGCTGGAACTGCATTTCAAGAAAATCCTGGAACATGAAATCGAAGTCGCGCGCGCCCTCTGTAACGGCTTGCGCGAAGAGAAGGAAATTGAAGCCAGCGCCGAACAAGTCGATGCGCTGGCCGCCAATATGGTGGTGGTCGGCACCTACTGGCTATCCTGGGAATATGTGCGCAACCCGCGCCGCTATACAGAGCAGCAAATGATGGCCGACGCGCTGGCCCGCGGTTGCTATCAGGTGCTGTCCCTGGTCGGACCGTATTTGCGCGGCCATAGCGCCGAAGTTTATGAAAAACTGGCCGACGAATACTTGAAGACTGTTGCCGTCGCATGACAGCCAGCGCTGGATTGGCGCCGACCTGCCCCCGATCCACCCTCTTGCCTTACCATCCTCGCTACGGTATTCACTACACGGACAAGGCATGAAGGCAATCTGCGTTTACTGTGGTTCATCCAGCGGCAATTCGGCGGCCTATCCGGCAGCCGCGCGCGCAATGGCGGCAGAAATGGTGCAGCAAGGCTTGGCACTGGTCTACGGCGGCGGGCGCATCGGCTTGATGGGTACGATCGCCGATGAAGTGTTGCGCCTGGGCGGCGAAGTGACTGGCGTGATTCCGGATGCGCTGATGAAAAAGGAAGTCGGCCATACGGGCTTGAGCAAACTGGTCGTCGTGCGCGACATGCATGAACGCAAGGCGCTGATGGCGGAACTGTCCGACGGTTTCATTGCGCTGCCCGGTGGCATAGGCACGATGGAAGAATTGTTTGAAGCGACCACCTGGCTGCAACTCGGCTTGCATGAAAAGCCGGTTGGCCTTTTGAACGTGAATGGTTTTTATGATGCGCTGCTGGCCTTCATGCAGCACATGGTGGCGCAAGGTTTCCTGCGGGCCGAACATGCGACGCTGATGCAGGATGCGGCTGAACCGCAAGCACTGCTGGCGCGCATGCGC
The DNA here is from genome assembly GCA_028292545.1 of Paucimonas sp. Classification (GTDB taxonomy): domain Bacteria; phylum Pseudomonadota; class Gammaproteobacteria; order Burkholderiales; family Burkholderiaceae_D; genus Lacisediminimonas. Next base: position 22,858 of record JAQGMC010000125.1, read on the forward strand.
GCCAGTTCACCGGTTGCTGCGGGCAAGTGGCTGGACCCGGCCAGCGCCGCGCGCATCCTGCCCTGACGGCTGGGCCGGCGCCAGCGCTGCGCTGGCCGCAGTTCAAACGCGCAGTTCAAACGCGCAGTTCAAGCGTCGAGCGCGCGCTTGAAATCCTCGATCAAATCTTCCGTATCCTCGATCCCCACCGAGACCCGGATCAGCGACTCGGCAATGCCCATCTCAGCCCGGCGCGCCGCACCCATCTCATAAAAGATCGTGTGGGCCACCGGAATCACCAGCGTGCGCGTGTCGCCGAGATTGCTGGCCGGTATCGCCAGCTTCAGCCGGTTCAGGTAGTCGAAACAATCGATGCCATCCTTCAGTTCAAAACTGAACAAACCGCCGGCGCGACGGAACAGGCTGGCGGAAATCGCATGTTGCGGATGGCTCGGCAAGCCCGGATAGTGCACCGCCTGCACCCGCTCGTCTGCGTCCAGCATTTGCGCCAGCGCCAGCGCATTCGCGCATTCGCGTTCTATGCGCAGCGCCATGGTTTCAGCGCCAACAGCAATGTGATGCGCGGCTTCCGGTCCGAGCGTGGCGCCGAAATCGCGCAGCGCCTTGGCCCGCACCTGGGCCATGCCCCACTGCGCTGTCGGGTAACGACGGTAGTTGTCGGCAATATTCGGATAACGCGACCAGTCATACATGCCGGTATCGGTCAACGCGCCGCCAAGCGCAATGCCATGGCCGGCGATGGACTTGGTGAGCGCATTCACCACCAGCCCCGCGCCCACTACCTTAGGCCGGAACAGGTAAGGCGATGTCATCGTATTGTCGACCACGTACAAGATGCCGCGCTGGCGGCACAGCTCGCCAATGCGCGCCAGGTCCGCCACTTGGGTGCGCGGATTGGCGATGGTTTCGACGAACACCATGCGGGTTTGCGGCGTCAGTGCCGCTTCAACGTTGGCGACATCGGTGGCGTCGACCATCGTCACGCGCGGCCCCTGGACATTCACCGTCTGCCACAGGCTGTTGGTATTGCCAAACAGGAAAGATGAAGAGACCACATGGTCGCCCTCGCGCAGCAAGGCTTGCACCAGGGCCCCAATGGCGGCCATGCCGGTGGCGAAACAGATCGTTTGCGCGCCATCTTCCATGCTGGTGATCTTGTCTTCCAGCGCGCTGACGGTTGGATTGCCCTGGCGGCCGTAGCGATAGCCCGGCTCGCGGCCCTGGAATACCGAAGCCAGCTGGCGCGCATCGGCATAGCCGTAGGCGACCGAGGTATGGATCGGTTTGTGCAGCGAACCATGCTCGATCGGCTTTTGCCGGTCGCTGTGCAGGATGGTGGTGGTGTAGCCGTATTTTTTGTCGGAACTCATCGTAGGCGATTCGGGCTGCAAGCAAGCCCTGGTGTGTCGGATTGAACAAGAGCCGACATCGTAGCGCAATTCATGACTGGCTATCAGCTGCGCCTGGCAGTGGGCGCGGCGCAAATGCCCGCCGCGCCTGCCTCGTTCAGCGCAACTGGTCCAGGCGTTGCTGAACGAAGGCTTGCAAGTCGGTCGACAAGCCGCCCGCAGACTGCGCCCGGGTAAAGGCGTCGCGCGCTTCGCCGGGCCGGCTGTCGGCTTGCAAAGAAATGCCCAGTCCCATCCACCAGGCGGCGTTTTGCGGCGCGCGCCGCAATGCAGTGAGGTAGTAATCGACTGCTTCCCGATGGCGCCCTTCCTTTTGCAGCAAGGCCGCCATGAAGGCTTGGTAATCGGGCCGTTCACGATCATAAGGAAGCGTGCGCGACAAGGTGTCGATTGCAGCGCGGGTTTCGCCCCGGTCCAGCTGTATGCGCGCCAGCATCATGGCCCAGGAACCATTGGCGCGGTTCTCTGCCAGCCATTCCTGCAGATGGCCGCTGGCTTCATCGAAGCGCTTGGCTTCCACCAGTTGCGTGGCCAGCGCCTGGCGCGCCGGCAGCAAGCCGCGGTCAAGCTGGAGCGCGCGTTCGAAGGCAGCGATTGCATCAGCCGGACGGTTTTGCCGGCCGAGTTCAAGCCCGCGCCGGTATTCATTTTCAGCCGGCGAGCGTGCGCCGCTGTCGCGTGTTGACGTGTCGGCTGCGGCTGCTTCGCGGCCTGCCGGTGCGGCTGCTTCGGTGCGTGGTTCGCTACGTGACCTGGCGCCAGCCCCGGCGCCGCCCTCAGGCCCGGTTACGGGTGGCGTGGCACCTGCCCGGTTGCGCGGGTCGGCTTCGGCCACGGCGGCGGGAAATGGCGGCTTCCCCATCGCTTGCGGCGCAAAGGCCGGCGCCGCGGGCCCGGCCACGGCTTCTGCGCCGGATGCTGCGCCCTCCATTGGCAGGGGCTTTGCATCGAGCGTCATTTCCATCGGCAGCAGCGCCGCAGAAATCTTCAGCGACAATTCCGGTGGAATGTCGGCCGGCCGGTTTTGGACCAGCACTGGCGCGCCGTAGCGCTGCCAGCCGACAAAGCCCATTGCCGCCAGGCCCGCCAGCGCCAGCGCTGCAAACAGCAAGGGCCTGCGATCGCGCGCCGCCGGCATTGCCGCCTGCACTTCCTCGGGCAGCGTGGTAGCGGCTGCCTTGTCGCCGGCACCTGCTTCCAGGTCCTGCAGCATCTGGTTGATCAGGCTCATTGGAAAACCATCCAGGCAAGTGAAGCAAGGCCAAGCAGGAAAACGCCTACCGACAGCGCAGCCCAGGGCGGTCGCGCCGGCCAGCCGGCGGTGGGCGTGTCGCGCGCGGCGCCCTTGGCATGGCGCGCTGTCACGAATTTTTGCTTTTCGCCGAAGGCCAGCATCAGCGATTTGTGGGCCAGTATATTGAGCAAGCGTGGCACGCCGCGGCTGGCCCGGTACAGCGCCTCGACGGCGTCCGGCTTGAATACTTCACCCGGTGCGCCAGCTACGGCCATGCGGTGATGCAGGTAGCGCGCGGTTTCTTCGCGCTCAAGCAAGCCAAGCTGGTAACGGAAAGTGATGCGCTGGTTGAGCTGGCGGATGGATTCAAGCTCCAGCTTGCGGTCCAGCTCGGGCTGGCCGAAGAGCACGATTTGCAGCAGCTTGCGTTTTTCGGTTTCGAGGTTGGTCAAGAGCCGCAGCGCTTCCAGCGTCTCCACCGGCAAAGCCTGCGCTTCGTCGATGCAGAGCAAGACTTTCTTGCCATCGCGGGACAGCATCAGCAAGCGGTAATTGAGGGCTTTTAGGATCTGGTATTCATCCAGTTCGCCCACCAGCGGCACCCGCAATTCCTCGGCCACCGCAGCCATCAGGTTACGCGGCTTCAGCAGCGGGTTGGGAATCCAGGCGGTCACATACTCCGGCCCCAGCACCGACAGGAATTTGCGGATCAACAGGGTCTTGCCGGTGCCGACCTCACCCGTGATCTTGATGAAGCCTTCGCCGGTTTTTGCCGCCACGAGCAGCGTGTTCATCGCGCGCTGGTAGTGCGGGAAAGCGAAGAAATAGCTGGTGTCGGGTGTGATGCTGAACGGTAGTTCGCGCAATCCGAAGTGCGTCTTGTACATGCTTGTCCCGCGCCGGTCCCTGGAGTAAGCGTCGCCTCGGGCTTGGCTAGCCGGGCGGGCGCATTGTTATCGTGACCGATATTACTTGAAGGAAGCCTCAGCCTTCAATCCGGGCTTGGCGACAGGCGCATTCGGACGCAATATTTCCTGCAGCTGCGCGCTTTCGATGATGGTAAGCCCCGAAGGCGCTGCCTGCAGGGCCAGCACCGCGCCGCGCGCGATGTCATCGATCGACAAGGGTGTATGCCGCAAGCCAGTCAGCAGGCCGGTCGCGGTGTCGAGCACCAGCCCGAAAAGGCGCGCGCCCCAGCCGCTGCGCCGGGCCCGCAGGGCCAGGTCGGTCGGGCGCACCAGCACCAGCGACTCAAAGCCCATCTGGTGCAATTCCGCTTCAGCCAGGGTGGCAATCTGCGCATACAGGGCTGCCGGCTGGCCCAGCACATGTACCGGAGTCACCAGCATCAGGCGTGACACGCCGGCGGCGCGCGCCTGGCGCGCCATTGGCAGCACGGCTTCCATCGGGCAGGCGCTGTAGACCTGGGTGCGCAAGCCGCGACCAGGCGCGCCCGGCTGCCGGGATGGCGCGGCGGCATCGCCAGACACCACCAGCACCAAGTCGTCTACGGTGAAGTCGCAGGCCGACGCCACCACCACGCCAAGCTTGCGCTCGGTCGACGGCATCGGCGCATCCGCCAGGACTTGTATGCGGCAATAAGTGGGGCAACCCAGCAGGCGCGCCAACATGCGTTCGCCCAGCCGGCCGGCCGCGCCGGCCAGCAGCACCGTCCGGCTGCGACTTTCTGCGACCGGCGGCGTGAAACGGGCGCCGGCCAGTGCCTGGTCTAGCGACGGACCGGACGCCATTTTCAGTCGACGTGTGCCAGGTTCAGGTTCAGTTGCGAACGCACCCGGTCTTCGGCGACAGGCTTCGGATGGTTGCGGGCGTATTCGATGCGGTCCAGATAATCGCGCGAGATATCGCCTGTGATGTAGATGCCATCGAAGCAGGATGCCTCGAAATTGCGCAGTGCCGGATTGACGTCGGAAATGGCGCGCTTCAAGGCATCGAGGTCCTGGTAGATCAGCGCATCGGCCGTGATTTCACGGCAGACTTGTTCGTCACTGCGGCCATGGGCAATCAGTTCGTCGCGGGTCGGCATGTCAATGCCATACACGTTCGGAAACTTTACTGGCGGCGCGGCGGAAGCGAAGATCACCTTGCGCGCGCCAGACTCGCGTGCCATCTGCACGATTTCACGGCTCGTGGTGCCGCGCACGATGGAATCGTCCACCAGCAACACATTCTTGCCGCGGAATTCGGAGCCGATCGCGTTCAGCTTCTGGCGCACCGATTTGCTGCGCACCGCCTGGCCCGGCATGATGAAGGTGCGGCCGATGTAGCGGTTCTTGATGAAGCCTTCGCGGTAGGGCAGGTTCAGCTTCAGCGCCAGTTCCATCGCCGCCGGACGGGATGAATCGGGAATCGGCATCACGACGTCGATGTCGCCGGTGCGCATCTCGCGACTAATTTTTTCCGCCAGGTATTCGCCCATCTTGAGCCGGCTGGCATAGACGGATGCACCGTCGATGACCGAGTCCGGGCGGGCCAGGTAGACGAATTCAAAGGCGCAGGGATTGAGCGTCGGGTTTTCCGCGCATTGCTGGTTGTACAGGCGGCTTTCATTGTCGATCAGGATGGCTTCGCCCGGCATCACGTCGCGCAGGAAGCGGTAGCCCAGGCCTTCGAGCGCAACCGACTCGCTGGCCACCATGTATTCGGGTCCGCGCTCGGTATCGGCAAAGCCGATGCACAGCGGACGAATGCCAAACGGATCGCGAAAAGCGAGCAAGCCGAAACCGGCGATCTGCGCCACCACGGCGTAAGAGCCACGCACCCGCTTGTGCAAGGCGGCGACGGCGCGGAACACGGTTGCCGGGTCGAGAGAAAAGCCGGTCGCCGCCTCCTGGATTTCATGCGCCAGCACGTTCAACAACACTTCCGAGTCGGAATCCGTGTTGATGTGGCGCCGATCGTTCTTGAACATCTCAATCTTCAACTGTTCCCAGTTGGTGAGGTTGCCGTTGTGCGCCAGCGTGATGCCGAACGGCGCATTGACATAAAAAGGCTGGGCCTCTTCTTCGCTGGACGAACCCGCCGTCGGATAACGAACCTGGCCAATGCCGGCATTGCCTGGCAGGGAGCGCATGTTACGGGTGCGGAATACGTCACGCACCAGGCCATTCGCCTTGTGCATCGAGAATGCATCGCCGTGATTGGTTGCGATGCCAGCGGCATCCTGCCCGCGGTGCTGCAGCAGCAACAAGGCATCGTAAAGCAGCTGATTCACGGGATTATGTCCGACCAGGCCAACTACTCCACACATAGTGGACTCCTAACGAAAAACAATCGATTTGAGAATGTATTCAGAATTGCACGTGCCGCGCGAAGTCGCCCGGCAAATAAGGTTTGACAGTACGGGCCGCCGTTTCGGCCAGGGGACTCAAGAGTGCCTCTTTCCAGAATGCCTGTTGCGGCACCGCGGTCATGCCGCATACCAGCACGGCTGCCATCACGATGACCAAGCCGCGCGCCAGGCCGAATAATCCACCCAGTCCGCGGTCTGCCACGGTCAGTCCGGAAGCCTTGACCAGCGCCTCGATGGCCATCGACAGCAGCATCATCAGGATGCGCACACCCAGGAACAGCGCCACGAAGGCGACGATCAGGCGTGTCAGGTTGCCGGGCACGGCTGCCGGCAACATGCCAGCCAGTGCTTCCCCGTAGGCGTTGGCCACCATGAAGGCCACGACCCAGCTGAGCAGCGACAGCATTTCCTTGACCAGGCCGCGCAGCGTGCTGATGACGATCGAGCAAACCAGGACGAATATCACCAGGTAGTCGAAGACGGTCATTCAGCGGCCTTTGCGCGGCGCGCATCCCGCCGCACTGGCCGCACCCTTGCGCGCCGGTCCTCGCCGCGGCGCGTTCAAGCCGGCACCAGGGTGCCGTTCAGCCCCATTTTGTTCAGTTTGGCCCGGATCTTTTCCGCCTCGGCCTTGCCCTGCACCGGCCCGACCCTTACCCGGATCCGCTCGCCACTTTCAGTGGCAACCTTCTGTGTCTGCGATTTGATTCCTGCTGCCTTCAACTTGTTCTGCAATTCCCGAACTTTATCGGCCGAGGCCAGCGCCGCCACCTGGACCAGGTAGCGCTCACCGCGGTCAGCTTTTTCGCTGTTGAGCTTGACCTTCTCAACCGCCGGCTCAGGCTTGCCATCCAGCAGGGCACGGGCGCGGGCTTCTTCGGCGGACTTGGCATCGGGTTTGATTTCTGCCTTGGGCGCTGGCTTGGGCGTGGCCGCGGCCACGTCTGCAGGCTTGGTTGCTGGCTTGGCATCAGGCTGCGCATCTGCCTTCGATCCGGCAGCAGCTAACTTTGATGTGGCGGCGGCAGCGCCGCTTTCAAGCCCCGCCGTGGCCTTGGCGTCCGGCTTGGCGTTGGCGGCGGTAGCCGGCGTGGCACTGTCTGCGGGCGGGATGATTTCCTCGCGCTTGTCCAGCGCGGCGGCAGCCGGCACGGTGGCGCCCGGCGGGCGCGCTGCGGCGCCCTGTTTTGGCTTGTCGCGGGAAGGAATGTCGATCGAGATATCGTCGGCCAGCGGCTTGGGTTCCGGGTCGAGGATCATGGGCAGGCCAATCACGGCTGCCAGCACCAGTGCCACTGCGCCAACCAGGCGCCGCCGTGCGCGCTGCTTTTCTGGCAAGACCGGGTCGACAGGCTCTTTGTCCTTCGCCTTTTTCCTGGCGCGACCGCGGGTAGCGCCCGCCGCGGCAGCGCCCTCGTCGGCGCTGCGCGACTCAAACACGCTGTCGTCGTCGGCGTTTTCCTTCGCGCGGCCCTGCGAAAACAAACCCATCGATCAGTGCATTCCCATCAGTGGAAAACCGTGTTGCGAACTTCCATCACCCCGGCAACGGTGTAGAAGGATCCGAAGACCACAATTCTATCATCCTCCCCTGCTGCGCTTAATGCTGCATGGAAGGCAACGCCGGGGGAAGAAAAGGCCTGGATGCTGCGATCCTGGGTCGGCGCGGCGCCCGGTGTTACGCCCGCACTTGCGAGCGCGGTTTCGAGGGTTGCACTCGATGCAGCGCGCGGCAGCGGCAGGTCGGTCAGGTACCAGTGGTCGACCTGCTTCGCCAGCTTGGCCACCACGCCTGCGATGTCCTTGTCCTGCATGCAGCCAAACACGGCATGGGTGTAGCGGAAGAAGCCCATATTGTCGAGGTTGTGCGCGAGCGTCGCGGCAGCATGCGGATTGTGCGCCACGTCCAGTACCACGGACGGGCGGCCCGGCAGTACCTGGAACCGACCGGGAAGCTCGACCAGCGCCAGTCCAGTGCGCACTTCCTGCGCGCCCAGTGGCAAGCGCTGGCGCAGCGCCTCGCAAGCGGCCAGCGCGGCACTGGCGTTGAGCAACTGGTTGGCGCCGCGCAGGCCGGGATAAGCAAGCGAATTGCGGCGCTGGCTGCGACCGCCATAACTCCATTGCTGCTTGTCGCCGGCAAAATTGAAGTCGCGGCCGAACAGCCAAAGGTCGGCGCCGATTTTTTCCGCATGCTCGACCAGGGAACGCGGCGGTTGCGGATCGCTGCAGATTGCGGTGCGGCCGGCGCGAAAGATGCCGGCTTTTTCAAAGCCGATCGCTTCCCGGGTATGGCCCAGGTAATCCATGTGGTCGAGGTCGACGCTGGTGACGATGGCGACGTCGGCATCGATGATATTGACTGCATCCAGGCGTCCGCCCAGGCCGACTTCAAGTATCACCGCATCGAGATTGGCCAGCGCGAACAGGCGCAGGATGGCAAGTGTGGTGAATTCAAAATAAGTGAGCGACACGTCGCCGCGCGCAGCTTCCACTGCCGCGAAACTCTCAACCAGCGCGGCATCGCTGGCGCTGTCGCCATTGATGCGGGCGCGCTCGTTGAAATGCAGCAGGTGCGGCGACGTGTACAGGCCGACCCGGTAGCCACCCTGCATCAGTATCGATTCCAGCATCGCGCAAGTCGAGCCCTTGCCATTGGTGCCGCCCACGATGATCACTGGGCAGGTAAAGGAAAAGCCGAGCTTGTGCCATACGCGCGCCACCCGCTCCAGGCCCATGTCGATAGCCTTGGGGTGCATCGTTTCGAGGCGAGCCAGCCAGTCTTGCAGCTTGGTGGGGTTTTGCATCGGATCAGGTCAGGGCGCTACAGGCCGCAAGGGGAAATAAAAAGCCCGGACGCAGGGCCCGGGCTGTCCAGGTACGACCAACGATCAGGCGATGACGTCGGCCGACTGGTTTTGCAGCAGCGCCAGCAATTGCGCGATTTCGTCGCGCATCTTGCGGCGGTCCACGATCATGTCGACCGCGCCTTTTTGCAACAGGAATTCGGCCCGCTGGAAACCTTCGGGTAGCTTTTCACGCACCGTGTTTTCAATCACGCGCGGGCCGGCAAAGCCGATCAAGGCCTTGGGTTCAGCGATGACGACATCGCCCATGAAGGCAAAAGATGCCGATACGCCACCCATCGTAGGATCGGTCAACACGGAAATGTAAGGCAGTTTCTTTTCTGCCAGCTTGGTCAGCATGGCCGTAGTTTTTGCCATTTGCAGCAGCGACAGCAAGCCTTCCTGCATGCGCGCGCCGCCCGTGGCAGTGATGCAGATGAAGGGCACTTTCTGTTCGATCGCAGCGCGGGCGCCGCGTACGAAACGCTCGCCCACCACAGAGCCCATCGACCCGCCCATGAATTCAAATTCAAAACAGGCAACAACCACGGGCAAGGCACGTATCGAACCGCCCATCACGATCAAGGCATCGGTTTCGCCGGTGGTTTCGATCGCGTCTTTCAAGCGATCCGGGTATTTTTTACTGTCCTTGAATTTCAGTGTATCGACCGGCAATACTTCCTGGCCGATTTCATAACGGCCTTCTGCATCAAGCAAGCCATCAAGCCGCTCGCGGGCCCGAATGCGCATGTGGTGATCGCACTTCGGGCAGACATGCTGGTTGGATTCAAGATCGGTGCGATAAAGGACCGCTTCGCACGATGGGCATTTCAGCCAAAGCCCCTCCGGAACGGAGCGCCGCGTGGAGGCATCACTGCGCTGTATGCGCGGCGGAAGCAATTTTTCTAGCCAGCTCATGGGACCTCTTTCATCCTGATATCGAAGTTTGCTTGCTGTCCATATTGCATGTGCTGCGGCTGGACAGTGGCTGGCACCAGGCACAGAAAACTTACTTCACCTTGGTTCTCTGCACCGATGCCATCACTAAAGCAGCAGCATTGTAGCCGCCCGCTTGCCCTGCGCCAACCTTTGCGGCGAATCACCCGGAATGACAAGCAATGCCCATTCCTGCTGCAGCATCTTACACCTCAGGCATCGAGCGCGCGCCGTATGTCGGAGAGGAAACGCCCTGCTGCCTGCACCGCCTGATCCCGCGGATGATTTTCCATTTCCTGGATGATGCGGCTGCCGATCACAACCGCGTCGGCCACTGAAGCGACGGCACGCGCGGTCTCGCCATCGCGGATGCCAAAGCCCACGCCAATCGGAAGCTTCACATGGCGGCGCACGGCGGCAATGCGGCTCGCGACATCCTGGATATCGATGTTGGCCGCGCCGGTCACGCCCTTGAGCGAGACGTAATAGCAAAAGCCGCTGCCGAGCTGGCCCACCTGCGCCATGCGCTGCTCGGTGCTGGTTGGCGCCAGCAGGAATATCGTGTCCATGCCTTTTTCATGCATCGCTTTCGCATACTGCTCGCATTCCTCAGGCGGATAGTCGACGACGATGGTCGCGTCCACGCCGGCTTCGCTGGCGGCGGCGATAAAGGCATCCTGGCCCATATTTTCAATCGGGTTGGCATAGCCCATCAGCACCACCGGCGTGGCCGTGTTGACCGTGCGGAAGCTGCGCACGTATCCCAAGACATCGTGCAGCGACACGTTGAACTTCAACGCCCGTTCGCAGGCGCGCTGGATAACCGGACCCTCGGCCATCGGGTCGGAAAATGGCACGCCGAGTTCAAGTATGTCGGCGCCGGCGCGCACCAATTCATGCATCAGGTCCACCGTGATGCCAGGGTCGGGATCGCCGGCCGTGATGAAGGGGATCAGGGCTTTCTTGTTTTGCGCCGCCAGTGCGGCAAAGGTTGGGGCTATGCGTGACATGCTGGTCGCTTTCGTCAGGGTTTTTGTTTGTCGTATTCCTGGACCGTATGCATGTCCTTGTCGCCACGCCCGGAAAGGTTGACGAGTATGCTCTTGTCGCGCGGCAGCGTGGCAGCCAGCTTGGCTGCATACGCCAGCGCGTGGCTGGATTCGAGCGCCGGAATGATGCCTTCAATGCGGCAGCAGGTATGGAAGGCTGCGACCGCTTCATCGTCGGTGATGGACACATACTCAGCACGGCGCGCATCTTTCAACCACGCATGTTCCGGCCCCACGCCCGGATAATCAAGGCCGGCCGACACTGAATGCGTTTCGGTGATCTGGCCATTCTTGTCCTGCAGCAGGTAGGTACGATTGCCATGCAGCACGCCTGGCGTGCCTGCCAGCAGCGAGGCGGCATGGCGGCCGGTTTCCAGGCCTTCGCCAGCCGGCTCGACGCCGATCAGGCGCACGTTTTTCTCTTCGATATACGGATAGAAAATGCCCATTGCATTGGAGCCGCCGCCCACGCAAGCCATCACGTAATCTGGCTGGCGGCCGATCAGCTCCGGCATCTGCCACAGGCATTCCTGGCCGATGACGGATTGGAAGTCACGCACCATCATCGGATAGGGATGGGGGCCCGCGACGGTGCCGATGATGTAGAACGTGTTTTCCACATTCGTCACCCAGTCGCGCATCGCTTCGTTGAGCGCATACTTCAGGGTTTTCGAACCGGATTCGACCGGCACCACGCGCGCGCCCAGCAAGCCCATCCGGTACACGTTCTGCACCTGGCGCCGGGTGTCTTCACTACCCATGTAGACCACGCATTCCAGGCCGAAGCGGGCGCAGATGGTGGCGGTGGCCACGCCATGCTGGCCGGCGCCGGTTTCAGCGATCACGCGCGGCTTGCCCATGCGCTTGGCCAGCAAGGCCTGGCCCATCACATTGTTCACCTTGTGCGCGCCGGTATGGTTCAAATCTTCGCGCTTGAAATAGATTTGCGCGCCGCCCATCTGCTCTGACCAGCGCCGGGCGTGATAAATGGGGCTGGGACGGCCGACGAAATGCTTCAGTTCATAACGGAATTCAGCCAGGAATTCCGGATCGTTGCGGTAATGCGCGTAGGCGCTTTTCAATTCATCCAGCGCATGCGTAAGCGTCTCGGACACGAAGCTGCCGCCGTAGGCGCCGAAATGGCCTTGCGCGTCGGGCAACCTGTATTCGGCGGCTTGATGCAGCGCGGTGCTTTCCAGCGGCTGGCGCGCCGCGAAATTTTCCAGTGCGGTGAGTTCTTTCATCTGCTTCCTCGGGATGTTTGGTATGTTCAACGGCCGGGATGCCCAGCCTGCGCTGCATCCGCGGCCTGGACCGCGCGCACGAAGTCTTGCATCTTGCCGGCGTCCTTGACGCCCTTTTCGCGTTCGATGCCGCTGCTGACATCGACGGCATGCGGGCGCACCAGGCGCACTGCGTCAGTGACGTTGTGAACGTTCAACCCACCACTCAAAACGACCCGAGGCGCGAGTTCTGCTGGAACGATGGACCAATCGAAAACCTTTCCGCTGCCGCCGTATGCGTCGACAAAAGTGTCGAGCAAGAGGCCTGAAAAATAGGGGCTCGCCTGGCGGTGAACCCGATCGCATTCTAGCAAATCCGCCGCTGTCGTAGCCGGCTTCACGCGCAGGGCGCAGGTGTAGGGACGGCGGGTCAAGGCGGCGATGGCGGCGCATTGCGCGGCGCTCTCGTCGCCGTGGAATTGCAGCGCGCCAAGCGGCGCCTGGCGCAACACATCCTGCACCGCGTCCGGACTGGCATTGACGAACAGGCCGACGGCGGTGATGTAAGGCGGCAGCCCGGCCAGGAGCAGGCCAGCCTGGGCCGCCGTCAGATACCGAGGACTCTTGTCGTAGAAAACCAGGCCAATGGCGTCTGCGCCAGCCTGCACCGCTGCCTGGATATCTTCCGGGCGCGACAAGCCGCACAGTTTGATGCGGGTGCGTTGGGTCATGTTGCCTCCAGCGGGGCCAGGCCAAGCGGAAACGGCGCGCGCGCTCCTTGCGGCAACTGCCACCTGGGGTCGTAGTCTACCCGAGCCAGGTACAGGCCATCCGGCGAAAAAGTCGGTGCGGCCTGGTGCCGGTCGCGGCCTTCGAGCAATGCCGCTATCCATTCCGGGTCGCGGGCGCCGTGGCCCACATACACCAGCGAGCCGACGATATTGCGCACCATGTGGTGCAGGAAAGCATTGGCGCGCAGCGTGCACACCAGCAGGTCGCCGTGGCGCGCAACACGCGCCTCGAACAAGTCGCGCACCGGCGAGCGCGACTGGCACTCGGCAGCGCGAAAGGCGGTGAAGTCGCGCGTGCCAACCAGGTATTGCGCGGCCCGGTGCATGCGCGCCGCATCCAGCGGACGGAATACCCAGCCTGCCCTGCCGCGCAGCAGGGGCGAGCGCACCGCATGGTTGTAGATCACGTAGTGATAGCTGCGGCTGGTGGCGCTGTAGCGGGCATGGAAGGCATCCAGGTCCGCAAGCACGGGCAGTGGATGGGCCCAGCGCACGGCAATCGAAGGCGGCAGGAAGGAATTCACGCCGCGCACCCAGGATACGCTCGGCCGGTCGATTTCGGTATCGAAGTGCACCACCTGCTCCAGCGCATGCACGCCGGCGTCGGTGCGGCCGGCGCAGTGGGTGGGGATCGCCTGGCTGGCGAAACGCGCGATGGCTGCTTCCAGCACATCCTGCACTGCATTGCGCGCCGGCTGCGTCTGCCATCCCTTCCATGAGGAACCGTCGTACTCAATCCCCAGCGCAATGCGTTTCAAATCCGCTCCCGTGCAGTATTTACCGTGATCCGCCCTGCCACGCCATTGCTGGCCCGGTGACGGCATCCCGACCCCGGCCCGCCCCTTCAAAGGCAGGCGATAGAGGCGCCCTCCCCTGTGAAAGGAACAGATTCAGGGGCGCCTCTTTGCAAGCCCCGCAGCATGACAGATTCCGCTAAAAAGACAAAACGTGCAGCCGTTGCCGGGTGCACGTTTTGCAGTCGCCATTATTGCCGTCGGCCGCAGCGGGCCGGGCCTGGTGTCAGGTCAATTTTTCCAGCAGCGACTGGGCTTTTTCAACCTGGTCGCGATTGCCGCCTTTCAGCACTTCGTCCAGCAGTTCGCGCGCGCCTTCGGCATCGCCGATTTCCTGGTAAGCCAGCGCCAGGTCGAGCTTGGTCGCCATTTCGGCACTGGACGCGCCGCTTGCGGCAGCAGGCGCTGGTGCGGGAGACGCCGCAGGGGACGGCGCGGAAAGCGGCGCGGAAGACGGCGCATCAAGGTCCAGGTTGATCGACGACATGTCGAAATCGAGCGGCGCCGGCTGTGGCGTATCGAGCGCCGGCGCCGTGACATGGAGTTCTTCGAGGTCGTCAAAATCTTCGTCGACCGGCATCTGCATCGTCGGCACGGCAGACTGCATGCTGCTGACCGGCTTTAGCAAGTCGAAGTTGAAATCCAGCGCCGCCGGCGTGCTTTCTTTCGCCGTCGGCGCGTCGAGCGCTTCCTCTTCCAGCAGCGGTACCGCGGGGACTGCTGCATGCGTAACCGCTACCGGCTTCGCATCGACGGCTTCCTTGTCGCCAAGCTGGTCCAGGTCGAATTCGAAGTCAAGTGTGTTGCCATCGCCTTCGTCCAGTGCAGGTTCCGGCGCTGGCGTAGCTGCCGCAAGCGCGGACGGCACTTGCGGCGCGCTGAACTCCATCACGTGCTCGCTAACGGCCGGTGCCGCGTCGGCAGCAGGCGCTGCGGCCAGGCTGGCTACGGTTGCGGCGGCTGCAGTGGCCACGACCGCCGCCGGCGGCATTTTTTCAGCCGGCGCTGGCGCGTCATCGTCGAACACCAGCGCTTGTCCCGCCTCGTCCTCGTGGTGGCCACCGCTGGTGGTATTGAGCAAGGCATCCAGGTCCAGGTCGTCGCTCTTGGCAGCCGGCGCCTTGCCGGCAGGCTTGCCGAGCGCATTTGCGTACAGCGGGTTTTTCGGGTCGATGGCGGCACCCAGCTCTACCGCTTGCGGCCATTCGGGACAATCGCCCTTAGTCATGCTGTACAGCTCGCTTGCGACGGTGTCGAAGGCGCGCAAGTCCTTGCGGCTGGCATAAATCTCCAGCAGCTTGAGCCGGACTGCATGCCGGTCTGGTTGCGTGCGCAAGGCTTCCTTCAGGATTTCTTCAGCCTGGGCGTCGCGGCCATAAGCAATGTAGACGTCGGCTTCAGCCACGGGATCGACTTCATTGGTGTCGAGCTGGCTGGCTGACGGCGTAAAGCTGGAATTGAATACGCTGCTGGTGTCGACGCTCTGGCCGCCGGTCGTGCCGAAGAGGGAATTGGTGCGCAAATCGGTTTCGGACAAGATGGCGCTGTCGCTGAAACGCTTCTTCAGCTGGCGCCGCTTGTTGCCCAGGTGCAGGCCAAAGCCGGCCAGCGCGGCCAGCAACAAGCCGCCCACGCCAAGCAGCTTGGGATTGTCGAGCAACTCTCCCATCAAGCTGGGCGGAGGGGGCGGTGGAGGCGCAACGAATTTCGGTTTCGCCGGTTTGGCGGGCGGCGTGGCCGCAACCGTCGGCGTGGCGGGGGATGCGGCAGGCGCGCTGGCTGCAGGCGTGCTGGCTTCAGCTGCGCCGGCTGCAGGCGTGGTACTCGGGGCAGCCTGAGTCGGATTGGCCGACGCCGGAGCGGCGGGCGCGCCAGCCGGTGCGGCAGCGCCGCTTGCGGTGGAGGCGGCATTGCTGGCCAGCGGCGGCACGGCGGCGGCGCCTGTCGCCGGCGTTGCACCCTTCGCGGCCTGCTGGCGATCGGCCAGGCCCTGGTTCTTCAGTTCGAGCAGCTTTTGCAAGTCGCCGACATTCTTTTCCAGCTCGCGCACACGCGCCTGGGCGTCGGCATTGGCTTTTTCCGCTGCAATCTTGTCTTCGCCCTCGCCGGCACGACCGGTGCCGGAGCGCGATACGGTCAGCTTGTCGCGTGCGGCATTGGCTGGATTGGCTTGCTCTTGCACGCGCGACGTAATCTTGCCGCCGACGGCTTGCGAGCCTTCGGTGGCGGCACGCGGCGCAGCCACGGCAACCTGGCCGGCAAGCTTGCTGCGGTAGGTATTGAAATCGGCGGCCTGGGCCACGATCACGCCGTGGGCTTCAGCCTGTCCAAGGGCGCCGGCGGCTTCACTGTCCGGCACTTTCAGAATCTGGCCGGCACGCAGCCGGTTCATGTTGTTGCCTGCGAAGGCTTCGGGATTGGCGCGGTACAGCGCCACCAGCATCTGGTCGAGCGACACGCCTTCGGGCTTGACCTCGGCCGCAATGCGGCCCAGCGTATCGCCGCTCTTTACCTGCACCTCGCCGGCGGCGTTGCCTGCGGCAGGCGCGCTGGCCGAGCGCGCGGGTGGCGTGGATGGCGCTGCTGCGCTGCGCGCATTGGCGCGGGCGGCGCGCGCTTGGGCACGCGCCTCGGCACGCTCGGCGGCGCGGTTGCGCGCGGCTGCGGCGGAGCGGAGCGGCGCTTCCGGCTGTGCAGTCGCGCCTTGTGCAATCGCGGCTTGTGCAGTCGTGGATCGTGCAGCAGGCGCCTGCGCTGTCTGCGCAGCTTGCGGCCGGCGCAATTCAGGCGGGTCGAGCAGGAAGGTGTATTCACGCACCAGCTTGCTGTTGGAGGCGGACACTTCCAGCAGCAGGTCAACAAAAGGCTCGTTCAACGGCTGGGCGGTGGTGATGCGCACCACATAGTTTCCAGCGCGTTGTTCGACTGCGAAGCGCAGGCTGTACAGGGCGGGATTGACTTCGATATTGGCTTGGCGGAAGGCTTCCACGGAAGCCAGTTTCACGGCAAGGCTATTGGCTTCGTCGCGTCCGACCGAAGTGAGTTCGATCTCGGCATTGAGCGGCTGGCCCAGGCCAGACAGCACAGTGATTTTGCCCAAGCCAGCCGCCGATGCACTGGAAAACGCTGCGGCGGTCATCACCGCAACGCCGACGGCTTTCAGGCGGGAGACGCGAGGGAATGGCGCGGCGGGGCGGTTATCTTTGGCTGGCATTTTTGATTAGATGGCAACGGTTCCCGGTCTGGTTTCGGGCTGCCGATAGTCCTTGCTCGCGGAGGGTAGTTTCACCATATCATCATGAACTTAGCCCTGCAAGCGCAAGCAGGTTCGCAGCTTGTGTAATAGACAGGTAAGGCTGTCTTGATGAAAACAGGACGGACTGATTCGTTGTCCATACACAACGCGATCAGTCCGTCCTTGTCATTTACTACTCGCCGCGGGTCGACCCGCTTGCCCGGCCTGCTGCTTAAGCTTCGAGCACGATGCGCAGCATGCGCCGCAAGGGCTCGGCCGCGCCCCACAGCAACTGGTCGCCCACCGTGAAGGCCGACAGGTATTCGCCACCCATCTGCATCTTGCGCAGGCGGCCCACCGGTATCGTCAGGCTGCCCGTGGTGGCGGCCGGGGTCAGGTCTTTCATCGATGCTTCACGCGTGTTCGGCACCACTTTGACCCATTCGTTGTTGCTGGCGATGATGTCGTTGATTTCATCCAGCGGCACGTCTTTCTTCAACTTGATCGTCAGGGCTTGCGAATGGCAGCGCATGGCGCCGATGCGAACGCACAAGCCATCGACGGCAATTGCCGCCCGCGCTGCCGGGCCGAAGCCTTCGCCGCGACCGAGGATCTTGTTGGTTTCAGCGCCGCCCTTCCATTCCTCGCGCGACACGCCATTGCCCAGGTCCTTGTCGATCCAGGGAATCAGGTTGCCGCCCAGCGGCACGCCAAACTGCCTGACTTCATCCTCGCCCATCGCATGCTGGCGCGCCAGGATCTTGCGGTCGATTTCCAGGATGGCCGAAGCCGGATCCGACAACAGTGACTTCACTTCGGCATGCAGGCTGCCGAACTGGGTCAGCAATTCACGCATGTGCTGCGCGCCGCCGCCGGACGCAGCCTGGTAAGTCATCGATGTCATCCACTCCACCAGGTCGTGCTGGAACAAGCCGCCCAGGCCCGTCAGCATGCACGACACGGTGCAATTGCCGCCGATGTAATTCTTCACGCCGCGGCGCAAGCCGTCGCGAATGACATCCAGGTTGACGGGATCGAGCACGATGATTGCGTCATCCTTCATGCGCAGCGTCGACGCGGCATCAATCCAGTAACCGTTCCAGCCGGCCGCGCGCAGTTTCGGGAATACTTCGCTGGTGTAATCGCCACCCTGGCAAGTCAGGATGATGTCGCAACGCTGGAGCGACGCGATATCGTTCGCATCGAGCAGCCGGGTTTCATTCTTCGCCATGGCGGGGGCGGCGCCGCCCGCATTGGAGGTCGAGAAAAACAGCGGTTCGATATGCGCGAAGTCGCCCGCTTCCTGCATGCGCTGCATCAGGACCGAACCAACCATACCACGCCAACCTACGAGGCCTACGAGTTTCATTTTCATTTCCAAAAATACGCTGCGGGTAGCGTCCGCATCCAGAAGATTCAAAAAGCCGCCAGCGCCATCGCACCAGGCGCGCGACCGGCAGCCAGGCCTGCTTTAACGCGCCAGCGCCTTGACCACGGCGTCGCCCATCGTCGCCGTCGATACCTTGTTGGTGCCGGGCTCGAAAATATCCGCCGTGCGCAAACCCTGGGCCAGCACGTTCTTGACCGCTGCTTCAATGCGGTCGGCCTGCGCCGCGCGGTTCAACGAGTAACGCAACATCATTGCCGCCGACAGGATCGTTGCCAGCGGATTGGCAATGCCCTGGCCTGCGATATCGGGCGCCGAACCATGCGACGGTTCGTACAAGCCTTTGTTGTTGGCATCCAGCGAGGCCGAGGGCAGCATGCCGATCGATCCAGTCAGCATGGCAGCGGCGTCGGACAGGATGTCGCCAAACATATTGCCGGTGACGATCACGTCGAACTTCTTGGGTGCGCGTACCAATTGCATTGCGGCGTTATCGACATACATGTGGTCCAGCGCCACATCCGGATACTCGGCCGCGACTTCGGTCACGATGTCTTTCCAGAACTGGAAAGTTTCCAGCACATTCGCCTTGTCCACGCTGGTCAGGCGCTTGCCGCGCTTTTGCGCAGTCTGGAAAGCCACATGCGCAATGCGGCGGATTTCCGGCTCGGTATAACGCATCGTATCGAAACCTTCGCGCTCGCCCTTGAAGGGGCCGTCGGGGGCAATCCGCACGCCACGCGGCTGGCCGAAATAAATGTCGCCGGTCAGTTCACGAATGATCAGGATATCCAGCCCGGACACCACTTCTGGCTTCAGCGTCGATGCACCGGCCAGTTCCGGATACAGGATCGCAGGACGCAGGTTGGCGAACAAGCCCAGGTTCTTGCGCAAGCCCAGGATCGCCTGTTCGGGGCGCAGCGGCCGTTCCAGTTTGTCGTATTTCCAGTCGCCGACCGCGCCGAACAGGATCGCATCGGCATCTTGCGCAAGCTTCAGCGTGGCGTCCGGCAAGGGATGGCCGCTCGCTTCATAACCGGCGCCGCCCACGGGCGCGCTTTCCATTTCGAAGCGCTCGTCCAGTGCATTGAGCACCTTCACTGCCTCGGCAATGATTTCAGGACCGATGCCGTCGCCAGGCAGGATTGCAATCTTCATTTTTGAGTTCCGTTTATGCTGTTTTGCGTTGGGCTTTTGCGCACTGCCGTTGTCCTGGCCTGTGCCTGGCTTGTACCTGTGGCCCGGCTGTCGTGTGTGCTGCGCCGCCAATCAAATGGTGTTGGTGAGCCAGGGCTGGTTTGCCAGGTGGCGCGCTTCAAATTCGCGGATCTTGTCGGACTGGCGCAGCGTCAGGCCAATGTCATCCAGGCCATTCAGCAGGCAATACTTGCGAAAGGCATCCACTTCGAACGGATAGCTGATGTTGCCGTTGCCGGTAGACACGAGTTGCCGCTCCAGGTCGATCACGAGGCGGAAGCCAGGGAAAGCCTTGACTTCGTTGAACAGGTGGTCGATCTGGCCTTCGGTCAGCACGACGGGCAGCAAGCCATTCTTGAAGCAATTATTGAAAAAGATATCGGCGAAGCTGGGCGCCAGCACGGCGCGGAAGCCAAACTGGTCCAGCGCCCAGGGCGCATGTTCGCGCGAAGAGCCGCAACCGAAGTTTTTGCGCGCCAGCAGGATAGACGCACCCTGGTAACGCTGCTGGTTCAGCACAAAGTCGGGATTCAGCGGACGGCGGCTATTGTCCATGCCCGGCTCGCCATGGTCGAGGTAGCGCCATTCGTCGAACAGGTTGGGGCCGAAGCCGCTGCGCTTGATCGACTTCAGGAATTGCTTGGGGATGATGGCGTCGGTATCGACATTGGCGCGGTCCAGCGGCGCCACGATGCCGTCTACGATGGTGAATTGTCTCATTTCAGGTCCTGTGCTGGTCGGTTCATGCAAGCGCCGCCTCAGGCGCCGCGCACATCCACAAAATGGCCTTCCACGCCGGCCGCCGCAGCCATCGCCGGGCTGACCAGGTGGGTGCGCCCGCCTGCGCCCTGGCGGCCTTCGAAGTTGCGGTTGGAGGTCGAGGCGCAGCGTTCGCCCGGCTCAAGCCGGTCGGCATTCATGGCCAGGCACATGGAACAGCCTGGCTCGCGCCATTCAAAACCGGCGTCGCGGAAGATGCGGTCCAGTCCTTCACGCTCGGCTTGTTCCTTCACCAGTCCGGAACCCGGCACCACCATCGCCAGGCGCACGTTGGAGGCGCGGAATTTACCGCGCACCACGGCCGCCGCCGCGCGCAAATCTTCGATGCGCGAGTTGGTGCAGGAACCAATGAAAACCTTGTCGACGCGGATATCGGCAATGGCTGTATTGGGCTTCAAGCCCATGTAGGCCAGCGCCTTTTCCATTGCATCGCGCCGCACCGGGTCTTTTTCCTTGTCAGGGTCTGGCACGCGGCCATCGACCGCCACCACCATTTCCGGCGAGGTGCCCCAGGTGACTTGCGGCTTGATTTCGGCAGCATTGAGCGTGACCACCAGGTCAAAGCGCGCGCCAGCGTCGGATTGCAGCGTGCGCCAGTATTCGACTGCGCGCTCCCAGTGCGGGCCCACCGGCGCGAATGGACGCCCCTTGACGTAATTGATGGTGGTGTCATCCACTGCGATCATGCCGGCGCGGGCGCCGGCTTCGATTGCCATGTTGCACACCGTCATGCGGCCTTCCATCGACAGCGAGCGGATGGTCGAGCCGGCGAATTCAATCGCATAGCCCGTGCCGCCGGCGGTGCCGATCTTGCCGATCACAGCCAGCACCACATCCTTGGCCGTGACACCCGCTGGCAGCGCGCCATCCACCTGCACCAGCATGGCTTTGGATTTTTTCTGCAGCAGGGTCTGGGTCGCCAGCACGTGCTCAACTTCGGAAGTGCCGATACCGTGCGCCAGGCAGCCAAAGGCGCCGTGGGTGGAAGTATGGGAATCGCCGCACACCACCGTCATGCCGGGCAGCGTGGCGCCCTGCTCGGGACCGATCACATGCACGATGCCCTGGCGGCGGTCGTTCATGCCGAAATAAGTCAGGCTGTATTGTTTCGCGTTGTCGTCCAGCGTTTCGACTTGCAGGCGCGAGATTGGGTCGGCGATGCCCTGGGCACGGTCGGTGGTGGGCACATTGTGGTCAGCCACCATCAGGTTGGCGGCGTTGCGCCAGGGCTGGCGCTTGGCCAGCTTCAGTCCTTCGAAGGCCTGCGGGCTGGTGACCTCATGCAGCAGGTGCCGATCAATGTACAGGATCGAGGTGCCATCGTCGTTGGTGTCGACGACGTGGGAATCCCACAGCTTGTCGTAAAGGGTTCGGGCCATGATTTGACAGTCAGTCGCGCTAGCTATAGCGAAGCGCCTGATTATGCCATACCGTGCAATGCGGAACCATGTTGCCGGGGAGTGTGCAGCCGGCTGGCCATCGTGTTGCCGGTGCGTCAAGGCGGGCAACCCGGCCGGCTGCGAGCGCCGCGCCTGCAGGCGCGCGCCCAAGGGCGGCGACCTGCATCCGGCGCAACGCGCCTGGATTATTTCTTGGCTTGCTGGTACAGCGGCATCACCCGCGCAGCATAGCTGGTGAGGTCAGCCATGCGCTCGGCGCGCGGCGGATGGGTGGACAGGAATTTCGGACCGTCGGCCCCGCCCACTGAACCCATCTTCTGCCACAGGGAAACGGCGGCACGCGGGTCATAGCCGGCGCGGGCGGCAAGTTCGACGCCAATACGGTCGGCTTCGGTTTCGTGTGCGCGCGAGTTCGGCAGGCCCAGCACGCCCATGTAGGCATATTCCATCCCTTTCTGCCCAATGTCGCCCAGGCCGGCTACTGCCGAGATGATCTGGATGCCCACGCCCGCCATCGCTTGTTCGGAAGCCCGTTCCCGGGAATGTTCGCGCAGCGCATGCGCCATTTCATGGCCCAGTACGGCAGCCAGTTCATCATCGGTCAGGTTCAGCTTTTCCATCAAGCCGGTATAGACCGCGATCTTGCCGCCTGGCATGCACCAGGCATTGACTTCGGGTGAAGTCAGCACATTGACTTCCCACTTCCATTTCAGTGCATCCGGACGGAAAGCTGGCACCTGCTGGATCAATCGCGACGAGATTGTGCGGACCCGGTTGTATTGCGCCGGATTGCGGTTGACGTTCCCTTTTTTCTGCTCCGCCGCCAGCAGCTTGCCATATTCCTGCGTGGCGGCTTGCTCGATTTCCCCTGCCGAAATCGCCATGCGCTGGCTGCGATCCACGCCCACTACGCCAGACTGGGTGGTTTGTACCGTTTCACAACCCACGGCGAATACCAGCGTCAAGCCCATGGCCAGGCCGCGCACCCAATTGCGACGATCCGTGCTTCGTTTGCTCATGTCATTCCCCGAAATTTTTGTGCCAACGATAAGACATTGCCGCAGCCCCCGCCCCGGCCGCGCACAACACCGCCGCGACCAGATAGACCGCCCGGGGGCCGAATGTATCCCAGAACACGCTCAGCAGCAGCCCCCCGGCGCTGCCTCCCAAGCCGTATGAAATACTGATGAACAATGCTTGTCCGCGCGCCTGCAAGGGCCCGCTGAACCAGCGCTGCATGGTCGCAACCGAGGCCGAATGATGCACGCCAAAGGTTGCCGCATGCAGCACCTGTGCCACCAGCAGCCAGAACAGCGACTGCGCGGCAAAACCAATCATCAGGAAGCGCACGACGCCAATCAGCAGCGACGCAAGCATCAGGCGTTCAACGCCGATACGCCTGAAGATGGGGGCCTGCCAGAAAAAAAACAAGATTTCCGCGACCACGCCCAGTGACCACATTAGCCCGATCACCGTTTTGCTGTAACCGATCTGCGCAAGATAGAGGGAATAAAACACATACATTGCCGCATGGGCGGCAATCATCAGGAAGGTCGACAGGAAGAAAGCCTGCACATCGCGCCGCCGCAGCAGCTCCGACATGGCGGCCACAGGCCGCGCCGGCGCCGGCTCGGCCGACTCACGCATGCGCAGGCTGGCAATCAGCACCAGCGACAGCAGGGCCAGGGCGATCCAGGGCAGCATGCGGATGCCTTGCCAGTCGAGCAGCTTGCCGGCAATCGATACCGCGACGATGAAGCCGACCGAGCCCCATAGCCGCAGCCGGCCGTAATGCGTGAGGTCACCGCGCATGGACGACAGCATCAGCGCTTCCGACAGCGGGCCCTGGGCGCTGGTGAACAAATTGAATACCACCATCACGATGAAAACCTGGGTGAAACCGTCTGCGATGAACAGGCCGCAAAACGAGAGCACCGCGGCGGCAGCGGTGAAGCGCAGTACCAGCACGCGCTGTTGCCTGTGGTCGGCGATCCAGCCCCACAGGTTGGGACCGAATATGCGCATCACCTGCATCAGCGACATCAACAGGCCAATCTGCGCTGCCGACATGCCCAGCTCGGCAAAATACAGGCTGCCGTAGGGCGAGAACACGCCCACATAACCGTAATAGGCAAAGAGGAACAGGGCAAAGCTGAAGGATTGATCCGGCCAGGCAGGTCGCAGCACGAGTGGAGTCCAGGAAGCAGGAAATGCGGTGGGCTATTCTAACCGTGCCTGCTGGCATGACCGCTTCAATTTGCTGCTTTCCGGCAACGCAAGCCGGTGCCCGGACCGGGGCGGCCCGTCGATGCGTTCATTGCGCCGGCCTGGCCCGGCGGCGCGCTGCATGGCCGCCCTTCAGCGCAAGCGGGGTGTGGGCACCGTTCAGCGCAAGCGTGGTGTGGCCACCTGCACGTTTGCGCATTGCGCGCGATGGCGCAGCGCGTGGTCCATCAGCACCAGCGCCAGCATCGCTTCGGCAATCGGCGTGGCCCGTATGCCCACGCAAGGATCGTGGCGGCCAAAGGTTTCGACAGTTTGCGGATTGCCTTGCTTGTCGATCGAGCGCCGCGGCACCCGTATGCTGGAAGTTGGCTTGATGGCCAGCGACACGGTGATGTCCTGGCCGGTCGATATGCCGCCCAGCACACCGCCGGCATGGTTGCTGGCGAAGCCTTGCGGCGTCAGTTCGTCGCCATGTTCGCTACCCTTTTGCGTGATGCAGCCAAAGCCGGCGCCAATCTCCACGCCCTTGACCGCATTGATGCCCATCATGGCGTGGGCAATGTCGGCGTCCAGCTTGTCGTAGATCGGTTCGCCCAGGCCCACCGGCACCTGGCGCGCCACCACGTCGATCCGGGCGCCGCAAGAGTCGCCCAGGCGCCGCAGCTCATCCATATAGGCTTCCAGTTCCGGTACGACCTCGGCATTGGCAGCGAAAAAGGGATTGTTGTGTACGTGGTCCCAGGACTGGAAAGCAATGACGCGCTCGCCCAACTGGCTCATGCAGCCGTGGAAGCTGGTGCCGTACTGCTCGAACAGCCACTTGCGCGCAATCGCTGCAGCAGCGACGGCGGGCGCCGTCAGCCGCGCGGAAGAACGGCCGCCGCCACGCGGGTCGCGAATGCCGTATTTGTGCCAGTAGGTGTAATCCGCATGGCCGGGGCGGAAGGTTTCGGCGATATTGCTGTAGTCCTTGCTGCGCTGGTCTTCATTCTGGATCAACAGCGCAATCGGCGTGCCGGTGGTGCGGCCCTCGAAAACGCCGGACAGGATTTTTACCGTATCTGGCTCCTGGCGCTGCGTCACGTGGCGCGAGGTGCCGGGACGGCGGCGGTCAAGTTCGGGCTGGATGTCAGCCTCAGACAGCAGCATGCCGGGCGGGCAGCCATCGACCACGCAACCGATCGCAGGGCCGTGCGATTCGCCGAAGGTGGAGACAGTGAATAGTGTGCCGATGGTGCTGCCGGACATGATGGGCCTGAATGAAAGTGCGAAACACTGGATTCTAGCAGGGACAAACGATGCCGAGCCCGCCAGCCACGGCCCCCCCCGGGTTCTATCCCCGATAGGGCGGCTTATTGCTCACTGCCGCTCACGGAGGGCAGCGGGCGAATGCGCAGCCAGGCCAGGAAGCGCGCCAGGAATTCCGGCACCTGGCTGAAGATATAGGCCGCGACCACGGCATTCATCAGTGCGGTGGCAAGGAAAATGCCGGGAATCGACAAGCCCTGCTGCAGCAGCAGCATGGCCACGCCTGCGGACACGACCATGAAAAGGGCATTCATGATGTTCATGCCGGCGATGGTGCGCGCCACATGCGCCGGGTCGCAGCGGGTCTGGATCATGGCAAACAGCGGCACGATGTAGAAACCGCCGAACATGCCGATCAGGGCGCAATCGAACAAGATGCGCAGGCTGCCCGGGCGGCCGATGAAGCCGGCAGCGCCAACCACGGCCGGGTCGAATGCCGCCTGGCTGGCAAAGTAGAGGTCGATGCCAAACAGCGACAGCCCGATCGAACCCAGGGGCACCAGGCCAATTTCCACTTTGCGCCCCGAAAGCCATTCGCACAGCAGCGAGCCCACGCCAATGCCCAGCGAAAAAACCGTCAGCAACAATACGAATACGCCGTGGTCGCCATGCAGGTAATCCTTCGCATACACCGGGAACTGGGCCAGCATGATCGCGCCGTAAAACCAGAACCAGGAATTGGCCAGCACCGCGATAAAGACTGGCCGGTTCTTGCGCGTGAAAGCCAGGTTCCTCACAGTTTCGGTAAACGGGTTGCGGTTGATGCGCAGCGTCGGATCTGCGGCCGGCGACAGCGGGATGGCGCGGCTGGCGAGCCATCCGGCAAGCGCCACGGCCAAGGTGCCGCCTGCCACCAGCGGTATGCCCCAGGGCTTGTGCAGCACCAGCGCCGCACCCAAAATTTCGCCAGTCAGGATGCCGACGAAGGTGCCCATCTCGACCACGCCATTGCCACCAATCAGTTCGTTCGCATGCAAGTGCTGCGGCAGGTAGGCATATTTGACGGGACCGAATAGCGTCGAATGCAAGCCCATGCCCACCACCGCCGCCACCAGCAGCCAAAGCGTGTGGGTCATCCAGCCCAGCGCCGCCAGCGCCATGATGCCGATTTCAAGCAGCTTCACGAAGCGGGCCAGTCGTCCTTTTTCCATGCGGTCGGCAAGCTGGCCGGCAGTGGCGGAAAACAGCAGGAAAGGCAGGATGAACAAGCCCGGAATCAGGTTGTTCAGCAGGCGCGCGTCGGCCGTGGTCCAGGAAGCGGCTTCATAAGTCAGCGCCACCACGAGCGCGGTCTTGAACAGGTTGTCGTTGAAGGCACCCAGGAACTGGGTCCAGAAAAACGGCGCGAAGCGGCGCTGGCGCAGGAGCGCAAATTGGCCCGGCCGGTCAACGCTTACTTGCGACAATTACTCGTCGCCTTCCGCAGGCCAATCGCGGATATAAGCCTTCAGCATCTTGTTTTCAAAACCCTGGGCTTCGAGCACGGCCTTGGCCACGTCATAGAAGGACATGATGCCCAGCAGCGTATTGCCTTCCATGACTGGCACGTAGCGTGCGTGCAGTTCCAGCATCAGGCGCCGCACTTCATTGATATCCGTGTCGGGCGTGATCGTGACCGGATCGTGGGCCATGTGGTCGCGCACATTTTCCGTGCCGACGGTTCCATCGTTGGAATGCAGCGTTTTGATGACTTCGCGGAAGGTCAGCATGCCCACCAGCTTGCCGCCTTGCATGACCACCAGCGAGCCAATGTCGCGCTCGGCCATGGTGTGGACCGCTTGCCGCAAGGGTGTGTCGGGGGTAACGGTGTAGAGGATGTCGCCCTTGACCTTCAGTATTTCCGATACCTTCATGTGGCCATCCCCGCGCTTGTTGTTCTTCCGATTGCAATGTAGCGTATGCGCAGGTAAAAATCCAGCCAGCACAGATGTCTCGGCGCAAGCCTGCGGCAGTGAGCGCAGCATCAATGGAGAGGAAGACCGATGAGCGACCCGCATTACCCTGGTTTCGACACGCTGGCCCTGCATGCCGGCGCCGCGCCCGATCCTGCCACCGGCGCCCGCGCCACGCCGATCTACCTCACTTCATCCTATGTGTTTCGCGATTCCGACCATGCAGCGGCCTTGTTCAACATGGAACGCGCCGGCCATGTCTATTCGCGCATTTCCAACCCGACTAATGCGGTGCTGGAAGAACGCATTGCCGCGCTGGAAGGCGGCGTCGCCGGCATTGCAGTCGCCAGTGGCCAAGCCGCCCTGCACCTGGGGCTGGCCACGATTGCGGGCGCCGGCGCACATGTGGTCGCGTCGCGCGCCTTGTATGGTGGGTCGCACAACCTGCTCGATTACACGATGCGCCGCTTCGGCATCGACACCACTTTCGTCGATCCGCGCGACATTGATGCCTGGCGCGCGGCGATCCGCCCCGAAACCCGGGTCTTGTTCGCCGAAACCCTGGGCAACCCGGGCCTGGATGTATTGGATATCGAACGCGTCTCGACACTGGCGCATGAGCACGACTTGCCGCTGATGGTCGATTCCACCTTCACCACGCCCTATCTGTTGAAACCTTTCGAGCTGGGCGCCGACTTGGTGTTTCACTCGGCCACCAAATTCTTGTGCGGGCACGGCACGGCAATGGGTGGCTTGCTGGTCGATGGCGGGCGTTTCGACTGGGCTGGTGCACATGCGCGCAGCGGCCGCTTCGCGGAACTGTGCGAACCCTATGCCGGCTTCCACGGCATGGTATTTGCAGAAGAATCGACCGTGGCGCCCTTTGCGCTGCGCGCCCGGCGCGAGGGACTGCGCGACTTTGGCGCGGCGATGAGCCCGCACAATGCCTTCACCATCCTGCAAGGCGTAGAAACACTGTCGCTGCGCATGGAGCGGCATGTCGCCAATACGCGCAAGGTGGTGGCTTTCCTCAATGAGCACAAGGCGGTTGAATCGGTGTCGTATCCGGAATTGACTAGCCATCCCGACCATGCGCTGGCGCAGCGCCTGCTGCCGCGCGGTTGCGGCGCAGTGTTCTCATTCAGCCTGCACGGGGATCGCGCCGCGGGCCGGCGCTTTGTCGAAGCGCTGAAAGTGTTTTCCCACCTGGCTAATGTGGGCGACGCCAAGTCGCTGGTGATCCATCCGGCCTCGACCACGCATTTCCGGGTACCGGTTGCGCAACTTGCGGCGTCCGGCATTACTGAAGGCACGATGCGCCTGTCAGTCGGCCTGGAAGATGCCGATGACCTGATCGAAGACTTGCAGCGCGGCTTGCGCGCAGCGCAAAAAGGGGCCTGAGATGCTGCTCGACGTGCAGGGGTCGCAGGTTTATTTTTACAGCGGCGGCAAGGCTTTCGATCCAGCCTTGCCGGCGATTGTCTTTATCCATGGCGCCCAGAATGATCATTCGGTATGGGCCTTGCAAAGCCGGTATTTCGCGCATCACGGCTATGCAGTGCTGGTGCCCGACTTGCCCGCGCATGGCCGCAGCAAAGGGCCGCCACTGGGTTCGGTGGAAGCGATGCGCGACTGGCTGCTGGCGCTGATGGATGCCGCCGGGCTGCAGCAGGCAACGCTTGTCGGCCACAGCATGGGCGCGCTGGTGGCGCTGGAAACGGCTGCGCATGCACCCGGGCGCGTGCACAAGCTTGCGCTGCTGGCCGTAGCCTGGCCGATGAAAGTGTCCCCAACCTTGTTGCGCGACGCACTTGAAAACCAGCCGCGCGCGACGATGGCAGTCAATATCTGGTCGCACTCCACGCTCGCACCCAAGCCATCTTCACCGGGGCCGGGTTTCTGGGTCCCGGGCATGTCGCAACGGCTAATGGAACATGTCACTGCAAGCAGCAGCGAACCGGTGTTCCATACCGACTTTGTCGCTTGCGACAGTTATGCCGGTGGCGAGAATGCGGCGCGGGCGCTGGCTTGCCCTGCCCTGTTCGTGCTCGGAAGCAGCGACATGATGACGCCGCCGAAGGCTGCGGCCGGGCTGCGGCAGGCGCTGCCGCAAGCCGAAGTCGTGATGCTCCCCTGCGGGCACAACATGATGGCCGAGCAACCGGATGCGGTGCTGGATAGCTTGCGCCGCTTTATCGACCTTCCCTAGCTGGCTGCCAGGCGGCGCAATAGCCAGCCTTTAATGCGAAGCCTCGGCCGCTCCGGGCAGCCGCGTGCCGGGCGCAGTCGCAGTGGCAGCCGCAGTGGCAGCGGCTGCCGCAGTAACAGCAAGCGCTGGAACGCCAGTTGCGCGTGCCGCTTCGCCAAACCATGCCGACAGGCTGGGCGACAAGCCTTGCTCGACCGCGGCCTCGACCTGGCGCGCCAGGTCCTGGTTTTCGGAGGGGCCGAACACGAACAGCCGGTACACATCGGCCAGTCGTAACTGGTCGGGATTGGCCAACAGCGTCCAGCGATCCGAACTGTCTTCGGTGCGCCGCGCCCATTGCAACCGGCGCGGCAAGTCAGACTTGATGCGGCCAACCCAGCCAGCGTCGAGCATGCGCTGTAACAGCAATTCGGATTCGTCATAGCCAAGCCGGGTCCGCAGGCGGATCGCATGCACATCCACCGCGGCCGACTCGCCGCTTGCACGCGCTTCAAACAATACTTGCAGCAAGCCCATTGCATCGACAAAGGCGCTGCCTGGCGCCGCCACATGCCACCAGCGTTCATAACGGACCACCGGCAGCGCCGCTGCCAGCACGGCGCCGATCAGCACGATCATCCAGCCGACATAAATCCAGACCAGGAAAATCGGCACGGCAGCCAACGCGCCATAGACGATGGTATAGGTGGCAAAGTTGGCCACGAACAGCGCAAACAGGCGCTTGGAGACTTCGAACGCAAGCGCTGCAAACAAGCCGCCGATGAGTGCATCGCGCCAGTCGACTGCCCGGTTCGGCACCACGGCATACAGCAGCGTGAACATGCCCGTCGTCGTCAACAGCGACAGCGCGGTGAAGAACAAGCCGCCGGCGAAAGGCATGCCGCCGACCGCTGCGCTGGTGGCATCAAACAGGTAGGCGGTGGCCGTGATCGAGATACCGGTCATCAAGGGGCCAAGCGTCAACACGGCCCAGTAGATCAGGATGCGCTGGGTAAAGGGCCGGACCCGGCGCACGCGCCAGATCTGGTTGAAGGCGCGGTCCACCATGGCAATCATGGCCAGCGCCGTAAAGCCCAGCACGACCGCGCCGATTGCGGAAAGCCGCTTGGCCTGGCTGGCAAACTGGTTCAAATAGTCGAGGATGGTGTGGGCAATGCCCTGGGGCATGAGGTTCTTGAAGAAATAGCTTTCGACGGCTTTGCGAAAGGTATCGAACAGGGGAAAGGTGGTGAAGATGGCAAACGTGATCGTCAGCACCGGCACGATCGCCAGCACCGTGGTGAAGGTCAGGCTGCCGGCGGCTTGCGGCAAGCGTTCCTCGGTCAGGCGGCGCAGCGCAAAGCGCAGCAGGTCGCGCAATTGCGCCAGCGTCAGGCCACGCACGGCATTCAAGGCTTTGGAAGGCATGGTGCGGAAGTTTTTTCCATCGCAAAGCTGGCCGGAATCGCCCGGTCGCGCAAACAAAGCGCCCTATAATACCAAGCATGTCCCGATCCGCCCTTACCCTTCTCGTGCTGTACTACTCGCGCCACGGCTCGACCCGCGCTTTGGCTGAATTGATTGCCCAGGGCGTGGAAAGCGTGCCTGGCTGCGACGCCCGCCTGCGCACCGTGCCGGCAGTGTCCACCGTAACTGAGGCCCGGGAACCCGACATTCCCGACAGCGGCCCGCCGTATGCCGAACTGGCAGACTTGCAGCAATGCGACGGCCTGGCGCTGGGCTCACCGACCCGCTTCGGCAACATGGCGTCGGCAATGAAATACTTCTGGGACGGCACCTCATCGCTGTGGCTGTCGGGCGCGCTCGCCGGCAAGCCTGCCTGCGTCTTCACTTCCACCGGCAGCCTGCACGGCGGACAGGAGACCACGCTGCAATCGATGATGCTGCCCCTCATGCACCACGGCATGCTGCTGCTGGGCTTGCCCTATACCCAGGCGGAATTGATGACCACCCGCAGCGGCGGCAGCCCTTATGGCGCCAGCCACTGGTCGGGCGTCAACGGCAACAACCAGCTCGACCAGGACACCCGCACGCTGGCAATGGCGCTCGGCCGGCGCCTCGCTGAAACCGCATCCCGATTGCAGGACCGACGATGAACAAGCGTTTGCATCATTCCCTTTATGTCAGCGCCTGCGCCAGCATGGTCGCGCTGATCCTGCTGTGCGTTGCCTGGGAAATGCTGGTGGCGCCGCTGCGGCCGGGCGGTTCCTGGATGGTGCTGAAAGTGGTGCCCTTGCTGATACCCCTGCGCGGCATACTGAAGCGCGACGTCTACACGCTGCAATGGTCATCGATGCTGATCCTGCTCTACCTGGCCGAAGGCACGGTGCGCGCCACCACTGAGCACGGCTGGTCCCAGGCCATGGCGGTGTGCGAGATCGTGCTGGTGTGCGTATTCTTCATCGCTACCATGCTGTACCTGCGGCCCTACAAACAGACTGCAAAGCGCCTGGCCAAAGAAGCGATCCGCAAGGCATCTGAACCACTCAACGATTGAAAACAAGCGATCCGCCCGGGCTGTGGCGGCGCTCCCGCCTGGCTGGACCATGACCCCACGAACCGAGCAAGCAAGCATGGAAGCTTTCCTCGACGCCTGCCGCGCCACCATTGGCGCCAGCCAGGTGCTGGTGGATGTGGCCGACATGGCTGGCTACCTGACCGACTGGCGCCGCCGCTTCACTGGACGCGCGCTGGCCGTGCTGCGTCCGGCCAGCACCGTGGAAGTGGCTGAACTGGTCGCGCTTTGCAAGACCTGGCGCGTGCCGATCGTGCCGCAGGGCGGCAACACCGGCCTGGTGCTGGGCAGCGTGCCCGACGAAAGCGCCCGCGCAGTCGTGATGTCGCTTGGACGCTTGAAGCGCATTCGCGCCATCGACGCCGTCAACAATACGATGACCGTGGAGGCGGGTTGCGTGCTGGCCCAGGTGCAAGCCGCGGCGGCGGCGAGCGACCGGCTATTCCCGCTGTCGCTGGCTTCCGAAGGCAGTTGCACCATCGGCGGCAACCTCTCCACCAATGCCGGCGGCACCGGCGTGCTCCGTTACGGCAATGCGCGCGAGTTATGCCTGGGGTTGGAGGTGGTGACGGCCGACGGCGACATCTGGGATGGCTTGCGCGGCCTGCGCAAAGACAATACCGGTTATGACTTGCGTGACTTGTTCATTGGCGCCGAGGGCACGCTGGGCATCATCACCGCGGCGGTGCTGAAGCTGTTCCCGCAACCGAAGGCGCGCCTGACTGCCTTGACCGGTTTGCATACGCCCGCCGACGCGCTGAAGCTGTTGATGATTGCCCAGGAACGCTGTGGCCCGGCATTGACCGGGTTCGAGCTGATGTCCGGTTTTTGCATGGACCTGGTGAAGCGGCATTTCCCGCACCTGGAACACCCGCTGCCCAAACGCTACCCGCAATACGTGCTGCTGGAATTGTCGGACAGTGAATCGGAAGAACATGCGATGACGCTGCTGGAAGCCGTCATGACAGTCGCGCTGGAAGAAGACCTGGTGCAGGATGCGGTGGTGGCATCGTCGATCGCCCAGTCAAAATCGCTGTGGCAGTTGCGCGAACATATATCCGAGGCCCAGGCTGCAGAGGGCAAGAACATCAAACACGATGTGTCCGTCCCGATATCAAATATCGGCGCTTTTGTTCACACAACGGACAAGCACTTACAAGACTTTTACCCAGGCGTTCGGATGGTGACCTTCGGGCATCTTGGCGATGGCAATTTGCACTACAACGTATCGCCTCCCCCGGGCATGGATGCTAATAAATTCCTTGCGTGCCAGGCCGGCGTCAACCGCGTCGTGCATGACAGCGTTCACGGCTTCGGCGGGTCGATTTCGGCAGAGCATGGCCTTGGCGCATTGAAGCGCGAGGAAATCCTGCGCTACAAGTCGCCGGTTGAAATGCACCTGATGCACACCATCAAACAGGCACTGGATCCGCTGAACCTGATGAACCCGGGGAAAGTGCTCTGAACCTTTCAGAGGACTTTCATGCGCCTTCCACCGCCCTGCCTGTGCTTCCCATCCCTGCCGCTTTTGCTGCTGGCGCTGCTGTTGGTGGCTTCATTGCCGGCCCAGGCAATGTACCGCTGCAGTAGCGGTGGCTCGACTACCTATTCCGATACGCCTTGTGCCAGTGGCCAGTCCGTGGCCGTGCTGGCCCCGGCCGATGTGCCCGATCCGGCTACCGCGCGTGAAGTCGCACGCAAGACCGCGCGCGACCAGGCGGAATTGAACCGCTTGCGCAGCGAACGCGAGCGGCGTGCGGCGCAAGAAGAATCGGCCCGCAACCGGGCCGAAGCCGGGCGCCTGGCGCACCAGAAAAAATGCAAGCTGC
Source organism: Paucimonas sp. (assembly GCA_028292545.1). Classification (GTDB taxonomy): domain Bacteria; phylum Pseudomonadota; class Gammaproteobacteria; order Burkholderiales; family Burkholderiaceae_D; genus Lacisediminimonas. The sequence continues at coordinate 56,431 of JAQGMC010000125.1, forward strand.
TGGATATGAAGAAACGCTGGAGCGAGGAAGATGCCGCCCACGCTGATGCAAAGCGGGAAGCGCGCGCCAGGCGAAGCCAGCGCCGCAAGCAAGAACAATATGCGCTCGAGTGCGGCGCGCAAACCGGGATGTGAAGCGCGTAGGTTGAAGCTGAGGCGGCTGCTGCGGTCCTGGCGCCGCTCAGGCCGGGCCCAGGCGCAGCATGAACAGAATCTGCAGGTCCGGGCTCATGGTGAGGTAAAGCACCGTGCCAGCCGCGATAGCGACGCCAAAGGGCAGCTTGGGCGTCGGCGCCGGGCTACCGCCGATAGGTGGCATGTCGCGCACCATCATCTTGAAAAAGCCGCTCATCAGCAATTCCTGGATATTGTTCACAAAAGCGCCGACCGAGCGGGTCCGGCAAATCAGGTAGGCTGCCAGCACCCCGGCCATCACAAAGGAGCACAACAGCACCGCCAGGGCGCAGTTCGGACCCAGGTAGGCGCCCACCATTGCCATCAGCATCACATCGGTGATGCGCAGCAGTTTCAGCGCATACAGGGGCAGCAGCAGGCAGGCCCCCATCGCCATCGCAAACACGGATTTGACGAAGCCGACACCGCCCGGAACCGGACTTGCCAGGCCGCCTCCTTCAGGCAGTACGGTGTTGAGCGCCACGCCCAGCAGTGCCCATGACAGCATGTGGCGGCGCGATACTGCCTGGCGTTTTAGCTGGGCGGCAGCAAACATCAATAGCCGGGCCGACAGCGCCAGGACCACCAGCGTGCAGACCGTCGAAACGGAAGACATGTTCATCGAAAGCCCTTGCGTCGTTTGTAGTGCAACAGTAACGGGGCGCGGCTCCTGCTTCATGACCAATGGCAAAACGAGATGCCGTGCGGTTTGCGCTGGATTGGGAAACTGGTCGGCGGGAAACCTGGCCGGTCGGATTGCGGGGATTGTGGGATTTCCCCCTCCTGCCCGGAAGCGCATGCGGTGGTAGGCTGTGGCGTTTCCTTTTTGCACCGGAGTGCTGCATGTCAACCCTGCCAAAGCCGCTTGCCCAGGCCGACTGGATCATCGCCCTCGGGCTTTCGTTTGGCTCCATGGTTTCGCTGGCGCTGTCGCGCATGTCTTACGGCATGCTGTTGCCGCCAATGCGGGCCGACCTGCACTGGACTTATGCGCTGGCCGCCGGGATTAATACGGCCAATGCACTGGGTTATGTGGCAGGCGCAATCGGCACCGGCTGGCTGGCGCGCAGGTATGGCCTGGCACGCTGCTTTGTCGCCTGCCTGGGCTTGAGCGCACTGTCCATCCTGGCCATGGCGCTGGCGTCGGACTATCTCTTGCTGTCCTTGCTGCGTGCCTTCGGGGGTATCGTGAATGCGCCAGTCTTCATATTGGGGGCGGCGCTGGCTGCCAGCATCAGCACCAGTGAAGCGCGCCGGTCTTCGCTGCTGGTTGCCTTGTATTTCTCTGGCATCGGCAGCGGCATTGCACTGTCGGGCCTGCTGATTCCAGCCACACAGGCAGTGATGGGCGCCGATGCCTGGCGCTCGGGCTGGGCCGGCCTGGGCATCCTGTCTTTGCTGCTGGTGCTGCCAGCCAGCATGGCGGCGCGCTGCGTGACGCAGCCAGGCCAGGCGCCGGCGACGGTGCTGAGCAGCGCGCAACTGGGACGGCTGTGGCCATCCTTCATCGGTTACCTGCTTTTTGGCGCCGGCGCCATGAGTTACATGACCTTCGTCGTCGCTTTCCTGCAGCGTGAAGGCTTTGGCACCTGGACCGTGGCTGCATTCTGGATCTTGCTGGGCGTGTCGTCAGCCTTGATGCTGCGCGCCTGGGGCCGCTGGCTGGACGGCGCCCGCGGGGCGCGCGGCCTGGCGGCCGCTTCTGCTGTCACCCTCGCGGGTTCGCTGCCTGTCTTGCTGGCGCCCGGGCTGGGTTCGGCTTTCGTGTTTGCACTTGTATTTGGCGGCAGCATATTCGCAGCGCCAACCGCGATCACCGTCATGATCAGGCGTTTGCTGCCGCAAGCCTCCTGGACCGCCGCAATGGCGGGTTTGACGGTGGCATTCTCGGTCGGCCAGATGGCAGGACCGCTGGTGGCAGGCATTGCGTCGGATCGCAGCGGACACTTGTCGACGGGGCTGTGGCTGTCGTCGGCGCTGTTGCTGGCTGCCGGGCTGTTTTGCATGCTGCAAACCGACGCGCCCGCCCCTTGATCCGCACTGCGGGCTGCGAATTTCGCCAGCTCGCGCAATGCGTAACTTTATTCCCGCCTTTTGATTAGCGACGCTCCAGGCGATGCGCCTGGAGCGTCGCTGCAGGCGCGCACAACACCGCGTCAGCCCTGACTATTTTGCTCGCCATTCGGCCGGTGATTGACGCAGGGCAGAAGTGGCCACATGGGAAGTTTAAAGCGCGCAACTTCCCGTGCGGCATTCGACGGTTCAATGTGTTTGTCCAACAACAACGACAAATACATGAACCAGACATCCATTCGGAGCGCCGGCAGCGCCCTGCTTTGCCTCGTGCTGGCCGCCTGCGGCGGCGGATCCAGCAGCAGCCCGGCCAGTCCCGACCTGGCCGCCGCCGGCAACACGGTCATCGCACCCGCATTTGAAAGCCTGAATACAGGCGGCGC
>JAQGMC010000144.1 GCA_028292545.1 Paucimonas sp.
GGGCCGGAATTTTCCGCCAGCATGCGGCTGAATTCAGCAAAGCCGCGCGGGTCCTTGGCCTTGAAGGACAGGCGCATCGCGAAATTCGCATATTTGTCGGCGGCCTGTTCAATCGGCTCGTCACGGAACATGGCGGCTATGTCCTGGCACAACTGCACCGACGCATCGCGCTCGCTCGGGCTGGAACCCCAGCCGCAGCCAATTGCCGCCACCGACAGGCAGCGCTGCGGATGATGCAGGCCGACATGCAGTGCGGTATAGGCGCCCATCGAATGCCCGACCACATGGGCCCGGTCGATACCCAGCGCATCCATCAGTGCAATCACATCCTGGCGCGCAATATCCTGGCCGTAGCTGGCCCCATCGGCAGGCACGTCCGACGGCGGATAGCCGCGCGCGCTGAACGTGATGCAGCGATGAGAACGCGAGAAATACCGCATCTGCGGTTCCCAGGTCCGGTAATTCCCGGCGAATTCATGTACGAAGACGAGCGGCGTGCCGCTACCCGATTCTTCGTAATACAAGGCGGTACCGTCGACTGCAGAAATCCGTGGCATGGCTGGGTCTCCCGTGCGTGCTGCGCTGGAAAGCGGTAGCGCAACACGGCGCCTGGCCCTGCCGGCGCGGCAATTTTCCGCTGCGCCGACCGGTCGCAAATTCAGTGTCCACTACATTTATAACGCAAATTAGCATGCCAAAAATCAGGCCGCAAGAAATTTCGGTGATCGCTACAAAAACGGGCGGCGCGGGCTAGTTTTTAGTGCGTGGCGGGGCTTGCACAGTTAAGATGCATCGATCCGAATTTATCCACCCGCACCATGCCTGCGCTCGACGAAAAGCCCACCCCGCGTGCAAGAAAAAGCCCGGCCCGTTCGCGCGCAGGCGCAGCCACGGTAGTACCGGCCACGCCGACCCAGGCACGGGCGGTGACGACGCGTGACGCGATCCTGCGCTCGGCCACGAAGATGTTTTCAAAGCATGGTTTCGCCGGCGCCAGCGTGGAAGCCATCTCGAAGATGGCGCGCACGCACGACCGCATGATTTACTACTACTTCGGCAGCAAAGAGATGCTGTACGTGGAAGTGCTGGAAACGGTCTACCAGCGCATGGTGGATGCAGAAGCGGCGCTCGAATTCGACCTGGCGCATCCAGTGCAGGCGCTGGCCACGGTGGTGCGCTTCACCTGGCAATACTACCTGGACCATCCGGATTTCCTGGCCCTGCTCAACAGTGAAAACCTGTACCAGGGCCGGCACGTGAAGAAATCCCAGCGCGCGCGCACCTTGTCCTCGCCTTCGGTGCGAATACTCGAACAAATCCTGGAAGCGGGCGTGGCGAAACGCTTGTTCCGGCCCGAAGTCCGGGCCAGCGACCTGTATATTGCGATCGCCTCGCTTGGCTATTTCTACCAGTCCAACCGTTACACGCTGGGCGTTTTCCTGGGCGTGGATTTGATGAGCGCGGGCGCACTCGAACATTGGCTGGGCTATATCACCGATGTGGTCTTGCGCAGCGTGCTGCTGGCACCGGACGCATCCTGAGCGGCAGGTGTGCGCCTGCGCGCACGCGCCCTTTCCCGAACCCCATGACCGCCGCGAAAAAACGCGGCGGGCTGCTTGCACAAGCCGGGTTTTAGCGGCGTAATTTCCGGGCGATGAGGAAAAGCACGACTGCAGCCACCAAGCCAGCGAGCAAGGCATCGACTGGCAACACATCCTCAGGCGGCGCCGCAGGCGCGGCCCCAGCCGCGCCGGTAGTGGCATGGGTGCCGTTGGCGGCAGGCGACGCCTGGCTGGCAGCAGGTTCACCTGCCGCACCCCGCGCCTGCGACGCCTCCCCCTGCGTTTGCTGGATCACGACCACGCCCGGCGGATCGACGATATCGGCTGGCGGCGCCGGATCGGGGCGCGATTCATTGGCAGCTGATGCGGCCGCAGGCTGGGCAGCGCCAGGGGACGGATTGGGGGCGGGCGATGAGGCCGGCAGTGGCTGCGGGCGGTCAACGGCAAGCGTGGTGGGCATTGGATTCCTTATGAATTGCGGGACGGTTGGACGCGAAATCGCGCCGCCCCAACAAGCTAGGAATCGCATCTGGCGCGCGCAAGCAACTTGGCCAAGGGGTTGATGTAGATCAGCAAGCTGAACTTCGCATGGCCTTGGCGCCAGCAGGCTGGCCGGCTTGCGCCCAACGGTGCAAGCTTGCTTTGAAAGTCTGGCACTATGCTGGCCACACCTGACACAAGCGAAGCCGCCAGAAGAGTGCTTCAAACGCAAAACTACGATGAAAATCCAGCTCGCATCCGACCTGCACCTGGAACACCTCCAGGCCCGCTTTCCTGGCGAACGCGTGATCGAACCCGCACCGGAGGCTGACTTGCTGGTGCTGGCTGGCGATATCGCTGAAGGCGAGCTTGCCTGGTCGCTGTTCGCCGACTGGCCAGTGCCCGTGCTTTATGTCGCCGGCAATCATGAGTTTTATCGCGCTGACTATGGCCGTGCCCGGCAAGCGCTGCAGCAGCCGCGCCCGGGCCACCGGGTGCGCCTGCTTGACGAGGATGAAGTGCATATCGATGGCGTGCGCATCCTGGGCTGCACCTTATGGACCGATTACGAGCTCGATCCCAGCCTCGCGCCGCAGGCGGCGATGGACTATGCGCGCTTGCATGCCAATGATCACCGCTACATCGCGCACCGCGGCGCCATCTTCATGCCTGAAGACGCGCTGGCAGAGCATCGCCGCGACCGCGCCTGGCTGGCCGCGCGCCTGGCTTGTGGGCACGATGGGCCGACAGTCGTCATCACCCACCATGCGCCGCATCCCTTGTCGGTGCATGCGCGCTTTCGCGACAATCCGCTCAACCCTGCCTTTGTCAGCAACCTGGAAGACATGCTGCCCGCAGCGCAGCTCTGGCTGCACGGTCATGTGCATGACAACATGGACTATCGGGTTGGGGGCTGCCGGGTCGTGGCCAATCCGCGTGGCTATGCGTTCAACAAGCGCGCCGCGGCCACGCCGGCCGACATCGATTTTGAAAACAAGGCGTTCAAGCCGGCTCTGGTGCTGCCCGTGCCGGGCTGAAGCGAAAGCCCTGCCGATTGAATCACTGCTTGGGGGCCAGCGGCCGGCATCGCGACCTATGACGTAGTCCGATGAGGTGGATGCGCTGTGCGGCCGAGGACACGCCGAATATGCGCCAGTTGGCGCGACCTGCAAACGCCGCCGGTCAGCGCGGTTGCGGGCGCCGTGGCGAGTCTGGCACGCGCTGCCAGTTCGGCGTATCCACCGGCAGCGATTCGTAAAACCGGTATAGCCCCTTGCCGCCCGCCTTGGCGCGATACATTGCATGGTCGGCACGCGCCAGCAATTGCTCTGCATCGTCGCCATCGCGCGGGAACAGGCTGACGCCGATCGATGCCGCGACCTTGCTGCGGCCCTTGCTCAGTTCGAACGGGCTGCCCAGCACTTCGAGCATCCTTTGCGCCACGTGGCCAGCCTCGGTTTCTGCATGCACTTGCTCGATCACGAGCACGAATTCATCGCCGCCATGGCGCGCAATGCTGTCTGATGGCTTGAGCGCGGATTTCATGCGCAAGGCGGCGGCGCGCAGCAATTCATCGCCAGCCAGGTGCCCGAGCGTGTCATTGACGGCCTTGAAGCCGTCCAGGTCGAGGTACATGACGGCCAGCATGTTGCCGCTGGTACGGGCGCGACGCAGCGCCATCGGCAAGTAATTGGTCAACCAGTGCCGGTTCGGCAAGGTGGTGAGCGGATCTTCATTTGCCAGCCGCGCGAGTTCGCGCGCCTGCGCTTCGGATTCCAGCACATGCTGTTGCGCCATGTCGAGTTGCTCATTCAGCTTGGCCAGCTCGGCCGAATGGCTTTGCACCAGTTGCTCCAGTTGCATGCGCATCAGTTCGCTGACCTTGCGCCCGGTCGCCAGCGCCGCAGCCAGTTCGGCGCCGATATTGCGCAGGTGGCGGATTTCCTGGGCCCGCATCAGGGCCGCTTCCACCGCCGGCACCAGTTGCTTGGCGTCGACCGGCTTCACCAGGTAACCGATGGCGCCATGTTCCGAAGCCTGGCGCACGATATCGTCATGCGCATGGGAAGACAGGAACATGAAGGGCACGCTGGTTTCACGGCGCAACCGGCGCGCCAGTTCCAGCCCCGACATGCCGGGCATGGAAACGTCGAGCAGGGCCAGGTCGGGCACCCGGGTGGCAAGCAGCTCCAGCGCTTTTTCGGCAGTATTTGCCTGCAACACTTCATAGCCGGCGCGGCGCATGCCGGCATTGAGCCGGGCCAGCAGGACGCGGTCGTCATCGACGGTCAAAATGCAGCGCCTGCCTTCCTGTTTCGCTTCCATCACTGTGCTTCTCCTGCAGTTGAACGCATGCCATTCCAGAGAGGTAGGCGGTTTCCACACTGTAGCGACGGCGATTTCCCGGGTTTTGACGTAGGGCAATACGGTTGGGCGGCCACGTCAAGCCCTGGTCGCGGGGGCTTGCGCAGCTGCTTCCCGGCGCTGCACCCGCTTGTCGGCAAGGCTGCGCAACCGGCTATCACTATGACTGGCCGCGGCGGTGGGAATTCATTGCGGCGACCAAACAGCGTGCCCATGCATCAACACTGTCCCACGCTGGCACTTGTGCCTGGAAAGGGGCGGATGTTCGGATACGGAAATCATCCAGAAGCGGCGCTACCGCCTGGCTTGACCGCATCCCCATTCCCTCCCCCGGCCTGGGCTTGAAACGGAGGAGCTTGCGGGATACTGCCTCAACGAGCGCGGTGCGGACCTGACCTGCGGCATGTGTCAAAGCCAGGCCGGGAAGGCAGGTTGCAACGGACTGCCGCGCGGCATTTTCCGTCTATACTGCGCAGATTGACGTTAACGTAAACGTCAGTCCGGAGACAGCCAGCCATGACCGACCTTTCCATCGCGCCGCAGCTCGCCAGCTACAAGCCAGTCAACAAGGTTCGCTTCGTGACGGCGGCTTCGCTCTTCGATGGCCACGATGCCTCGATCAACATCATGCGCCGCATCCTGATGGCCAAGGGCGCGGAAGTCATCCACCTCGGTCACAACCGCTCGGTGGATGAAATCGTCACTGCGGCGCTGCAGGAAGATGTGCAAGGCATTGCCATCTCCAGCTACCAGGGCGGGCATGTCGAATACTTCAAATACATGATGGACTTGTTGCGCCAGCGCGGCGGCGGCAACATCAAGGTGTTTGGCGGCGGCGGCGGCGTCATCGTGGCCGATGAAATCGCGGAACTGCATGCCTATGGCGTGTCGCGCATCTTCAGCCCCGAGGATGGCCAGCGCATGGGACTGGAAGGCATGATCGTGTCGATGATCCATGCCTGCGACATCGACCTCGCGGCCGCGGCGCCGGCAACGCTCGCGCCCTTGCAGTGCGGCGATCTGTCCTCGCGCCACCGGCCGCTGGCGCAAATCATCACCGCACTGGAAAACGGCCGCGCCGATGCGGCGCTGCGCTCACAACTGCAGCAGGCGGCCGCGGCCCACCCGGCGCCCGTGCTGGGCATCACCGGCACCGGCGGCGCCGGCAAATCCTCCCTGACCGATGAATTGATCCGCAGGCTGCGCCTGGACCAGGACGACCGCCTGCATCTGGCCGTGCTGTCGATCGATCCGTCGCGCCGCAAGTCGGGCGGCGCCCTGCTGGGCGACCGCATCCGCATGAATGCGATCGGCCCGTGGCAAGGCCAGGCCCGTGTTTTCATGCGCTCGCTGGCCACGCGCGAAGCCGGCTCTGAAATTTCGCAGGCGCTGCCCGACGCCATTGCCGCCTGCCGCGCCGCCGGCTTCGACCTGGTGCTGGTGGAAACCTCGGGCATCGGCCAGGGCGACGCCGCCATCGTGCCGCATGTGGATGTGCCGATGTATGTGATGACGCCTGAATTCGGCGCTGCATCGCAGCTGGAAAAAATCGACATGCTGGACTTTGCGGAATTCGTCGCCATCAACAAGTTTGACCGCAAGGGCGCCGCCGATGCCTTGCGCGACGTAGCCAAGCAGGTGCAGCGCAACCGCGAATGGTGGAGCCGCACGCCGGACCAGATTCCCGTTTTCGGCACCCAGGCTTCGCGCTTCAATGATGATGGCGTGACGGCGCTGTACCAGGCGCTTGCCCCGCGTCTGGCTGAACTGGGCCTGGCGCTCAAGCCCGGCAAGCTGCCGGCTGCCGGCGTGCGTTTCTCTTCCGGGCGCAATGCCATCGTGCCGCCGGCGCGCAGCCGCTACCTAGCTGAGATTGCAGACACCGTGCGCGGCTATCACCGCAGCGTCGACAAACAAGCCGCTCTGGCGCGCGAGACCCAGCATCTACGTGAAGCCGCGCGCATGCTGGCTGCAAACCCGGCCGCCGGCGCCAATCCGGCACTGTTGCAGGAAATGGCAGCCGGGCGCGAGCAGCAGATGCTGCCGGCTGCGCGCCAGCTGCTGGCTGACTGGCCCGCGCTGCAGGCTGCCTATGCCGGCGATGAATATGTGGTGAAGATTCGCGACCAGGAAATCCGCACCCGCCTGACCTGGACCACGCTGTCGGGTAACACGGTGCGCAAGGTCGCGCTGCCGCGTTATGCCGACGAAGGGGAAATCCTGCGTTTCCTGATGCGGGAAAACCTGCCCGGCATCTTTCCCTACACGGCGGGCGTGTTTCCCTTTAAGCGCGAAAATGAAGATCCGACCCGCATGTTTGCCGGCGAAGGCGATGCATTTCGCACCAACCGCCGCTTCAAGCTGGTATCCGAAGGCATGCCGGCCAAGCGCCTGTCGACCGCCTTCGATTCAGTCACCCTGTATGGCGCCGACCCGGCGCTGCGGCCCGATATTTACGGCAAGGTCGGCAATTCCGGCGTGTCGATCGCGACCCTGGACGACATGAAAGTGCTGTACGACGGTTTCGACCTGTGCAGCCCGTCTACATCGGTATCGATGACCATCAACGGCCCCGCGCCCACGATCCTGGCGATGTTCATGAATACCGCCATCGACCAGCAACTGGACCGGTTCCGCGCCGACAAGCAACGCGAGCCGGATGCGCAGGAGGCCGCCGCAATCCGCGCCTGGGTGCTGCAGAATGTGCGCGGCACAGTGCAAGCCGACATCCTGAAGGAAGACCAGGGCCAGAACACTTGCATCTTCTCGACCGAGTTTTCACTGAAGGTGATGGGCGACATCCAGCAATATTTCGTCGACCACCAGGTGCGCAATTTTTATTCAGTGTCGATTTCGGGCTATCACATTGCCGAAGCCGGCGCGAATCCGATCTCGCAACTGGCCTTTACGCTATCCAACGGCTTCACCTTCGTCGAAGCCTATCTGGCGCGCGGCATGCACATCGATGATTTTGCGCCCAACCTGTCGTTCTTCTTTTCCAACGGCATGGACCCGGAATACACAGTGATGGGCCGGGTGGCGCGCCGCATCTGGGCAGTGGCGATGCGCGAGAAATACAGCGCCAACGATCGCTCGCAAAAGCTGAAATACCATATCCAGACTTCCGGCCGTTCCTTGCATGCCCAAGAAATCGATTTCAATGACATCCGCACCACGCTGCAGGCGCTGATAGCGATCTACGACAACTGCAATTCACTGCATACGAATGCGTTCGACGAAGCCATCACCACGCCCAGCGATGAGTCGGTGCGGCGGGCGCTGGCGATCCAGTTGATCATCAATCGCGAATGGGGCCTGGCGCGCAATGAAAACCCGAACCAGGGCGCCTTCATCATCGATGAATTGACCGACCTGGTGGAAGAAGCCGTGCTGCAGGAATTCGAGCGCATAGCCGAACGCGGCGGCGTGCTGGGCGCGATGGAAACCGGCTACCAGCGCAGCCGCATCCAGGAAGAGTCGATGCTGTACGAACACAAGAAGCATGATGGCAGCCTCCCCATCGTCGGCGTCAACACCTTCCGCAACCCCAAGGGCAGCCCGACCCCGCCGACCCTGCAACTGGCGCGCTCGACCGACGAAGAAAAACAGTCGCAGCTACAGCGCCTGGCGGCTTTCCAGCAGCGCCATGCCGAAGCGGCGCCCGCCATGCTGGCGCGCCTGCAGCAAGCAGTGATACAGGACCAGAATGTCTTCACCTGCCTGATGGATGCGGTGCGGGTCTGTTCGCTCGGCCAGGTCACCGAGGCATTGTTTGAAGTGGGTGGGCAGTACCGGCGCAGCATGTAGCTTGCCCGGCCTGCTCACGCTCATGCCCATGCTGGGGCTTCAGATTTCGATCTGCGTGCCCAGTTCGATCACGCGGTTGGTCGGCACCTTGTAGTAGTCAGCCGCATCGCGCGCATTGCGCGACATAGTGGAAAACAATTGCTCGCGCCAGTGCGCCATGCCGCCGTGGGTAGTGCTGATGACGGTCTGGCGCGCAATGAAGAATGAGGTTTCCATCATGCTGAATTCCAGGCCCTGGTCGCGGCACAGCTCCAGCGCCTGCGGAATGTCGCGCTCATCCTTGAAGCCGTAATACACATTCACCTGGTAACACTCATGCCCCAGCGCCTGCACCCGCACGCGCTCGGTCAGCGGCACGCTCGGGATGTCGCCGTTGAAGACGGTCAGGAATACGATGCGCTGGTGCAGCGTCTTGTTGTGCAACAGGTTATGCAGCATCGCATGCGGCACGCCATCGCCTTCGGCGCGAAAGAACAGGCCCGTGCCTTCCACGCGCACCGGCGGGCTCACGAACAGCGATTGCAGGAAATCCTGCAACGGGATCGCATGCTTTTTCAGGTTGCCAAACACCAGTTCCCGGCCATCGCGCCAGGTCAGCATCACGATCACCATCAGCGCCGACAAGACCAGCGGGAACCAGCCGCCATGCACGATCTTCAGCGACGTGGATGAAAACAACATGATGTCGATGACCAGGAAAAACGCCGTCGCGGCGAAAGCCAGCACCAGGTTGAAATGCCATTTGAAGCGAATCACAAAGAAAGTGAGGATGGTGGTGGTCAGCATCGTGGCGGTAGCCGCAATGCCGTAGGCCGAGGCCAGGTTGGATGAGGAACCGAAACCCACCACGGCCAGCACCACGGCGCCAAGCTGCACCCAGTTCACCAGCGGGATATAGATTTGCCCGACTTCCCGGTCCGAGGTGTAGACGACGCGCATGCGCGGCAGGAAGCCCAGCGATATGGCCTGGTGCGTCACTGAAAATGCGCCGGAAATCGTGGCTTGCGAGGCAATCACGGTTGCCAGCGTCGACAGCAACACCAGTGGGTAGATACTCCACGCACCAAGCTGGTTGAAGAACGGATTGGCCGCAGCCGCCGGATTGGACAGCAGCAGCGCGCCCTGGCCGAAATAGCTCAGCGACAGCGCCGGAAACACGATTGAAAACCAGGCGGTGCGCACAGGCCGCTTGCCGAAATGGCTCATGTCGGCATACAGCGCCTCGGCCCCGGTCAGCGCCAGCACCACCGCACCGAGCGCAAGGAAAGCGAACCAGCCGTTGCGCAACATGAAGTCGAGCGCATGCAGTGGATTGAGTGCCTGAAAAATCACCGGGTTCATGACGATGTTGGTGATGCCCATCGCCGCCAGCGTGAAGAACCACACCAGCACAATCGGGCCAAAAAATTTCCCGATGCCGGCGGTGCCCTTGCTTTGCACCATGTACAGGCAAACCAGCACTGCCAGCGTGGCGGGCACCACATAGGGTTTCATTGCCGGCGTGGCGACTTCCAGCCCCTCTATTGCCGACAGGACCGAGATCGCGGGCGTGATGACGCCGTCGCCAAAGAACAGGCCGGCGCCAGCCATGCCCAGCAGCATCACTGGATAGTGCCAGCGCGAGCGCGCCACCGACGTCATGGCAAGCGCCGTCAGGGCCATGATGCCGCCCTCGCCGCGGTTGTCCGCGCGCAGCACGAGCGACACGTATTTCAGCGAAATCACCAGCACCAGGCCCCAGAAGATCAATGACACCACGCCGATGACATTGGCCTGGTTCACGGCAATCCCATGCGCCGGCGCGAACACTTCCTTCATGGTGTACAGCGGGCTGGTGCCGATGTCGCCATAGACCACGCCGATGGCACCGATGGTCAGGGTCGCAAGGCTGGACTTGGGGGCGGGCAGTGACAAAAAACACCTGTCGATTCATTAGGCAAGAGCCGTATCTTAACGGATGTTCAACATCCCAAGCGCTGCGCCGGTCGTCGCCGCACGAAGTTTCGCTCAATCTGTGGCAAGGAAAACAATCTGCGCCGATGCGGGAAGCCGCAGGCCGGGAACCGGACTTGCAAGCCGGCGCGGGCGAGACCTGCGACCCGGGAACTGGATGTCATGGCGACGCTGGGGCCGCTGTTGACGCTTCACTGCGCACGTTATTGACGCAAATCATTTGGCAGAAATCATTGGCGCCAGACGCGGCACGCGCCTGGCTGTCGCACCAGGAAGCGGCCGGCCTGCCGCCGGAACAGCGCAGGCCGCAAACTCAGGCCGGCAGTTTGGAGCGGGCCCAGGCCACGATACCGCGGCTATCCATGGCACCGGCCTGGCGCGCCACTTCGCGCCCGCCGACAAACAGGGCCAGGGTCGGGATGCTGCGTATGCCCAGCCGCGCCGACAGTTCCGGCGCCGCTTCTGTATTGACCTTCGCCAGGCGCAGCGCCGGCTCCAGCTGGGGCGCGGCTTGCTCATAAGCCGGCGCCATCGCGCGGCAGGGGCCGCACCAGGGGGCCCAGAAGTCGACCAGCAGCGGGCCCTCGTGGCGCGCGAGATGGCGCTCGAAGCCAGCTTGGTCCAGTTCCACCGGCTGGCCGGTGAAGAGTGGCTGCGCGCACTTGCCGCAGACCGGCTTGTCGGCCAGCCGCTCTTGCGGCACACGGTTGACGGCGCCGCAGTGCGGACATACGAGGTGCGTGGCCTGGTTCATCGCAATATTCTCCTAGGGGTTTGTGCCTGCGGCGGGGCGCTGGATTACCGCTGGATAAGTGGGCCAAAGGCAAGCTGCGCCGCTTGCCCCCATAATAGCGGCCTGCATCACGCATCCGACCCTTCCTTCATGGCCCAAGGCATGCTCTACGCCGCATCGGCATTCGTTATCTGGGGATTGTTCCCCCTGTACTTCAAGGCCCTGGGCACAGTTCCGGCAATTGAAATCCTGGCCCACCGCGTGTTCTGGTCGCTGGTATTCGTGGCCCTTGTGCTGGCCGCGCGCCGCCAATGGCAATGGCTGGCGCAATTGCGTTCGCAGCCGCGCGTGGTCGGCGGCTTTGCGCTGTCGGCAGCGCTGCTGGCGCTGAACTGGTGCATCTATATCTGGGCCATCCAGCATGACCGCATCGTCGATGCCAGCCTTGGGTATTTCATCAATCCCCTGCTCAATGTGCTGATCGGTTTCGTGCTGCTGAAGGAACGCCTGCGCCCGGCGCAGACGCTGGCCGTGGCGATTGCCACCTGCGGCGTAGCCTGGCTGACCTGGCATGCCGGCAGTATTCCGTGGATTGCGCTGTCGCTGGCGCTGACCTTTGCATTCTATGGCTTGCTGCGCAAGACGGCTAAGCTGGGGCCGCTGGAGGGACTGGCGCTGGAATCGATGGTGCTGGCGCCGGTAGGGCTGCTGTATATCGGCTGGCTGGCGCTGAACCACCAGGGCGCCTTTCCGTCCGAGTCGCTCGGCATGCAAGTGCTGATCGCCGCCTCCGGCCCGATTACCGCGGTGCCGCTGCTATTGTTTGCGGCCGGGGCGCGCAAGATACCCTTGTCGGTGCTGGGCTTGCTGCAATATATCGGTCCTTCGCTACAACTGGCGCTGGGCTTGTTCCTGTTCCACGAACCCTTTGGCCACGACCGGCAAGTGGGCTTTGCCCTGATCTGGACCGCGCTGGCCCTGTATTCCGCCGAAAGCGCGTGGCGCGGCTGGGGCCGGCGCGGTAGCGAAGAACTATAAGCGCCGATCGGGTTCGAAGCCGCTTGGCCCCGCGTCCGGCAAGGAAGATAACAAAGGCGATTTCTTGCGACGGCAGCAAGGCCCCCACCCCTGCCCGGGACCGCAACCGGTCGAGTCTAGGTTCAATGCAGCAGGACATTAATGCCGGCTATGGACTCAATACAAACTATCAAATTCCAAAAGGGATAGATAAGCTCTATGCTTCGTCCTGCAGGTTCACTAAGTCATCTGCCTTCCGCAGTTCAACCGTATCTGGAGTGAGAAAAAAATGTCCCTCATCAATACCGTCGTCAAGCCCTTCAAGGCAACCGCTTTCCACAACGGTAAATTCGTTCCCGTTTCCGATGCCGACCTGAAAGGCAAATGGTCCGTGGTCGTGTTCTACCCGGCCGACTTCACTTTCGTCTGCCCGACTGAACTGGGCGACCTGGCCGACAATTACGACACTTTCAAATCGATGGGCGTCGAAGTCTATGGCATCTCGACCGATACGCATTTCACGCACAAGGCCTGGCACGACACGTCGGACACGATCAAGAAAATCCGTTACCCGCTGATCGGCGACCCGACTGGCGCGATCACCCGTAATTTCGACGTGATGATTGAAGAAGAAGGCCTGGCGCTGCGCGGCACTTTCGTCATCAATCCCGAAGGCCAGATCAAGCTGTGCGAAATCCATGACAACGGCATTGGCCGTGACGCCAAGGAATTGCTGCGCAAGGTACAAGCTGCGCAATACGTCGCCAGCCATCCGGGCGAAGTCTGCCCTGCGAAATGGACGCCGGGCGCTGAAACCCTGTCGCCTTCGCTCGACCTGGTCGGCAAGATCTGATGCCAGCCGCGGCCTAGCGCGACAAGCGCAAGGCCGCAAGCCGCCCGGGTTCCCGGGCGGCGCAACAAGAAAAACCCCGAACCACAATTTCACTGGACTGCCAGCCACAAGCTGGCAGGGGCAGTGTTCGACCTGAACCAGCCCTGCCCTGCCATTACCTGACACTGGAACCGCCATGCTCGACGCCAAGCTCAAGACGCAACTGCAAGCCTATCTCGAAAAGTTGACCCAACCGGTCGACATCACCGCCTCGCTCGACGATGGCGCGTCATCGGCGGAAATGCTGGCGCTATTGCAGGAGGTTGCCGGCCTGTCCGACAAGCTCACCCTGGTCGAACGCCGCGACGATAACGAGCGCAAGCCTTCGTTTGCGCTGAACCGCAAAGGCGCGGAAATGGGCGTGCGCTTTGCCGGCATACCGATGGGACATGAATTCACATCGCTGGTGCTGGCGATGTTGCAAGTCGGCGGCTATCCGCCCAAGGCCGACCTGGAAGTGATGGAGCATATCGCCAGCCTGCGCGGCGAATTCAATTTTGAAACCTATATCTCGCTGTCTTGCCAGAACTGCCCGGACGTGGTGCAGGCGCTGAACCTGATGGCGGTGCTGAACCCCGGCGTGCGCCATGTGATGGTGGATGGCGCGCTGTTCCAGGATGAAGTCAACCGGCGCGAAATCATGGCCGTGCCCACGGTTTACCTGAACGGTGAAGTGTTTGGCCAAGGGCGCATGACGCTGGAAGAAATCGTCGCCAAGCTCGACACTGGCGCGGCCGAGCGTGAAGCCGAAAAGATTTCAAACAAGGATGTGTTCGACATGCTGATCGTCGGCGGCGGCCCGGCCGGCGCGGCGGCCGGTATTTATTCAGCGCGCAAGGGCATCAATACCGGCGTGGTGGCCGAGCGTTTCGGCGGCCAGGTGCTGGATACGATGTCGATTGAAAACTTCATCTCGGTGAAGGAAACCGAAGGCCCGAAACTGGTCAGCGCGCTTGAACAGCACGTCAAGGCGTATGAAGTCGACGTGATGAACAACCAGCGCGCAACCGGCCTGGTGCCCGGGCGCGTGATTGAAGTGAAGCTTGCCAGCGGCGCAACCGTGAAAGCGAAATCGGTCGTGCTGGCCACCGGTGCGCGCTGGCGCAACCTGAACGTGCCTGGCGAAAACGAATACCGCAACAAGGGCGTCACTTATTGCCCGCACTGCGATGGCCCGCTGTTCAAGGGCAAGCGCGTGGCGGTGATCGGCGGCGGCAATTCGGGCGTGGAAGCGGCCATCGACCTGGCTGGCATCGTTGCGCATGTGACGCTGCTGGAATTCGATGGGCAACTGCGCGCCGACGCAGTGCTGCAACGCAAGTTGTTCAGCCTGCCCAACGTGACCGTCATTACGCAGGCACAGACGACGGAAGTGGTGGGCGACGGCAGCCGGGTCAAGGGCATCCGTTACACCGATCGCAAGAGCGGCGCCTCGAACCTGGTGGAGCTGGAAGGCATCTTCGTGCAGATCGGCCTCTTGCCCAATACCGATTTCCTGAAGGGCGTGGTGGCGCTGTCGCCGCGCGGTGAAATCGAAGTCGATGCGCATGGCCGCACTTCGGTGCCGGGCGTGTTTGCTGCGGGCGATGCGACTACGACGCCGTACAAGCAGATCGTGATTGCAATGGGAGAAGGTTCGCGCGCCGCCCTGGCTGCCTTCGATTACCTGATCCGCTCGTCCGCGCCGGCGGAGGAAGGCGTGGCCGTGGCGGCAGCGGCCTGATCTTTGATTGAGCTGCCGCTACGGGCCAAGGTCCGTTCAGCGGCAGATAAATTGCCGGCGCGATCCTCCACGGTGCGCTGATTTGGCCCGTTCCGGTTTTCCGGTGCGGGCCTTTTCTTTTGTTCGGAACTAATCAATCAGACAACATGCCGAACGCTGATACACTTTCGCGGCGATTCGTTGATCGCACTATTGACCTGAAGACGTTCGCTGAAATAACTGACAGGAGACCAAAATGAACCGTTTCGTCAAAGCCGCATTGCTTGCCGCCAGCTTGATGTTCATGACTACTGGTGCGATGGCCGCCAAAGATGATGCCAAACCGGGCGCCGACAAGGCCGCCGCTTCTGCCGCAACCGGCAACAAAGCCAGCAGCAAGAGCGATAGCGCGGCAGCCGACAAAGGCAAGTCCGGCGCCACGCTCGACCTCAATACCGCATCCGAAGCCGACCTGATGACCCTGCCGCAGATTGGCGATGCGCGCGCCAAAGCCATCGTTGCCGGCCGTCCCTACGCCCGCAAGGATGAACTGGTATCCAAGAAGATCGTGACGCAAAAGGTGTATGACGGCATCAAGGACAAGATCGTCGCCAAGGGTGGCGCGGGCGAAAAGTCGGGCGCCTCGGGCGCTTCGGCCAGCGCCAAGGGTGATTCCTCGGGTGCGATGGGCGCCAAGGCCGGTAGCAAGAGCGAAGCCGCCAGCGCCACCGGCAACAAGGCCAGCAGCAAGACCGAGCCTGCTGCCAGCGACAAAAAGAAATAATCGGCAGTCACAAGCAGCGCGCGGGCCAGGATGCTGGTTCGCGGGCCAAGGCGGGAGGCGCGAGCCTCCCGCTTTTTTTCGCGCGGTCGATGGCTGCGGGTTGGTGGCTGTGGGTGCCTGCAGATTGGTGCTGTGATCTCGCCCATGAATTGCCAGCTGGAAGCCAGGCACTTGCTGCGCACTTGCCGGGCACTTGCGTGGCACCAGTTGCGCCGCGCTTGCGCCCCTTCGCTGCCCGCTTCAGTTATGCTTGCCGCCTGTCCCTCACCTACCACGCTGCGCACTATGGCCAATTACGTCTACACCATGAACAGGGTCGGGAAAATCGTCCCGCCAAAACGGCAGATCCTGAAAGATATCTCGCTGTCTTTCTTCCCCGGCGCCAAGATCGGCGTATTGGGCCAGAACGGTTCGGGCAAATCCACGCTGCTCAAGATCATGGCCGGCATCGACACGGATATCGAAGGCGAAGCCGTGCCGATGCCAAACCTGAACATCGGCTACCTGCCGCAGGAACCGCAACTCGATCCGGAACAAACGGTGCGCCAGGCCGTGGAAAGCGGGCTCGGTGAAGTGTTCGAAGCCAAGGCCAAGCTTGACGCCGTGTATGCCGCCTATGCCGACCCCGACGCCGATTTCGATGCGCTGGCGGCGGAGCAGGCGCGGCTGGAAGCGATCATGTCCACGGCCACTGGCGGCAACCTTGACCTGGAACTGGAAATGGCGGCAGATGCGCTGCGCCTGCCACCCTGGGATGCAAAGATTGGCGTGCTGTCCGGCGGCGAAAAACGCCGCGTGGCGCTGTGCCGTTTGCTGTTGTCGCGCCCGGACATGCTGTTGCTGGATGAGCCAACCAACCACCTGGATGCGGAATCGGTCGACTGGCTGGAGCAATTCCTGCAGCGCTTTCCCGGCACCGTGGTCGGCATCACCCATGACCGCTACTTCCTCGACAATGCGGCCGAATGGATACTCGAACTCGACCGCGGCCACGGCATTCCGTGGAAAGGCAATTACAGTTCATGGCTGGACCAGAAGCAGGAACGGCTGAAGCAGGAAGAGTCGGGCGAATCGGCGCGCCAGAAAGCCTTGAAGAAGGAACTGGAATGGGTGCGCCAGAACCCCAAGGGCCGGCAAGCCAAGAGCAAGGCGCGCCTGGCCCGCTTCAATGAATTGTCCGAGCACGAATACCAGAAGCGCAACGAAACCCAGGAAATCTTCATTCCCGTTGCCGAGCGCCTGGGCAATGAAGTCATCGAGTTCAAGGATGTCAGCAAGAGCTATGGCGAGCGCCTGCTGATCGACAAGCTGTCGTTCAAGGTGCCGGCCGGCGCCATCGTTGGCATCATCGGCCCCAATGGCGCCGGCAAATCGACGCTGTTTCGCATGCTGGCCGGGCGCGAGCAGCCCGACAGCGGTGAAATCGTGATCGGCTCCACCGTGCGCCTGTCGCTGGTGGACCAGTCGCGCGACGAGCTGGACAACAAGAAGACGGTTTTCGACGCGGTGTCGCAGGGCGCCGACATCCTGACCGTGGGCCGCTTTGAAATGCCGTCGCGCGCCTATCTCGGCCGTTTCAATTTCAAGGGCGGCGACCAGCAAAAAATCGTGGGCAACCTGTCAGGCGGCGAACGCGGCCGGCTGCACCTGGCCAAGACGCTGCTCATGGGCGGCAATCTGCTGCTGCTGGATGAACCGTCAAACGACCTCGACGTGGAGACGCTGCGCGCGCTGGAAGATGCGCTGCTGGAATTCGCCGGCAGCGTGATGGTGATTTCACATGACCGCTGGTTCCTCGACCGCATTGCCACCCATATCCTGGCTTTCGAAGGCAATTCGCAAGTGACTTTCTTCGACGGCAATTACCAGGAATATGAAGCGGACAAGAAGAAACGCCTGGGCGAGGAAGGGGCAAAGCCGAAGCGCATCCGCTACAAGCCCTTGCACGCATAAAGCGGGAAGCTGGGCTGGCGCGTCAGCCCGACTGGCCGCCCGGCCCCGCATGTTGGCGGCATGGCCCAAACAGCCGGCACGGCGCGGGCAGCCGGCATGGCGCGGGTAGCGATGCGTCATGCGCTTGGGGCAGCCAGCGCTTGTTCCGGACGCCCAGGCGCTGGCCTTACGGTTTAAGCACCACCTTCACGCACTCGTCTTCCTTGTCGCGAAACATCTTGTACGCCTTGGGTGCATCGTCAAGCGCCATGCGGTGCGTGATGATGGCCGACGGATCGATCTCGCCAGCCTGTATGCGCTCCAGCAAGGGCCGCATGTAACGCTGCACATGCGCCTGGCCAGTGCGTATCGTCAGCGAGCGGTTCATCACCGAGCCGATCGGCATCTTGTCCATGAAGCCGCCATACACGCCCACCACGCTGACGGTGCCGCCATTGCGTACCGACATCAGGGCCTGGCGCAATGCGATGGGGCGTTCGGTTTCCATGCGCATCGCTTGCTTTACGCGGTCGTAGGCCGCCGGCAAGCCCATGCCATGCGCTTCCATGCCTACAGCATCGATACAGGCGTCCGGGCCGCGCCCGCCAGTCATGGTCTTGAGCGCATCCATGATATCGACCTGTTCATAGTCGAGCGTCTCGGCTTTGGAAATTTCACGCGCCATGCGCAGGCGTTCCGGGAAACGGTCGATCGCAATCACGCGTTCGGCGCCCATCAGGAAGGCGCTCTGGATCGCAAACTGGCCGACCGGGCCGCAACCCCAGACTGCCACCACCTGGCCACGCTTGATGTCGCACAGGTCAGCCGCGAAATAGCCGGTGGGCAGGATGTCTGACAGGAACAGCACCTGTTCATCCGTCATGCCGTCGGGCACCTTGATCGGGCCGACATCGGCGAAAGGCACGCGCGCATATTCAGCCTGGCCGCCGGCATAACCGCCGGTCAGGTGGGAATAGCCAAAGATGCCGCCGGTGGAATGGCCCCACATCTTTTCCGCCATGGCTGCATTCGGGTTGGAATTCTCGCAGACTGAATACAGCTTCTCTTCGCAAAAGAAGCAATTGCCACAGGCGATGGGAAACGGCACGACCACCCGGTCGCCAACCTTGAGGTTTTTCACGTCGTGGCCCACCTCCACCACTTCACCCATGAACTCGTGGCCCATGATGTCGCCCTTCTCCATCGTGGGCACATAACCGTCCAGCAGATGCAGGTCGGAGCCGCAAATGGCGGTGGAAGTAATGCGTACGATGGCGTCGCGCGAATTCAATATTTTGGGGTCGGGCACCTGGTCGACCCGCACATCGTTCACCCCGTGCCAGCATAGTGCTCTCATCCCGGTTGTCCTTTCCTGAAGAGTCGTCCGATTACACTACGCGGCCCGGCAGACTGGCCGACGGTGGTCGGTATCACGCCGGTTTCAAGCAGCCATTTGAAGCGTCGCAAGTCGTCCGCCACTTGCTGCGAAGGTTCTTCATTGAACAGCGACGCAACCAGCGCGCCAGCCACGCCTGCCGGCGGGCGGTACTGGATTTCGACGCGCACGATGCTGCCGCGTTCGCCCGGCCCGCGCTCGAAGCGCACGGTGCCGGCGTTTTCCACATCCGCACCGGGGGAGGAATGCCAGGCCAGCAGTTCGCCTGGCTGGTCTGCGGTGACTTCCGCATCCCACTCGATGCTGCTGCCGGCGGGACCGCGCGCGACCCAGTGCGAGCGCTTGTCGTCATGCACTTTCACGGCTTCCAGGTGCTCCATGAAACGCGGCAGGTTTTCAAAGTTGCGCCAGAAGTCATAGCATTCGCGCGGCGTCTTGTTGATGGCGATGGCGGTTTCGACATACAGCTCGTTGCTTTCCTCGACCGGCCCCTGCTTGCGCTCGCGCCGGGTCTGCTGCACGCTGCTGAGCAGGTCAAGCACGGTCACGCCCGCCACGGCAGCCGCGGCCAGCGCCACCCGGTTGCGGCGCGCATTCGGTCCGCTGGCGGCCAGCCCCAGCAGGGCCAGGTCCATCGCGTCGCCAGCCACGCGCGACCAGAGCCAGGTCGAGGGTTGCTTGCGGCTCAATATGCCGGCGCCGCTGGCGATTTCGCGTGCGCCGATGGCGCGCATCACCGCGGCGCCATTTTTCACGCCGGTGACGCGCGCCATCTGGCGCGGCGCCAACAATTGCGCAATGCCGAGCCCGATGCTGAACCAGCCAAGGAATTTGGCCAGGGGCATGCCGGCCATATTGGGCTTGAAATGCCAGTTCGCCTGCGTGTTTTGCGAATCATGGCCGAATGCAGCCTGGCTGGTGGGAGGCGTGCGCCAGGTCAGCGCCCCGCCCTGCCCCGTATTCGGGCTTTGCATGCTTTCCTCCAGGGGTGATGGAGCAAATTAGTCAGCCTCGCGGTTGCGCTAGTTCCCCACCCTGTCGGTTGCCTTGCTGCCGGATTCAAGCCGCGGCGGCTTTCGATGCCCTCGGGACTTTCGCCGCGCGCGCCGGGCGCGCCACTTTCCGGCCGCTGGCAGCAGCGGCCCTGGTGGCCTTGGCAGCCTTGGCAGCCTTGGCCGCCTGCGCTTCTGATTTCAGGCGCGCCTGCAACAGGGCAAGAACGGCTGCTTCCTCGGCACTGTGCTCGTGCAGTTTGTGCGTGAGTTCTTCGCAAGCCCGTTGGCGCATCGATTCCAGCATGCTGCCGTCGAGATAGGCATCCAGCACGCCGGGATGGATGTAGCACTTGCGGCAAACTGCAGGCGTGTTGCCCAGCCGCTCTGCAACCCGTTCTATCGCCTGTACCAGGTTCTTTTTTGCCTGGGTTTCGGAATCGACCTGTTCGAATTCACGCAGGGCCATGGCGGCCAGCAAGGTGCCGGACCAGGTGCGGAAGTCTTTTGCGGTGTAATCCTCGCCGGTGACCTCGCGCAGGTAATCGTTAACGTCAGCCGAATCGACAGTGCGCACTTCGCCATCGGCATCGATGTATTCAAACAATTCCTGGCCCGGCAAATCGCGCAGGCGTTTCACGATCGCAGCCAGGCGCTTGTCTTCCACCGAAATCCGGTGCTGCACACCGCTCTTGCCCTTGAACCGGAATTCGACTTCAGCACCATCCACCTGCACATGGCGGTTGCGCAGCGTTGTCAAGCCGAAGGACTTGTTGGTCTTCGCATATTCCTCATTGCCTATCCTCATCATCGTCGCCTGCAACAGGTAGACGATGGTTGCCAGCACTTTTTCGCGTGGCAGGCCGGGCAGTTTCAGCGCTTGGTCCACCCGCTGCCTGATCAGTGGCAACACCTGGGCAAAGCCGATCATGCGCTCGTACTTGGCTTCGTCGCGCACCTGGCGCCAGCGGGTGTGATAGCGATATTGCTTGCGCTTGCGGGCGTCGCGCCCGGTGGCCTGGATGTGGCCGTTGGCCCAGCGGCAAATCCAGACTTCGGTCCAGGCAGGGGGAATGGCGATAGCGCGGATGCGCGCCAGTTCATCTTCATCCGTCACTGGCTTGCCATCGGGCAGGAAGTAACGGAAGCCGTCGGGCCCGGCTTTGCGGGTGATGCCGGGCCTGGCATCGGTGACATAGCGCAAGCCTACTTGCCGCGCGGCGGCGGGCGCTTCATCGGGCAAAGCGGATGCGGTAGCTGGAAGCGGCATGGCGCACAGGCGAAGTGTCGCCGGCGGCGACCGTTACCCTTACAGTAAGGGTTGGGCCCGGAAACGGGCGTGACGAAACTCAACGGGGACGGCATGGACCAGCCAGGCAAAGGCAAGCTTTTTGCGCAGCTCGGACCGGCAAGCGCAGCGCAGGAACAAATCACGGCCTTGCTGCAGCGGCCCGGCTTGCGCATCGAGCGCATCGTTTCGCATGGCCAGTGCTCGCCTGCAGGCTTCTGGTATGACCAGGCCGAACATGAATGGGTGTTGCTGTTGCAGGGCAGCGCCGGCCTCGAACTGGAGGGGGAAAACGCGATCCGCCACCTGCGTCCGGGGGATTATGTTTCGTTGCCGGCCCACTGCCGGCACCGGGTCGCCTATACCGCCGCGGGCGAGGCGACGATATGGCTGGCCGTGTTCTGGAGCGATGCCTGATCAGGCTTTGGCAGTCGACGCATTGTCGCTGGTTGTGTGCGCCGTACATGCGCTGCTTGCCCGCGTCGGCTGGAAGCCCGTGTTCTATGCGCTTGTTGATGGTCGCGGCCGCAACCATGCCAGCGGCAACGCAAAACAGTAACCCGGGCTGGATGCTATGCTGGCCGCTGCCCTGCCATCCGGCTTTCGAGAATGAGAACGCGTACAACACAAGCTGCGTCGCCCGCCGATCCGCGTGGCAGTTTCGGCAGACCTGCTGCGGGTGGCTGGCGCAGCCGGCTCTATACCGTCATCTTTGAATCGGATACGCGCAAGGGCCGGCTGTTCGACCTGGTGCTGGTCGTAACCATCCTGGTCAGCGTGGTGGTGGTGTTGCTGGACACGGTGAAGGCGGTCTCAACGCGCCATCCCCATGTCCTCAACACGCTGGAGTGGATTTTCACGATTGCGTTCACGCTGGAATACCTGGCGCGCATCGCCTGCGTGCAGCGCCCGCTGCGCTATGTGACCAGTTTCTTCGGCATCATCGATTTGCTGTCCATCCTGCCGACCTATGTCGCGCTGCTGGTACCGGGCACCGAAGTGCTGCTCGATATCCGCATCCTGCGCCTGCTGCGCATTTTCCGGATACTGAAGCTGACGGCCTATGTCGAGGAATACGGCTTGCTGGCGCGCGCCCTGCTGGCGAGCAAGCGCAAGATCCTCATCTTCCTGTCGGTCGTGATGATGATCGTGCTGGTGATGGGCACGGTGATGTATATCGTCGAAGGACCGGAACACGGCTTCACCAGCATTCCGACTGCCGTCTATTGGTCGATCACGGCAGTGACCACGGTCGGCTTCGGCGACCTGGTGCCCAAGACCGACATCGGCCGGGCGATTGCGTCGCTGATGATGCTGATCGGCTGGGGCATTCTTGCGGTCCCGACCGGCATCATCAGTTCCGAAATGACGGCGCAGCGTTTCGTGCTGGGCAGCACGCCGCGGCTTTGCCCGGCCTGCCTGGCCAGCGGTCATGAAAAGAATGCGAAATTCTGCAAGGAATGCGGCAACGCCCTGGAGCAGGAAGCCGTTGCCGTGGCCCCAACCGCCGACAATGGACCTGGCCCCTAAGCCAGCATCAGCAAGCCCACGGCAGCGCCTGCCATCAAGCCCAGGCTGGCCAGCACAGTCAAGCCATAGCCCAGGGAACGGTCGGCAGGATTGCGGTAATAAGCGCGCGCGTAAAGTATGCGGCCCAGCGTCCACAGCGCACCACCGGCGGCGGCATAGCGGTCGCCCAGGAGCCAGGCGCACAGCCACAAGGCCGGCAGGAAAACCACCAGCTGCTCGACCGTGTTCATCTGCACCCGCATCACGCTCAGGAATTCCTGCGGGCCGTCGGTCAGCGGCGCCGGCACCTGGAACCGATAACGGGCCCGGCTGACATTGATGGTCATCCAGATATAGACAGCCAGCGCGGCAAGCGTGACCCATGCAGTCCAGAACATTGTGGCTCCCTGGTGAGTTGGATTACGCCATGGTAACGCCCGTGCACCGGCAGCGGCAGCATGGCGCCGCTGCGCGCGCCACAAAAGACGGGTTCGGCGCCGGCAACGGGCGTGGCTGCAACGGGCGTGGCTGCAACCGCAGCCGGTTCACAAGCTGGCGGCCGTGCCCGGCGCCGCTTCCAGCCGCGCCAGTAAATGCTGCCACGGCTGGCGCTGGCGCCAGTCTTGCTGCCAGGCGGCGGGCAGCACCAGCGACAGCGCGCCAATGTCGGCCACCAGCGCGCCCAGGCCGGCGGGGCGCAGCGACACGCCGCGCGTCAATGCCGGCAAGCGCGCGGCGATCTCTTGCTGCACATAGGGCGCGAGCCAGTGGCCATGATGTTCCCACACCGCGCCGCCAATCACGACCTGGCGCGTGTCGAGCGTGGCGATGACGTTGTAGAGCGCCCGTCCCAGCCATTGGGCGGCGCCGATCGCCACCTCGCGCGCAGCGGCGTCGCCACTGTTGGCGGCATTGAAGACATCGGCCGTGCTGCGCCCCAGCCGCCGCCCGAGGTTGCGGCCCGAGATCAATGCTTCCAGGTCGCCACGGTTGCCGCAGCCGCAGGTGGCGTCGGATTCCGGGCTCATCAGCAAGTGGCCGGCATGGCCGGCATTGCCGTTTTTACCGGCCAACAGGTGGCCATCCACGCACAGGCCGAAACCCACGCCGGTGCTCCATGTGACATAGATGCAATCCGGTTCATCCTGCACGGCGCCAAACAGGCGTTCGCCATTCAGCGCCGCCACGGCATCGTTGAAAATCACCAGTTGCCGGTAATGCCTGCGCAGCGTCCGCTCAAGCGGGATTGCGCGCCAGTCATTGGGCAAGTCTTCGGCGCCCGACAAGGCGCCGCAGATATTGGGCGTGACCAGGCTCAGCTGCCCGTCTTCACGCGCGAACGGGCCGCAGGAACTGACCCCGACCGCATCCACGTCCGCAACGCCCGCCTGGCGGCAGGCATCTTGCAACAGGGCCACGACTTGCAAAGGCAGGGCTTCCTCGGGACCGGTCTTGGCCGTGGGTTGCGACAGCCGGCACAGCACGCCGGCCTGGGTGGCAACCGTGACTGCGACCTTGGTGCCGCCAATATCGATACCGCCGATGACGCCTGCTTCCACCCTGCCCTCCTTTGTCGGAACCCAGCGTGGGGCACGCTTGCTCAATAGGCTTCATCCCAGGATAGCGAGAGCCGGGCTGCGCACTGGATCAAGCCGACCATGCTGTAAGTCTGGGGGAAATTGCCCCACAGTTCCCCGCTGTCATGCATCAAGTCTTCCGACAGCAAGCCAAGGTGGTTGCGCCGCGCCAGCACATTTTCAAACAATTGCCGCGCGCGCTCCTTTTCCCCCATGTGGGACAACGCGAGTATCCACCATAAAGTGCACACCAGGAAAGCCGTCTCGGGCAAGCCAAAGTCATCTTCCTCGTCGTAGCGCAGCAGGAAGTCGCCGCGCTGCAGCTGCTTTTCCGTCATGCGCACGGTGGAGACGAAGCGCGGGTCAAGCGGCGGCAGGAACTGGATCTCTGCCATCAGCAGCAGGCTGGCATCAAGCCGGTCGCCTTCGAAGGTGGACACGAAGCTGCCCAGGGTCGGGTTCCAGGCGCGCGCGCAGATTTCAGCATGAATCATTTGCGCATGCTCGCGCCAGTATTCGGAACGGTCCGGCAGGTGCAGCCGGGTGGCGATATGCGCGAGCCGGTCGCAGGCGGCCCAGCACATCAGGCTGGAAAACGTGTGTACCCGTTTCACGCCGCGCAATTCCCAGATGCCGGCGTCGGGCACGTTGTAATTCAATATCGCTTGTTCGCCCAGCCGTTCCAGGTCATGGAACATATGGCGGCCGGCGGGACGCTCCAGGCGATGGTCGAAGAAGGCATGCGTGCTGGCCAGCACCGCTTCGCCAAAGACGTCATTCTGGATCTGGAAATAGGCGGAATTGCCCACCCGCACCGGGCCCATGCCGCGGTAGCCGGCAAGCGCCGGCTCGATGCGCTCGTCGAGCACGGCTTCGCGCCGCAAGCCATACACCGGTTGCAGCGGCGCATCGCGCGTGTCGGCGATGATGTTGAGGATGTAATCGAGGTAGCGCTCCATGGTGCCGGTCGCACCGAGCCGGTTCAACGCATTGACCACGAAATACGCGTCGCGCAACCAGCAAAAGCGGTAATCCCAGTTGCGCCCGCTATGCGGCGCCTCGGGTATCGAGGTCGTCACCGCCGCAATCACCGCGCCAGTGTCGTCGAAGGCATTGAGCTTGAGCGTGATGGCTGAGCGGATCACGACATCCTGCCATTCGAAGGGAATGGCCAGGTTGCGCACCCAGCGGTTCCAGTAGGCGCGCGTCATCTCCAGGAAATTGCGGCTGATGTCGCTGGGCGCGCCATCCACGGTTTCATCCACGCCCATCAGCAGTGTCACCGCTTCCTGCAGGAAAAAGGGTTTCTCGTCGGTGATGGCCGTGACCGAGGCATCCGTCGTGACGCGCATCGACTGCGCCGAACCGGTGTAGGAAATATGATGGGCGCCGCAGCGCGCCTGCGCCGGTTCGCGCCCGTGGTTGATCATGGGCCGCACGCGCAGGGCAATGCGCGGCCGGCCGGCGGTGCGGCGCACGATGCGCACCAGCATCGACGGTGAAAACGTCCTGCCATGCAAATGGAAGCGCGGCGCGAAGTCGGTGATTTCTATGCCATTGCCGCTGCCATCCTCGAAACGGGTGACGAGGATGGCAGAATTGCGTTCGTAATGCTGGCTGACCAGGGTCGATTCCGGGAACACGACATCGATCAAGCCCTGCGGGTCTTCCTGCTCGCCCTTGAGCAGCGCGCAGCAGATCGGGTCGCTGTCGAAATACGGGAAGCACCACCAGGTAATGGCGCCAGCCTTGTTGACCAGCGCGCTGGTGCGGGAATTGCCGATCAGGCCAAGTTCAAGAGTGCTCAAGCGTTGTCCTTTTTACCGGTCACCCGGTTTCAGCCCTCAAGCGCCGTCGCGGCGCCGCATGTCGCCGACGCCACCTACGGTATCTGCACACAGGCGTTCGATGAGGTGGTCGAGCAAGTGCACGATGTCTTGCCGGCGCGGTAAGTAGAATTCGGCCGCGCTCTGGTCATCCGGCTCAATGCGTACGGAAAGCAAGCCGGGATGGCCGATGCGAAATGCATCTTCATCGGTGATGTCGTCGCCGATATACAAGGCGGTGCTGCAGCCGGAAATTTCTATCAGCCGCTCCAGCGCGCGGCCCTTGTCGCTGGCGCCCTCGGGCAGCACGTTGAACAGGAATTTGCCATCCATCACCCGCGCCGGCGGATCGAGCGTGGCCAGCACGGCGCGCAATTGCGCTTCAGCCCGGACCGGGTCGCGTGCAGTGCGGAAATGCAGCGACAGTGAATACTGCTTGTCCTCAATGAAAACGCCCGGGTCATCGGGCAGAAGCGGCTGCAACTGCTGCACCCAGGCGCGGCAGGTGGCGATATAACCGGCGCTTTGCTGTTCCCAATCCGGCAAGCCTTGCAAGCCATGATTGCCCACCAGATATTGCGGCTCAAAGCCCAGCCGGCTGCGAATATCTTCCAGCGAGCGCCCAGTCAGCACGCCAACCGGCGCCAGTTGCGACAGGCTCAACAAGCGCTGGAATACTTCATCCGGCAAGTGCGCATCGTCCGGCAGGGGCACGATGGGTGACAGCGTGCCATCGAAATCGAACACGCACAGCACACCCGGCTGCACGATCTGGTCCAGGCGGCGACGGCCGGCAACGGAGAAAAGGCGCTGCATGTCAGACCACCCTGCGCAAGGCTTTGCGCGACTGGGTACGGATGCGGGCCGTCACCCGCTCACGGCGCCGCAGGCGGGCGGCGTCGATCAGCATGCGACCGGCCCAGCGATACACATTGAAGTCACGCACCAGCGTGCGCATGCTGCGCATGCGTTCACGTTGCTCGCCTTCCGGCATGGTCAGCGCACGATACAAGGCTTCTGCTCCCTGTTCGATATGGTAGGGGTTGATGATAAGGGCTTCATGCAGTTCACGCGCAGCGCCGGTAAATTGCGACAGCACCAGCACACCGCGTTCATCGTCGCGCGCGGCAATGAATTCCTTGGCCACCAGGTTCATGCCGTCATGCAGGCTGGTGACCAGGCAGACATCGGTGCCGCGATACAGGCGGTTCACATCTTCAGATTCGTAATGCTCGATCTTCAGGATGATCGGTTCATAGCTGCCGCTTGAAAAGCGCTTGTTGATGCGCAAGGCCAGGCCGCGCACCCGCGCTTCCAGGTTCTGGTATTCATCCAGCGACGAGCGGCTGGGCGCCGCAATCTGCAGCAGCGACACGCGCCCGATCAGGGAGGGATGCAGTTCGAGCAAGCGCTCCATCGCCTGGAAGCGCTCGATGATGCCCTTGGTGTAGTCGAGCCGGTCCACGCCCAGGGCCAGCAAGTGGTTGTCGGGCAGGTTCAGGTCGCGCCGCACTGCCTGCCGGCATTCGGGTATCGACAGTGGATAGGCATCTGGCCAGGCAATCGATATCGGATACGGCTCAACCTCGGTCAGTTCCCCGCCATAGGAAATGGTGGACGCTTCATATTCGATCCGGGCTTCCAGGTAGCGGTCTACTGTTTCCAGGAAATTCTTGCAATGGAAAGGCGTGTGGAAACCAAGCAGCGTATTGCCCAGCAAGCCTTCCAGGATTTCTTCGCGCCACGGGCAAATGCCGAAGGATTCCGGATTGGGCCAGGGTATATGCCAGAACATGATGATGGTGGCGCGCGGCAGTTTTTCGCGCACCATGCGCGGCAACAGCGCGAAGTGGTAATCCTGCACCAGCACGACCGGGTCGTCGGTCTGCGCTTCCTTCACAACGGCGTCGGCAAAGCGCTGGTTGACCGCCACATATTGTTCCCAGTCGCTGGTGCGAAACACGGGGCGCACGTGGGCAATATGGCAGAGCGGCCACAGACCTTCGTTGGCGAAGCCGTAGTAATAGCCCTGTTCCTCTTCCTTGTTCAGCCAGACCCGGCGCAGCGTGTAAGCCGGCTTCTTGGGCGGCACGCCGACATGGTCGTTGGCATCCACCGTTTCGCGGTCGGCAGAGCCGGCGCCATGCGCTATCCAGGTGCCGGAGCAGGCGCGCATCACCGGTTCGACCGCGGTCACCAGGCCACTGGCCGGGCGCCTGACTTCAATGCCTTCCGGCGTGCGGGTATGGATATAGGGTTCGCGGTTCGATACCACCAGCACCTGGTCGCCGGCCAGTTCATCATGCAGCAGCGAGCGCAGCTTTTCCGGATTCCAGTTGATGGCGGACACACCCTCGCCCTGGCGCTCCAGCCGTATGTCGTGCAGCAAGGCGCGCAAGTCCCCCACCAGCGGTTGCACTTCAGGCGGCGCCGACATCGAACGCTGCGATCGCACGTCGCGCCGCAACATGCTTTTCACTGCATTGATCCAGCCGCGCCAGCTCAGGTGGGCAATGAAAACCGTGATCAGGGAAATCACGACCGCGAGCAAGGCAAACAGCGTGATCAGGTATTCCTGGGTTTCGGCAGTGCGGCGCTCGATGTAACTCATGTCATGCACCAGCATCAGGTTGCCTAGCAACTCCGTGCCCTGCATCAACGGGCTTTCTGTCACATGGACTTTGCCTTGCGGCAGCTTGACCAGCGATTGGTGCGTATCGCCGCTGGCATTGCCGGTGGTGCCCTGGCGGCAACCGAGTGCCGCCGGATAGCTGGCGCTGCGGTACAGCAGGCGGCCCGAGGCATCGCAGAAGGCCAGGGCAAACAGACGCCCATCCTGTACCGAGCGGTCAAAGAGTTGGTTGATGCGGGCCTGGTCTTGCTGCGGCACGTATTCCAGCAGCGGTTGCTGCAAGGCGCTGGCCAGCATTTGCGAGCGCGCGTCCAGGTCGCGCACGAACCAGCGCTGGGTCATGTCGTTGACCACTGGCATGACCGCATAGGCGAACAATCCCACTACCAGGGCCAGTGGCAGGATGAAACGCAGCGAAAGGCGGAACGATTGCATTCTTCCCTTTTATGAATTTGGATGCAGGGCAGCGCCAAGTTTGGAGCGGCCACTTCGTTCGATGTTCCGGGTAGACAGAGCGCGGGCCGGTGACCCAAGTCAAAAAAATGCCCCCGGTAATCGAGGGCAAACCCACACCCGTGCCGGTATGGCTGGAGGAACCCGCACTGTCCAATGCACCGGACGCAGAATGATTTTCACGGATTGACGTTGAATGCGCCGTGCGAAAACTCAGGTTGCGGTGAAATTTACCCCATCCCCACCCTAACCCTCCCCTTGAAAGGGAGGGGATACCGTAGTTTCGTTAGCCAGTGCGGCATCCGGAAGCTCCCTCTCCCTTTAATAAAGGGAGGGATACCGCAGCTTCGCTTGCCGGCGCAAGATCCGGAAAGCTCCCTCCCTTTCAAGGGGAGGGCGGGGGTGGGGATGGGGTCAACGCACGTTTGTCACTGCGTAGATGTCAACGCCAACGCACGATTGCCACGGCGCAAATGTCAACGCCCCAGCAAGCCCATCGCCTGCCACCAGCGCCCGAGCAGGCCGAAGGATTGCTCCAGCATTTGTTGCTGCATGCCGCGAATAATATTTTCCAGCGCCTGGGCTTGCAAGTCGGCGCTGAACTGGTCGGTCGACAACTGGCCATCGACATAGCGGGTACGGCTGGCGTTGATGCGGGTCCCTTCTGCGCTACTGGAAATCACCACCGACAGTTGGCTGAACCTGGATTGCTCATTGCCGGCCTGCGGGCCAGATTGCTGGCCCAGTGGCGCAAATGCAGCCAGGGCGGCAAACGGATTGAATGCCGCCATGGGCAGCAAGGGCGTGAACGCAGGAAACGGTGCCAGCGCTGCGAGCGGCACGGGCGCCATCACTTCCCATTTGGCCGGTTCAGCCGGTTCGATCGGGTTGCCGGCAGCGTCACGCGGTTTGTCCATATGTGGTCCTTGTCGGGTAAATGCGGGGCGCGAAACGCAAGCGCCCAAGCATCAGTTGACAGGACCAGGCGCGGCCGGTTCCGGCCGGCTTTCGCGCACGGCAAGAGGGCAGGGCTTCAGGCGCCGAAGCCGCGCAGACCATCCATGTCGAGTATCGTGATGCCGCCATATTCCACCTTCACCAAGCCCGCTTTTTCCAGCACTTGCAAAGCCTGGTTGGCGCGCTGGCGTGAGGTGCTGCACAGGTAGCCGATTTCTTCTTGCGACAGCGGCAGCTGGCGGCTGGCGACCGGATTCAGGTAGGGATTGAACAGCGCCGCCAGGCAGCGTGCGACGCGGGCATCGGTATCGAGCATGCGGTCGTATTCGACCAGGGAAATGAACAAGCCCAGCCGCGCATTCAATTGCATGAGCAAGAAACGGTTGAAGGCGATGCTGGTGTCGAGCAACCAGTTGAAGGTGGCGCGCGGCATGCAAGCCAGGGTGCTGTCGCGCAAGGCCACGACGTCATACCGGCGCGGCTCGGTCTTCAGCAGCGATCCCTCGCCAAACCAGCCGCCGGCCAGCATGCCGGTGAAGGTCACGGTCTTGCCCTCGGGCGAGACGCTGCTCATTTTCAGCAAGCCATCGGAGACGCCCATCCAGTGTTCCACCGGATCGCCTTTGCGGCAGGCGAAGCTGCCAGCGGGGATGGAACGCTCGACCAGTTCGGCTTCTACCCGTTCCATCTGGGCCGGCGTGAGCACGTTCCACCACATGGTCTTGGCAAGCACTTCACGGCAGATTGGAGAGCTGATCGACATGGTGCGACGCAATATCGAAAGTGGGCGAATTGTCTGCGAAATGACATACGGCCGGGCATGCCCGCGGATACTATCACCGAATATAAC
This sequence comes from Paucimonas sp., assembly GCA_028292545.1. Classification (GTDB taxonomy): domain Bacteria; phylum Pseudomonadota; class Gammaproteobacteria; order Burkholderiales; family Burkholderiaceae_D; genus Lacisediminimonas. Next base: position 30,707 of record JAQGMC010000144.1, read on the forward strand.
CGGGGTATAACCCGGGGACAACGGGGTATAAACCGGGCCGCCAGAAGCCCCCCACGAACCGACAAGGCAGGACGATGGTGGAGACAACACGGCGTCCGGGGGAAGCAACCTTCCCCAGGCTGTTATTGCAGCATGCAGGCCTGCGTCCGCAGCGGCCAGCCTTCCGCGAGAAGGACCTGGGCATCTGGCAAACCACGAGCTGGGCCCAGGTGATCGACGAGGTGCGCAGCTTTGCCTGTGGCCTGGCTGCGCTTGGCTTCAAGCGCGGCATGAACCTGGCCGTGGTTGGTGACAACCGTCCGCGCCTGTACTGGGCGATAGCGGCGGCGCAATGCCTGGGCGGCGTGCCGGTGCCGCTGTACCAGGATGCGCCCGCGGCCGACATGAGCTTCGTGCTCGACAATGCAGAGATCGACTTTGCCGTCGTCGAAGACCAGGAACAAGTCGACAAGCTGCTGGAAATCAAGCAGCAAGTGCCGCGCCTGTCGCACATCATTTTTGATGATGAACGCGGCTTGCGTCACTACACGCAAAACGAGCTGACCTCATGGGAACGGGTGCAGGAACTGGGCCGCGAGTATGAGCGTGCGCACCCCGGCTTTTTCATGCAGCAGCTTGAAGCTTGCCAGCCCGACGATCCCGCCGTCATCCTGTACACCTCCGGCACCACCGGCAAGCCCAAGGGCGTAACCCATTCACACCGGGCGATGATTGCCACGGCACGCGTGCTGGCCGAGTTTGACCATATCGACGACACGCATGAATTGCTGTGCTACCTGCCGCTGGCCTGGGTCGGTGACTTCCTCTACTCCTATACGATGTCACTGCTGTGCGGCTTTTGCCTGAACTGCCCGGAGTCGCCCGGCACGGTGATGACGGACTTGCGCGAAATCGGGCCGACCTATTACTTCGGGCCGCCGCGGGTCTATGAAAACATACTGACCCAAGTGATGATCCGCATCGAGGATGCAAGCTGGATCAAGCGCCACATGTTCCATTACTTCATGAAGGTGGCGCGCCGCGTCGGCTTGCGGGTGCTCGATGGCAAGGGTGGCGTCAGCCTCGGTGACCGCCTGCTCTACGGCATGGGCGAACTGCTGGTGTATGGCCCGCTCAAGAACGTGTTGGGCCTGTCGCGCATCCGCGTCGCCTATACCGGCGGCGAAGCGATCGGGCCCGACCTGTTCGACTTTTACCGTTCGCTGGGCATCAACCTGAAGCAGTTGTACGGCATGACCGAAACCTGCGTCACGGTGTGCATGCAAGCCAATGGCGAAGTCAAGCTCGACACCGTGGGCAAGCCGATGCCTGGCGTCGAAGTGAAGATCGCCGACGACGGCGAAGTGCTGGTGCGCGCCGCCGGCCTGATGCTGGGCTATTACAAGCGGCCCGACGCCACCGCCGAAGCCATCGATGAACAAGGCTATTTCCATACCGGCGACGCCGGCTTCTTCGACTCGGAAGGCCACCTGAAAATCATCGACCGCGCCAAGGATGTCGGGCGCATGGCCAACGGCGCCATGTTCGCGCCGCGTTTCATTGAAAACAAGCTCAAGTTCTTCCCCTACATCAAGGAAGCGGTGGTGTTTGGCGACCAGCGCGACAAGTGCATGGCCTTCATCAATATCGACATGGATGCCGTCGGCAACTGGGCCGAGCGCCGCAATATCGCCTACAGCGGTTACACCGACCTGGCGGCGCAACCGGCGGTCTATGACTTGATCGCCGAATGCGTCGAAAAGGTGAATGCGGACCTGGTGGCGGACGGCATGCTGGCCGATTCGCAAGTGCACCGCTTCCTGGTGCTGCACAAGGAACTCGACCCGGATGACGATGAACTGACGCGCACGCGCAAGGTGCGGCGCCGCTTCATCGCCGAGAAATACGAGGTGCTGGTGCATGCGCTGTATGCCGGCCATGCTTCGCAATACATTGAAACCCAGGTCAAGTTCGAGGATGGACGCCAGGGCGTGGTGAAAGCCGACTTGCGCATCCGCGACGCCCGCACCTTCAATCCTGTCAGGAAGGCTGCCTGATGAGCGCTGTCATGCAACTCCCGGCTGTGGATGGCGTGGCCGCGCGCCAGGCTGGCGAAGTGATCCTGAGCCTGGAAAACATATCGCTTGCCTTTGGCGGCGTGAAGGCGCTGACCGATATCTCCTTTGATGTGCGCCAACATGAAATCCGCGCCATCATCGGCCCCAATGGCGCCGGCAAGAGTTCGATGCTGAATGTGATCAATGGCGTCTACCGGCCGCAGCAAGGCACGATACGGCTGCATGGCAAGCCGCGCCATGGCATGCATCCGCATGAAGCTGCGCGCAGCGGCATTGCCCGCACCTTCCAGAATATTGCGCTGTTCAAGGGCATGACTGTGCTCGACAACATCATGACCGGTCGCAACCTCAAGATCAAAACCGGCTTCCTGCTGCAGGCGCTGTACTGGGGGCCGGGCCAGCGCGAAGAATTGCAGCACCGGCGCGAGGTGGAAAAGGTGATCGACTTCCTGGAAATCCAGCACATCCGCAAGACGCCGGTCGGGCGCCTGCCCTACGGCTTGCAAAAGCGGGTTGAACTGGGTCGCGCGCTGGCCGCGGAACCGCAGATCCTGTTGCTGGACGAGCCGATGGCGGGCATGAATGTCGAGGAAAAGCAGGACATGTGCCGCTTCATACTCGACGTCAATGAACAGTTCGGCACCACGATCGTGCTGATCGAGCATGACATGGGCGTGGTGATGGATATTTCCGACCGGGTTGTAGTGCTGGATTACGGCCGCAAGATTGGCGATGGGACCCCCGATGAAGTGCGCACCAACCAGCAAGTGATCAATGCCTACCTGGGCGTGGCGCACTGAGATGCGCGCCGGGCAGCCCTGGTTGCCCGGGCCCAGGGCCGGCGACCGACGATAACGATTGCAGCATCAGCTGCGGGACGAGAACGTGAATTTCTTTTTCGAAGTCTTGATCGGCGGCCTGCTCTCCGGCTTGATGTATGCGCTGGTGGCGCTGGGCTTCGTGCTGATTTACAAGGCGTCGGGCGTATTCAATTTCGCCCAGGGCGCGATGGTGTTTTTTGCCGCGCTGACTTGCGTCACCCTGGTCAACAAGTTCGGCATGCCGCTGTGGCTGGCGATAGCGCTGACGGTGGCGGCGATGGTGGTGCTGGCGCTGGCGATCGAGCGCCTGATGCTGCGCCCGCTGGTCAACCAGCCTGAAATCACGCTCTTCATGGCCACCATCGGCCTGACCTTTTTCATCGAGGGGCTGGCGCAATTGCTGTGGGGGTCGACCGTGCAGCGCCTGGACCTGGGCATTGAAGACGTGCCGCTGGCCGTGTTGCTGGACAACTTCAATATCGCGGTGTCGCAGTTCGACCTGATTTCCGCCCTTATCTGCGGCGCCCTGGTGGCGGCGCTGGCGCTATTCTTTTCGCATACCAAGATCGGGCGCGCGCTGCGCGCCGTCGCGGATGACCACCAGGCGGCGCTGGCGGTGGGCATTCCGCTGCAGCATATCTGGGCCATCGTGTGGGCAGTGGCAGGTTTCGTCGCGCTGGTGGCCGGCCTGCTGTGGGGCTCGCGCAATGGCGTGCAGTTTTCACTGACCTTCGTGGCATTGAAGGCGCTGCCGGTGTTGATCCTGGGCGGCTTCACCTCAATTCCGGGTGCCATCGTTGGCGGCTTGATCATTGGCGCCAGTGAAAAGCTGGCTGAGGTTTACCTCGGGCCCATGGTGGGCGGCGGCCTGGAAGGCTGGTTCCCGTATGTGCTGGCACTGCTGTTCCTGCTGGTCCGCCCGGAAGGGCTGTTCGGCGAAAAAATCATCCGCCGTATCTGACAAGGACGCACAGCATGCTCTATCGTGAAGCAGGCCAGTTCAAGACCAGCTACCAGGCTGACAGCCAGATCTTTCCGATCCGCCAGGACCGGATTGCGATGTTGCTGCTGCTGGCCGTGGCCTTCCTGGTGGTGCCGCTGGTCGCGTCGGCCTATACATTTTCCGCGATCCTGATTCCCTTCCTGATTTTTTCACTGGCGGCGCTCGGCCTGAATATCCTCACTGGCTATGCCGGCCAATTGTCGCTGGGCAGCGCCGCCTTCATGGCAGTAGGCGCTTTCGGTGCTTACAACTTCGTGCTGCGCATACCGGGCATACCGGTGCTGCTGGCGTTCATCCTGGGTGGCGTATGCGCAGCGCTGGTTGGCATTGCCTTTGGCCTGCCTTCGCTGCGCATCCGCGGCTTTTACCTGGCGGCGGCGACGCTGGCGACGCAATTCTTCGTGGTCTGGTGCCTGACCAAGATTCCCTGGCTCACCAACAATAGTTCGTCGGGCGTGATCACGGCCCAGCCGATCGACATCATGGGTTATCGCTTCGACCAGCCGGTTGAAAAATACCTGGTGACGCTGGTCATCGTCGCGGTCATGGCGCTGCTGGCCAAGAATATGGTGCGCTCCAATGTGGGCCGCTGCTGGATGGCGGTGCGCGACATGGATGTCGCCGCCGAAGTGATCGGCGTGCGCCTGATGCAAACCAAGCTGCTGGCTTTCGCGATCAGTTCCTTCTACTGCGGCGTGGCGGGCGCCCTGTATGCCTATGCCTACCTGGGCACGGTCGAGCCTGAAGCCTATAGCCTGGATCTGTCGTTTCGGATCCTGTTCATGATCATCATTGGCGGCGTGGGTTCGATCCTGGGTTCCTTCCTGGGCGCGGCTTTCATCGTGCTCTTGCCTATTGGCCTGAACATCGTCGCGCATGGCATGGGATTGCCAACCTCGGTGGCATCCAACCTTGAACTGATGGTGTTTGGCGCGCTGATCATCTTTTTCCTGATTGTCGAGCCGCATGGCCTGGCGCGCCTGTGGCAGATAGCAAAAGAGAAATTGCGGCTCTGGCCTTTTCCGCATTGAAGTGCCGGTGACAGGCACGGTTTGAGAACTGGATCTTTCCCGAACTGCGCCGCGTCAGCGCAAGCCCGGGTCGAGGTTTTTGCATCCCTTGAAGTCAATACTGGAGGAGCACATGAGAGCAATCAAGTCATTGATCGTTGGCGCCAGCCTGCTGGCCACGATCGGCACTGCGGCAGCCCAGCAAGAGCAATTCGTGCCCTTGCTGTCTTACCGCGTCGGCCCCTATGCTGCCGGCGGCTCCGGCTTCTTTGGCGGCGCCATCGATTACTTCAGCCTGGTCAATGCCAATGGCGGCATCAATGGCGTGAAGATCCAGTGGGAGGAATGCGAAACCGAATACAACGCCTCGCGCGGCGTCGAATGCTATGAGCGGACCAAAACCAAAAATGGCGGCGCCACGCTGGTGGAACCGCTGTCGACCGGCATTGCCTACGGCATCCTGGACCGGGTCGCAACCGACAAGATCCCGATGACCATGATCGGCTATGGCCGCTCCGATGCAGCCAACGGCAAGGTCTTCCCCTATGTTTTCCCGCTCATCACGAGCTACTGGAACCAGGCTGCCGGCATGGTGAAGTACCTGGGCGACAAGTCGGGCGGCCTGGACAAGCTCAAGGGCAAGAAGATCGTGCACCTGTACCATGATTCCGCCTTTGGCAAGGAGCCGATGCCGGTGCTGGAAGCGCAAGCCCAGCAATATGGCTTCGAGCTGATCAAGATACCGGTTGCGCATCCGGGCAACGAGCAGCAATCGCAATGGCTGCAGATCCGCCAGGCCAAGCCTGATTACGTGATCCTGTGGGGCTGGGGCGTGATGAATGCCGTGGCGCTGAAGACGGCGCAACGCAATGGCTTCCCACGCGAAAAAATGCTGGGCGTGTGGTGGGCGGGTTCGGAAGAAGATGCGATCCCGGCTGGCGACGCGGCCAAGGGTTACAGCGCAATGACCTTCAACACGCCAGGCAATTATCCGGTGCTGGACGACATCCGCAAGAAAGTCTATGGCGCCGGCAAAGGCAATATGGATGACAAGACCCGCGTCGGTTCGGTGTACCACATGCGCGGCGTGACGGCTGCCATCCTGTGGGTGGAAGGCATACGCAATGCGCAGGAAAAATACGGCAAGGGCAAGGTGATGACGGGCGAGCAGGTGCGCTGGGGCCTGGAAAACCTGAATATCGACGCGGCGCGACAAAAAGCACTGGGCGCGGTCAACATGTTCCCGCCGGTGAAGACTTCTTGTGACGACCATGAAGGTTCAGGTGCGCTCAAAGTGCAGCAGTGGACGGGCACCAAGTGGCAAGCGATCACGCCCAACTGGGTGGTGGGCGACAAGGCGCTGACGCGCAAGCTGCTGGAGGAATCGTCAGCCAAATATGCGGCCGAGAAAAAAATCACGCCCAAGTGCATGAGCGCCGGCTGAACCAGGCGGCAAACCTGAAGCGGCAAGGCTGGCAGCGGGGTTGCCAACCTTGTCCAGCCTTGCCGCCTTCCCCAACCCTGGCTGGAAACGAACATGAATGCGCCCCTGCCTGCCACCGCCGATGCCGCAACTGAAGGCCTGGAACGGCCTTATCTTGCGGTCAACAATATCGAAGTCATTAACGACCATGTGATCCTGGTGCTCAAGGGCGTTTCGCTCAAGGTCGCGCCGGGAAAAATAGTGGCGCTGATGGGTGGCAATGGCGCCGGCAAATCCACCACGCTGAAATCAATTTCCACGCTGCTGCGCGGCGAGCGCGGTGAAGTAACCAAGGGCAGCATTGAATTCAAGGGCCAGCGCATCGACCACCTGACGCCCAACCAACTGGTGAGCCGCGGCCTGTCGCAAGTGATGGAAGGCCGCCATTGTTTTGCCCACCTGAGCATCGAGGAAAACCTGCTGACCGGCGCCTATACCCGGCGCATTTCGCGCGCCGAATTGCGTGAATCGCTGGACAAGGTCTACCACTATTTTCCGCGCCTGAAGCTGCGGCGCCAGTCGCAAGCTGGCTATACCTCCGGCGGCGAGCAGCAAATGTGCGCCATCGGCCGCGCCTTGATGGCCAAGCCCAGCATGATCCTGCTGGATGAACCTTCGATGGGCCTGGCGCCGCAAATCGTGGAAGAGATTTTTGGCATCGTGAAAGACTTGAACACCAGGGAGCAAGTGTCTTTCCTGCTGGCGGAGCAAAACACCACGGTGGCGCTGCGCTTTGCCGACTTTGGCTACATCCTGGAAAACGGCCGGGTCGTGATGGAAGGCGCGGCCAGCGACCTGGCGGTGAATGAAGATGTGAAGGAGTTTTATCTCGGCATGTCCGCGGCCGGCCGCAAGAGTTTCCGCGACATGAAATTCTACCGGCGCCGCAAGCGCTGGCTGGCCTGAGGCAGCGGACATGAACCAGGCTGCTGCAAACCCCGGCGCACAAGCTGCGATGGACGACCTCGAAACGCGCGACCCGGCGCAACGCGAACGTGAACTGCTGGCGCGCCTGCCGCAATTGCTGGCACGGGCCAGCAGCGCACCCGGCTGGCAACAGCACTTGCAGGATGTGACGCCAGGCGATATCACTTCGCGCGCGGCATTGGCGCAGTTGCCGGTGATGCGAAAGTCGGCGCTCAAGGACCTGCAGGCAGCGCTGCCGCCCTTCGGCGGCCTGAACCTGACGCCGCTTGCGCGCCTGTCGCGGGTATTCATGTCGCCGGGCCCGATCTTCGATCCCGAGGGTCGCGGCGAAGACTGGTGGCGCTATGCGCGGCCTTTCTTTGCGCTTGGCTTGCGCGAAGGCGACCTGCTGCAAAACTGCTTTTCCTACCATTTCACGCCAGCCGCCTTCATGGTGGAAAGCGGCGCGCGCCGCCTGGGCTGTCCGGTGATACCGGCCGGCAGCGGCCAGACGGAAATGCAGGTGCAGGCAATCGCCGCGCTGCGCCCGCGCGCTTATGCCGGCACGCCCTCCTTCCTGAAGATCATCCTGGAAAAAGCGCTGGAACTGGGCGCCGACATCAGCAGCCTGCAAAAGGCGCTGGTGGGGGCCGAAGCCCTGCCACCTTCGCTGCGCAAATGGCTGCAGGAGCATGGCGTGCCCGACGTGCTGCAAACCTATGGCTCGGCCGACGTCGGCAACATCGCCTATGAAACGATGAGCGCGGGCCAGGTCAATCCCGGCATGGTGCTGGATGAAGAAATCCTGCTGGAGATTGTGCGCCCCGGCACTGGCGACCCGGTGGCCGAAGGCGAGGTCGGCGAAGTGCTGGTGACGGCCTTCAACCCCGACTATCCCCTGTTGCGCTTTGCCACCGGCGACTTGAGCGCCGTGCTGCCCGGGCTCTCGCGCTGCGGCCGCACTAATACCCGCATCAAGGGTTGGATGGGGCGGGCCGACCAGGCCACCAAGGTGCGCGCCATGTTTGTCCACCCGTCCCAGGTGGCCGAGGTGGTGCGGCGCCATCCTGAAGTACAGCGCGCGCGCCTTGTGATCAGCGGCGAAATGGCAAACGATGTGATGACGCTGGTGTGCGAAGTCGCTGATCCGCAAAACGCCGGGCTGGCGCCGGGTATCGTCGCCAGCATCCGCGACGTGACCAAGCTGCGCGGCGAAGTGCAATTGGTCCAGGCCGGCAGCCTGCCGAACGATGGGAAAGTGATCGAGGACGCCCGCAGGTACGAATGAATTAAATGCCGAACGGAACTATTTTTCGCACATTGTTACTAAGGCGTAACAGTTTTTCGGCCTGGCTGGATGGCGGCCTCCCTTGAGGGCTTCGTTGTTGAGGCGTTTGTCGACGTGACGGTCGATGTGTTTGTCGATGTGCTTGTGGATTCGTTTTTAATCGCGCCCGGCTGGCACGCCGCTCGGGCAACCTGCCCCCCGGAGGCCAGTAATGGGATTCCGTATCACCCCACTCCCCCAAGCCGAGCATCCCGACCTGCCCGACAGTGAAGACCGGGTCGACGGCAAGCCGGCCGTCAACTATCCGCGGCGACTGGCGTGCAGTAGGCCCACCCTGGAGCCCCAAGCATGAGCGAGTTGCGTTTGCCGGGCCATGTCGTGGCCCAGATCGACAATTTCCTGAGCGCCGCACCGGCGGGCGCGAAGCTGCAGAAGATCGCCCGCGGCGGCGAAACCATCCTGTATTTCAAAAACCCGCACTGCAATGCGCAGCACCTGGTGACCAAGCTGCTGCATGGCGGCGTGCGCGGCAAGACGCCGGTATTGGTGCTGGTGGACGACGACTGGAAGGAAGGCCGCGCCGAAAAGGGTCCGAAGGCGCGGGAACGGATAGACGCCGCCGTGCCGGCTTTAAGGACCAGCAAGGAAGCCCGGGCACTGGCGCAACGAGGCGCCGCGCGCGGGAAGTGACTCAACCCCGGACTCAACCCCGGACTCACCCCCAGAATCAACCCATCAACCCATGACTCAACCCTGTCCCGGCACCTTCGGCGAGGGTTGCTGCGCGCGGTCCTTGCCGGCATTGGCCTTGACCACTTCTTCCACGCCGCGCTGCTCGCGGTTGTCGGTGTCTTGCTGGCCGCTGACGATGTCCTTGTAAGCCTGCTTCATCACTTCGCGCGGGCCGCTTTGCTGGCTGTCGGCCGATTCATCATGTTCGTTGGGCTGGCGCGGCATCGCATCGTCGCGCACCGGGCGCCCTGTCCTTACCTGGAAAGTCTTTCCATCGGTCTTCATGAAACTCCTTGGTTTCCGGCTGGCGCCGGCAATGCGGGAATTCAATTTCGACCGGGATGGGGGCGCGGAATTCCCGCCCTTGCTGTGCAACAAGGACGGCATTCGAGCCTGCGCCGAAACAGCGTCAGACGCCCTCGACCAGGAACAGGCGACCCGTGGAATACGCCAGCCGCAGCGCCTTGGCCTCGGTGTATTCGGCTGAGTCATACCACTTGCGTGCCTGCTGCAGGGAATCGAATTCGACAATGACGGTGCGCCAGCCATTGCCGTGCTGCTCGTCCCCGCCTTCGACCTGGTCGCGCTTGCCGCCGCGCACCAGCCAGCGCCCGCCATATTGTTCTATCGTTGCATTGGCCAGCGGTTGGTAATCCGGATAGCGCTCCGGATTGCTGACTTGGATTTCGGCGACGACATAGGCTTTGGGCATGGCACTGTCCTTACAGGGCAAGCCGCTGGCGCGCGGCGATGTATTCGCGTTTGAGCTTGTCGACCACGGCCGCGGTTGGCAGCACTTCATCCATCAGGCCCACGCCCTGGCCGGCGCCCCAGATATCGCGCCAGGTCTTGGCCGGGCCGAAATCCATCTTGCTCTTGTCGGCCTGGGGCAGGTTGTCCGGGTCCAGGCCGGCGCGCTCGATCGAGCGCCGCAGGTAGTTGCCATGCACGCCGGAGAACAGGTTGGAATAGATCACATCCGCAGCGGCGGAATCGAGTATCGCCTGGCGGTACTCGTCATGGATATTGGCTTCCGTCGTGGCCAGGAAGCGCGAGCCGATATAGGCCAGGTCTGCGCCCATTGCCTGCGCCGACAGGATGGCGTCGCCGGTTGCAATCGCGCCCGACAATACCACCGGGCCCTTGAAGATTTTGCGCACTTCACCCACCAGCGCAAACGGCGACAGCGTACCGGCATGGCCGCCAGCGCCGGCCGCAACCAGGATCAGCCCATCCACGCCGGCTTCCAGCGCCTTGTTGGCATGACGGATTGAAATCACGTCATGCAGCACGATGCCGCCATAACTGTGCACGGCGTCCAGCATTTCGCGCGGCGGCGCGCGCAGCGAGGAAATGACGATCGGTATGCGATGCCGCACGCAGGTTTCCACATCCTGCGCCAGCCGCACATTGGAGTGGTGCACGATCTGGTTGACTGCAATCGGGCCAATGATGGCGTCCGGATTGGCTTGCTTGTAGGCCTGCAAGTCATCCTGGATTTCAGTCAGCCACTGGTCCAGCGCTTCCTGCGGCCGCGCATTGAGCGCCGGGAAGCTGCCGACGATGCCGGCCTTGCACTGGGCCTTGACCAGGGCCGGGCCGCTGGCGATGAACATGGGGGAAGCGACAACGGGCAAGGCAAGGTTCTGGAGTACGGGAGGCAAAGCCATTGAAACCTCATTCAGGTAGGAAGGCCGGAAGCGGCCGGCGCGATGGCAAGGGCTGCGACGATTATAGGTCAGTAAAAGAACGGTCGTGCTGGATTGATTCCTCTATTGCGGCAAGCGCCAGGCTGCGCCCGATTCCGGCAGGAACGCTTGCGGGGGAGCTGCAATCGGTGCCAACAGCAGGCGCTGCGCCAGGCCCGGCCCATCCCAAGATCAAGTCAGCGATCGACCAGCATGCCGTCTTCGACGCTGGCGACGCCGGCTTTCACCAATTGCGCCACGGTCCAGTCGCCCAGCGCATCGTCATCCATTTGCAGGTAGCGGGCGTTGGCGCTGGCAAACAGCGGTATCTCGCGCATCCAGCGCCTGACATCCGTGATGGGCACCCGGCGCAATTCCAGGAGCCGGAACTTGACCAGTGCGCGAAAGCCGTTGTGGGCATTGCGCACCGGGTCGGCGGCAAGATAATCGATGCGACGCAGGGCGCGATCGAGTGCGCCGCTGACATCGGTGAAGGGTTTGCCGTGGCCGGGAATGACGCCGCGCAGGTCAAGCGATGCGATCAGTTCCAGCGTGGCGCGGGCTTCGGCAAAACCGGATTCGCCCTCAAGTTCGGGAAAGATCACGCCAAAGCCGTTTTCCCATAGCGCATCGGCTGAAATCAGCAAGCCCTCGGCCGGGCAATACAGCACCAGCGAATGCGGATCATGGCCGGGCGCAGCCAGCACATCCCAGTCAAGCTCACCCAGGCGCAGGCGCTCGCCGCCAGCCAGGGTCGCGTCGAAACTGAAACGCGGGCACTGCTGGGCAGTCATGCGGTAGGTCAGCAAATCCTGGTCCCAGTCGCGCACTGCGGCGGCATCGGCCGCCGGTATCGTCGTGTGGCAGCCGTAGCGCGCCTGCAGCGCCGCATTGCCGCCGCAATGGTCGGAATGCAAGTGGGTGTTGACCAGCCGGTCAAGCTTGCGTGCGCCCAGGCCGTGTTGCACCAGCGCCAGCGTCTGTTCGCTGTGGATCACATAGCCAGAGTCGACCAGCGCCGTATCTTCCGGCCCGATGAACAGGATATTGTTGGCCGACAGCCAGCCCCGTTCAAATACCTGCATGCAGGCCGGGATTTTCATTTCTTCATCTGGAAGGCAAGCGAGATTTTTGCAAACTCCACCAGCAAGTCGCGGCTGCCGCCATTGAAGGTGACGAAGGCAGTGCCGGTGCGCACCACCAGCCGCGGCGGGAATAGCCAGCTCAGGTAGGGAATGCCAATCATCTTGGCGCTGCGCACGTCGCGCCATTCGACGCGCCGGTCATAGAGCCAGGTCTGGCGGATGCCGCTGGCATCGATGGTCAGCACCGAGCGCAGGAACCAGTAATAGCTGAGCACCAGCATCAGGCCCGCGCCCAGCAACAGCATTTGCACCGCAAAACCGTATTGCAGCAAGGGGAAACGCAGCATGATGCGAATGCCATACAGGACCAGCACGGCGCATACGACGCTGGCCAGTATCTTGAAGCCGGCGCCATAGGTGGGGCCGGTGACGGTGCGTGCCGGCTGGTAGAAACCGTTGCTCATGCGTTGATTGTCTTCATGTGGTTTTGCTTTCCCGGCCGGGGTTTGCCAGGGCGAGCGCCTGGCGCCGGGCCTGCACCGCTTGCAGCACCGCGCGCCGCTCTGCATTGCTTGCGCTGCCCCAGGCGGCTATTTCATCGAGTGTGCGCAGGCAGCCTTCGCAGAGGCCGCTGCCCGCATCCATGCGGCAGATATTGACGCAAGGCGAAGCGGGAGCCGGATCGCTGTCATTCATTTGCGCCTGGGCTTGCATGTTCAGCTTGCACGCTTGGCGGCGATGGCATTGCCGGCGCGGCTGATTGCGCGGCGGCCGAGCGCGGCGGAGATGAACTGGCCTGCATCCACCACCTGGTCGAGGTCGATGCCGGTTTCTATGCCCAGGCCTTGCATCAGGTACAGCACATCTTCGGTTGCGACATTGCCGGTTGCACCTTTTGCATACGGGCAGCCGCCCAGGCCGGCGACGGAGGCATGGAAAATCGTGATGCCGCATTCCAGGCTGGCATAGATATTTGCCAGCGCCTGGCCGTAGGTGTCGTGGAAATGGCCGGACAAGCCCGCAATCGGGAATTCCCGCGCCACCCGGTCCATCACCTGGTGCGCCTGGTTGGGTGTGGCCACGCCGATGGTGTCGGCAATGTCGATTTCATCGCAGCCAAGCTCGCGCAAGCGGCCCACGACATCGACCACCGCCGCCAGCGGCACCTCGCCCTGGTAGGGGCAGCCAAAGGCGCAACTGACTGCCGCGCGCAGGCGCAAGCCATGTTCCTTGGTGGCGCGCGCCACATCGGCAAAGCGGTCTATCGATTGCGCGATCGAGCAATTGATATTCTTTTGCGAAAACGCTTCTGATGCCGCGCCAAAGATCACGACTTCATCCACCCGCGCCGCCAGCGCCGCCTCGAAGCCTTTCATGTTGGGCACCAGCGCGGAATAGACCACGCCTGGCTTGCGCTGTATGCGTTGCATCACTTCGGCCGAGGTGGCCATTTGCGGCACCCACTTGGGCGACACGAAGGAGGCTGCCTCGATATTGGGAAAACCCGCAAGCGTCAGGCGGTCGACCAGTTCCACCTTGACGTCGGCGGCGATGGTTTCCTTCTCGTTTTGCAGCCCGTCGCGCGGGCCGACTTCGACAATCTTCACCCGTTTGGGCAAATGCATTTGCGCCATGTGTATTCCTTCTTCAATATCCGAGGCTGCGATCGACCACGCCCGCTATCGGTTCGCCTCGTTCGAGCATGCGGATTTTGCCGGCAATCTGCTCGATGCTGATGGGGCGCAGCGTCACTGCCGCCACATGCGGCGTGATGGTGATGCGCGGCTCGCGCCAGAATGGGTGGCTTGCCGGCAGCGGCTCTTGCTGCGCCACATCCAGCGTGGCGCCGGCGATATGGCCATTTTGCACCAGCGCCAGCAAATCGTCCTCGACCAGGTGCGGGCCGCGCGCGATATTGATGACGAAAGCACCCGCCGGCAGCTTTTCCAGGTTGGCGCGGTTGAGGATGCCGGTGGTGGCAGCGGTGAGCGGCAGGATGCAGACCAGCACCCGGGACGCGCGCAGGAAGCCATCGAGTTCGTCGTCGCCCGCGAAACATTGCACGCCCTCGATATCCTTGCGGCTGCGGCTCCAGCCATTGACTGGAAAACCGAATTGCCGCAGCCCGGCCGCAATCTGCCGTCCGAGCACGCCCATGCCCAGTATGCCGACGGTGAATTCACGCTTTGGATAGGGTTTGAGGAAACGCCACTGTGCCTGCTGCTGCTGGCGCGCATAGTCGTCAAAGCGCCGGAAATAAGCGAGCACGGCCCAGCTTGCGTATTCCACCATCTGTTCGCCCATGCCGGCATCATCCAGTCGCACGATGGGCAGGCCTGGCGGCAGTTGCGCGCCATGCTGCAGGATGCCGTCCACGCCGGCGCCCAGGTTGAAGGCGGCTTTCAAACCCGGCAGGCGCAGCAGCGGCAGCGGCGGCTTCCACACCACCGCATAGTCGGCAGCTTGCTGGTCAGCCTCGGTCCAGACCCGCAATTGGGCCTGCGGCAAGTGTTTGGCCAGTTCCTCCAGCCAGGGTTCGGGCCGGCCCTCGGGCGCGTAATAAACGATTTTCATGCAGCGGTTTCCGGTTCAGGCTGGCGCAGGCGCCACGTCGAAGGCAATCAATTGGACGCCCTCGGCCACTTGCTCGCCCACCGCATACAGCAAGTCGGCAACGGTGCCGGCCTGGGGCGCGGTGATCGTGTGTTCCATCTTCATTGCTTCCATCACCAGCAGCGGCGTGCCTTTCTCCACCAGCGCGCCTTTTTCAACCAGCAGCGCGACGATCTTGCCCGGCATCGGCGCAGTCAGGCGCCCGCCCTCCTCTTCCTGTTCGCCGGCATGCGCCATCGGGTCATGCCAGTGCAGGCGCACATGCTCGCCCTCGACAAAAACATGCACGGTTTCACCATCGCGCACCACATTGCCGTGCACGGTTTCGCCGCCCAAGCGCACTGCCAGTTCATCGGCCTGGCTAGATACCACGGCCAGGTCAGTGGCCACGCCGGCAATTGTCACCCGCCACGCGTGGCGTTGGCCGAGGTAGGTGAGGTCCAGCGTGTGGCGGCCAGTTTCATCGGTGAAGTGCAGGCTGCGCCTGGCCTGGCTATTCAGGCGCCAGCCGCCGGCATCGGACCAGGGGTCCTGGTCGCCAGGCTGGCGCTGCGCCTCGGCGCCCAGTATCGATGCCGCGGCCAGCGCCAGCGCATGGCGCGGCGCCGGCACGGGGGGCGGCAGCAGCGTGTCGTGGTTGCGTTCGATCAGGCCGGTGTCGAGCTCAGCCTGGCTGAAAGGCTGGCTCTCGACCAGCCGCTTGAGGAAAGCCACATTGGTGGCCAGGCCCACAATCTTCATTTGCGCCAAGGCTGCGGCCATCGCGGCGCAGGCATCGGCGCGCTGTGGCGCCCACACGATGAGCTTGGCAATCATCGGGTCGTAATAGGGCGAGATCGCATCGCCTTCGCGCACGCCGGAATCGATGCGGGTGACGGCGCCGGCAACAGGCGCAGCGCCGGCCACCGTGGCGGGTATCGTGAATTCCAGCGCAGCAGGCTGGCGCAGGTAGCGCAGGCTGCCGATCGCGGGGAGGAAACCCTTTTCCGGGTTTTCGGCATAGACCCGCGCTTCAATCGCATGGCCGCTGATGCGCAAATCCTGCTGGCGGCAAGGCAGCGGCTGGCCGGCAGCCACGCGCAACTGCCATTCGACCAGGTCGGTGCCGGTAATCATTTCTGTTACCGGATGTTCGACTTGCAAGCGCGTATTCATCTCCATGAAGTAAAAAGAGCCATCCTGGTTGGCGATGAATTCCACCGTGCCGGCGCCGACATAAGCGACTGCGCGCGCAGCCGCCACGGCCGCCTCGCCCATTGCCTGGCGCCGCGCCGGCGTCATGCCCGGCGCTGGCGCCTCTTCCAGCACTTTCTGGTGCCGTCGCTGCACCGAGCAATCGCGTTCGAACAGGTAGACGCAGTCGCCAGAACCATCGGCGAATACCTGGATTTCAATATGGCGCGGACGGTCGAGATATTTTTCGATCAGCACGCGGTCGTCGCCAAAGCTGCTGGCGGCTTCGCGCTTGCAGGAAGCCAGCGCCGCTTCGAAATCGCCGCTTTGGGTGACGATGCGCATGCCCTTGCCGCCGCCGCCAGCGCTGGCCTTGATCAGCACCGGATAACCGATTTGGTCGGCTTGCTGCTGCAGGAAGGCGCTGTCCTGGTTGTCGCCGTGATAGCCGGGCACCAGCGGCACGCCGGCTTGCGCCATCAGTGTCTTGGCGGCCGACTTCGAACCCATGGCGCGGATTGCCGCCGGCGGCGGTCCGATGAAGGCAATGCCGGCATCCTGGCAAGCCTGGGCGAATTCTTCATTCTCGGACAGGAAGCCGTAGCCGGGGTGGATTGCTTGCGCGCCCGTGGCGCGGGCGGCTTCCAGGATGCGGTCGGCGCGCAGGTAACTGTCGCGCGCCGCCGCCGGGCCGATGAGCACCGCTTCATCGCAGGCCGTGACATGGCGCGCCAGCGCGTCGGCTTCCGAATACACAGCGACCGTCCTGATGCCCATGCGCCGGGCAGTGGCCGCGACACGGCAGGCGATTTCGCCGCGGTTGGCAATCAATATCTTGGTGAACACGGTGGCTCCGGTTGCTGTTGTTCCTGGCACGCCCTGCTGCGGCGATGATGCGGGTTGGTCCGGCCTGGCGGTTCGATGCCAGGCCCGGTCCCAGGCGCGGTCCCAGGCGCGGTCCCAGGCGCGGCGTCAGCAGCGTTTTCTGTCGCGTTGCCTGTCGTGCTGTCAGTCAAGCTCGCAGCGCGCATCGACCTGGCCCGCTCGGCTGTGCATGCCCAGCTTGTCCAGCAGCGCTGCATCGGCCTCGACTTCCGGATTGCCGGTGGTCAGCAGCTTGTCGCCATAGAAAATCGAGTTGGCGCCGGCCAGGAAGCACAGTGCCTGCACCGCTTCACTCATCTGGCGCCGTCCTGCAGACAGGCGCACGCGCGCCTTTGGCATGGTGATGCGGGCCACGGCAATGGTGCGCACGAATTCCAGCGGGTCGAGTGCTTCCGCGCCGTGCAGCGGCGTGCCTTCGA
Source organism: Paucimonas sp. (assembly GCA_028292545.1). Classification (GTDB taxonomy): domain Bacteria; phylum Pseudomonadota; class Gammaproteobacteria; order Burkholderiales; family Burkholderiaceae_D; genus Lacisediminimonas. The sequence goes on from JAQGMC010000144.1 coordinate 47,870, forward strand.
CCTGGACCAGGTGGTTGACCGGCACTGATTCCGGATACGGGTCCATGTTGGCCAGTTGCGCAATCAGACCGGCGCGCTGCAAGCGCGATTCGCCCATGCCAACGATGCCACCGCAGCACACCTTGATGCCGGCTTGCCGTACCCGGCCCAGCGTGTCGAGCCGGTCCTGGTAGTCGCGCGTGGTGATGACGTTGTTGTAAAACTCGGGCGCGGTGTCGAGGTTGTGGTTGTAGTAATCCAGCCCGGCGCCCTTGAGGCGCTCGGCCTGGCCCTGGCCCAGCATGCCCAGGGTGGCGCAGGTTTCCAGCCCCATCGCTTTCACGCCGCGCACCATGGCTTCGATGTGGTCCAGGTCGCGCTCCTTCGGTTCGCGCCAGGCAGCGCCCATGCAAAAGCGGGTCGCGCCATGCGCCTTTGCCTGGCGCGCATGCTCGAGCACGGTGTCCAGCGGCAGGATTTTTTGCGCGGTGACGCCCGTGTCGTAGCGCGCGGCTTGCGGGCAGTAACCGCAGTCTTCCGGGCAGCCGCCGGTTTTCACCGACAGCAGCGTGGCGAGTTCGACTTCATTGGCGTCGAAATGCGCGCGGTGCGCCTGCTGGGCCTGGAACAGCAAATCATTGAAGGGCAGCGCAAACAAGGCCGCCACCTGTGCCACGGGCCAGCGGCCGGCGTCGGGCGCACAAGCAACTGCCGGGGGATGAAACTCGAGTACTTGCGTGGACATCGGATTTTCCTTTCTCACTTTCTATTGCATCGGTTGCTGCGCATTGCTTGCTGCGCATGGAGTTTTTGCATCGCATGTTGCGCATGATAGTTGTGCATGCAGCGTCCTGTTAATGCGCCACCTGTCGCCGCGCGTCCTGGCTTCAAGCCGTGTTGATCCGCCCCTTCCTGGATTGCGCCGCGACCGGCGGCCAGGCGGCCAGGCGCGTGAAATCAAGCGCCGCGGCAGCCTGTGCGGCGCTGGGCTGTCCGAGCCGCGGCACCACGCCCAGCAGGGGCGCGGAGATCCTGTGGCACAGTGTATCGACGTTGGCTTGCGCCTGCGGCATATCGGCATCCACGGTGTTGGCCACCCAACCCGCCAGCCGCAGCTTGCGGCCGCGAATCGCTTGCGCAGTCAACAACGCATGGTTCAGGCAACCCAGCCGCAAACCGACCACCATGATGACGGGCAAACCGATGCCGGCAGCCAGGTCGCCCATGTCGATTTCATCGTCAAGCGGCACGCAAAAACCGCCTGCGCCTTCGACCACGACGGCCTCGGCGCGCGCCGCCACCTGGCGATAGCAATCCAGCAGATGCGGCAATGCAATCGGACGCTGCTCCAGGCGGGCTGCAATATGCGGCGCCATCGGTTCGCGCAACAGGCAGGGCGTCAGCAATTCTGGCGACAGGCTTACGCTGGCGCTGGCGGCCAGCAAATCTGCATCTTCATTGTGCCAGGCGCCATCGCGCCAGCAAGCGCCGGCGGCCACCGGCTTCATGCCAGCCGCGCGCACGCCGCTTGCTGCCAGCGCATGCAGCAAGGCGCTGGCCACCAGCGTCTTGCCGATTTCAGTGTCGGTTCCCGTGATGAACCAGCCGGCTGCCATGTTCAAGCCTCCCTTTTTTCCTGGCCAGCATCCACGACAGCCAGCGCGTCGCAAAGCTGGCTCACTTGCTGCGCGCTATGCGCGGCAGACAATGTGATGCGCAAGCGTCCGGTGCCCTGCGGCACGGTCGGCGGGCGGATCGCTGGCACCCACAAGCCTTGTTGCTGCAAGCCGGCCGAGAGCCGCAGCACTTCTTCATTACTGCCGATCAAGAGCGGATGGATCGCGGTGTCGGAGGGCATCATGCGCCAGCCACTGCTGCGCCTGGCGGGCAAGGCCAGCATCGCTTGCATCTCGCGCTGGAGCTGCACCCCGAGCGACTGCAGCTGCGCGCGCCGCGCCTGGCCTTCCGCGCCTTCGACCAGGTCAAGGCTGGCTTGCAGCGCATGCGCCAGCGCAGGCGATGAAGCGGTGGTGTACACATACTGGCGGGCGCGCTGCACCAGCCAGTCGATCACGGTTTCATGCGCGGCGACAAAGGCGCCAGACAAGCCGCAAGCCTTGCCCAGCGTGCCGACATAAATGAGGTGCGGCGAATGCAAGCCGAAATGCGAAAGCACGCCATGACCGCGCTCGCCCAGCACGCCAAAGCCGTGCGCATCGTCCACCACCAGCCAGGCGCCATGCCGCTCGCATAGCTGCAGCAATTGCGGCAGCGGCGCCAGGTCGCCATCCATGCTGAACACACTGTCGGTGACGACGATCTTGACCGCCGCCTCGCTTTGCGCCAGCAGGTCGGCCAGCGCATCGCTGCGCTTGTGGGCAAACACTTGTACCCGGGAACGCGACAGGCGCGCGCCATCGATCAGCGAAGCGTGGTTGAGTTCTTCGGAAAACAAGTCCACGCCGGGGCCGCCCAGCGCAGTCAGCAAGCCCATGTTCGCCATGTAGCCGGTAGAGAAAAGCAGCGCGCCTGCCTGCGGAATATGCGGCGCCAGCCACTGCGCAAAGCGCTCTTCAGCCAGGTGGTGGGCGCTGGTATGGCCATTGATCAGGTGCGATGCGCCGCTGCCGGCGCCATGACGGCGGGCGCCTTCGGCCAGCGCTTCGGCCAGCACCGGGTGCGCCGCCAGGCCCAGGTAGTCGTTGCTGCAGAAAGACAGCAGCGCATGCCCATCCACCGTCATTTGCGGTGCGCACGGCGTGGCGACGATGCGGCGCCGGCGCAGCAATTGCTGCGCGTCGAGTTGTTCAAGCTGCTGCTGCAAATCGTCGAGCAGTTTCATGGCTGGCCCGCCAGCGTTGCTTCGAATGCCGCCTGCGTGTTTTGCGCCAAAAGTGTGATCTCGTCGGGGTTGAGGATATAGGGCGGCATCAGGTAGACGGTGTTGCCGATTGGCCGCAGCAAGACTTCGCGCTCCAGGCCAGCCGCGAACAGGCGGCGTGGAAAGCTGGCGGCAAGCGCCGTATCGTCGATGGCGGCGTCGAAGGCCCAGATCATGCCGCACTGGCGCACATGCCGGGCCTGCGGATGCGCGGCAAGTGGCGCCAGCGCGTTTGCCAGTTGCTGTGCGCGCTCGCGGTTACGGGCAAGCACCTGGTCTTCATCAAAGATCTGCAGGGTTGCCAGCGCAGCGCGGCAAGCCAGCGGATTGCCGGTGTAGGAGTGCGAATGCAGGAAGCCGCGCGCAAGCTCGCGGTCGTAAAAGGCCTGGTACACGGCGTCGGTGGTCATCACCAGCGACAGCGGCAGGTAACCACCGCTGATGCCCTTGGACAGGCACAGGAAATCGGGCCAGATGCCGGCTTGCTCGCAAG
>JAQGMC010000021.1 GCA_028292545.1 Paucimonas sp.
AGACGGCCTGCAATGGCTCCGTGAATTTCAGAACAAGCCAAACAGAAAGACTATATGAATGTGGTAATCACCGGCGGAGCCGGTTTCCTTGGGCAACGCTTGGCGCGCAAGCTACTTCAACGCGGGACATTGGCCGGGCCGGATGGCGTGCAGCAGGCTATCGAAAAAATCACACTGCTTGACGTGGTGGCTGCGACCGATTTTGACGATGCGCGCATCGAAGTCATCACAGGCGACATTGCGGACGAGGCGCTGCTCAAGCAGACGATCACACAGGAGACCTCGTCGGTATTTCACCTGGCAGCGGTCGTCAGCGGACAAGCCGAGAAAGATTTCGAGCTCGGCATGCGCGTCAACCTCGACGCCGCACGCCTTGTGCTGGAGGCCTGCCGTACAGCGGGTAATGTGCCGCGTGTGTTGTTCACCAGCTCGGTGGCCGTGTATGGCGGCGAGCTGCCCGCAACCGTGCTCGACACCACCGCACTGAATCCGCAGTCCTCTTACGGCATTCAAAAAGCCATTGGCGAAATGCTGCTGGCAGACTACAGCCGCAAGGGATTTGTCGATGGCCGCGTGGCCCGTCTGCCGACCATCAGCGTGCGGCCCGGTCGGCCCAACCAAGCGGCGTCGTCGTTCGCCAGCGGGATCATCCGGGAGCCGCTTAACGGCCAGGCTGCTGTGTGCCCTGTTGCTGGCAAAACACGCCTTTGGCTGCTGTCGCCGCGTCAGGCCATCGACAGCCTGGTGGCGGTGCAGGACCTGCCGGCCGGTGCGTTGGGCAAGAGCCGTATCGTCAACCTGCCAGGCATATCGGTGTCTGTGGACGACATGGTCGCGGCCTTGAAGAAAGTCGGTGGCGAACAGGCCGCCGAGCACATCACCTGGCAACGCGACCCCGCGATCGAACGCATTGTTGGCAGTTGGCCCGGTGCTTGGGACATCACGCGGGCGACTGCGCTCGGGCTGAGGGCCGATGACAGCTTCGAGGCCATCGTGCGCGCTTATGTCGAAGACGATCTGCCAGGGCCTGATCGACGCGACGCACCTTTACAGAACGTTTAACGGAGACAGGTGTGCAAAAAATCACTGCAAACGAAGCGGCGCAAATTGTCCAGGATGGCGATGCGATTTTGATAAGCGGTTCAGGTGGGGGACACTCGGTGCCAGAGGCCTTGCTGGAAGCCGTTGGGCGGCGCTTTCTTCAGGAACAACAACCTCGCGATCTAACATCGATCAGTGTCGTGGGTGTGGGTGATCGAGGGGCGTTGGGCGCCAGCCACCTTGCACAGGAGGGACTACTCAAACGAGCCATCACCAGTGCGCTGGTGGACTCGCCTGGCTTGGTTCGCCTGGCTGCCGAAAACAAGATCGAGGCCTACACTTTTCCGCAAGGCGTTTTGTCGCAGCTGATGCGCGACATGGCAGGCGGCCGTCCTGGCCTGTTGACTAAGACGGGCTTGAACACTTTTGTCGATCCACGGCAGCAGGGTGCACGCCAGAGTCCTTGCACGCCGCCAGACTTTGTCGAGGTCGTCAATCTCGCGGGAGAAGAATGGCTTTTCTTTAAGCCAGTGCCCATCGACATCGCTTTCTTGCGGGGCACGACAGCTGACGAAGACGGCAACATCACGATGGAAGAGGAAGCCGTGTTTGGCGAGATGCTGGCGATGGCGCAAGCTACGCGGCGCGCTGGCGGCGTAGTGATCGTGCAGGTCAAGCGTTATGCCAAACGTGGCACGCTACCGGCCAAACACGTCAAGATCCCGGGGATCTTAGTGGATTTCGTCGTTGTCGATGCCGCGCAGCGGCAAACCTATGCCACGCATTACGACCCGAGTTATTCGGGCGAACTGCGCATTCCAGTGGGCGACATCAAACCACTGCCATTCGGACCGCGTAAGATCATTGTGCGCCGCGCTGCAATGGAACTGTTTCCTGGCGCAATCTGCAATTTGGGTGCCGGTATCTCTACGGGACTGTCAACCATCGCGGCCGAGGAAGACCTGCTCGACGCAGTGACTTTGACCAACGAGCAGGGACTGATCGGCGGCGCGCCCATCACGGGCCGTGACTCGGGCGGGGCGCAAAACTTCGCGGCCATGATCGACCAGCCGGCGCAATTCGATTTCTACGATGGCGGCGGCCTCGACGTGGCCTTCTTGTCGTTTGCCGAAGTCGATGCCGAGGGCAACGTCAATGTCAGCCGCTTCGGTGACAAGATCATCGGAGTGGGCGGCTTCATCAACATCAGCCAGAACGCACGCGCCATGGTGTTCAGCGGCACGCTGACTGCTGGCGAACTCGATATCACCTGGGAAAACGGGCAAACCGTGATTCGCAAGGAAGGCAAGCACCGCAAGTTTGTGCCCAAGCTGGAGCAGATCTGCTACAGCGCCAGCATGGCCAAGGCGCGTGGGCAACTGGCCTTGTTCGTCACTGAGCGTGCAGTGTTTCGCATCGGCGACAAGGGCTTGGAGTTGATCGAAATTGCGCCAGGTATCGACATCGAACGCGATGTCATCGCGCTCATGGGCTTCAGGCCTCAGATCGCCGCCGACCTCAAAACGATGGATCCACGCATTTTCGCGCCGGAACTGATGGGGTTAGGCGATTTGGTTCACAGCAAGCCAAAGCGTTACCGCTCCGGACGTGTAGCGCAGTGGCATGCAATGCGTGGGGAAGCGGCCAGCACATGAGTACGCCCTTAAAAGTCAACGGCGCGACACGCCTTTACGGCATCGTGGGCGACCCGGTCGTCCAGACGCGCTCTCCGCAGGTGTATTGTGAGCGCTTCGCTGCGGCTGGTTTGAATGCAGTGTTGGTGCCGATGCAGGTGACAGTGGAAAATTTTGACAAGGTCATGCCTGCGCTGATGGGCGTCAGTAATCTCGATGGCCTGCTGGTGACCGCACCATTTAAAGCGCGCATGTTGCCCTTTGCCGCTCAACTGGGGGCAGCGGCGGCCTGTATAGGCGCCGTCAACGCTCTGCGGCGTGAGGCGGACGCAAGCTGGTCGGCCGACATGTTCGACGGCGAGGGTTTCGTGCGCGGCCTGTTGAGCAAGGGCGAACGACTCCAGGGTCGCCGGGTGCTGATGTTTGGCGCAGGCGGCGCGGGCAGCGCCATTGCATGCGCACTTGCTGGAGCTGGCGTGGCGTCGATTCGCATCGTGAATCCGGATACGGACCGAACCGTCAAATTGGTCGCTGCGTTGCAAATCGCATTTCCAGCTTGTGACATCGCTGAGGCTACTGGCAGCAAGCAAGGCTTCGATATCATTGTCAACGCCTCGCCGGTGGGCATGAAACCGGGTGACGGTCTTCCCGGCGACTTGGGAGCGCTGACTGCGGAGATGTTGGTGGCCGACGTGGTGGTATCTAGCACGCCGACAGCTTTCCTCCAAAAAGCGATCGACAGCGGCTGCCGCTGGGCAAATGGCCACGACATGCATTCGGGCCAGATCGAAGCCATCATGGGATTTTTTATCAATCCCACCCTCCATTCATTGGCAGCTACTCCGTAGCCGTTGCTCCGCATTCCACCGGCTGACATTTCACATTACGAATCGCATCATATGGCTCACATACCTGCAGAAAGATGTCTGGACATCATTGAACTCCTGGCCGATGGCGCATCGAATATGCCACTGGGAGAGATCGCGGAAAAGCTTGGGTTGCCCAAGAGCGGAGCGCACAGGTTGCTGGCCACTTTAGTGGATCTCGGCTGGGCCGAGCAAAACCCGGACACAGGCTTTTACAGGCTGACGATGCG
>JAQGMC010000148.1 GCA_028292545.1 Paucimonas sp.
GCCGCCAGCTACGCCAGCCGCGGCTGCGCCCGCAGACGCCAGCAAGCCGGCCGCACCCGCCACCGCCACCGCCGCTGCAGCCGCGCCCAGCGCAGCGCCCACGCCAGCGGCCATGCCGGCGGTTGAATCAGTCGACATCCTGAAACAGGACCAGGCGCAGCGCACGCGCGACCAGCCAGGCAACCTGGCGCCAACCTGGCGCCAGGTGAAAGAAGGCACGCCGAATTACTCCAGCCTTCCGGGGCTTGAAAGCTCGGTGCTGATCCAGCCCAAGGCCCAGTTCCCGGGGCAGGCGCGCGCCACCACGGCGGGCGAGGCATGGCGTAATTACCGCAATGGCCCGCTGACGCTGTATGGCGGATGGCTGATATTGCTTGCCGTGCTGGGCCTGGTCGCCGTGTATTTCATTTTCGGCACCGCCAAGCTCAAGGCGCCGCGCACCGGCCGCCTGATCGAACGCTTCACATCGGTCGAGCGCATTGCACACTGGACGGTCGCAATTTCGTTCATGGTGCTGGCGGCAACCGGCCTGACCATGCTGTTTGGCAAATACGTGCTGCTGCCCATCATTGGCCATACGCTCTTTGGCTGGCTCGGCTATGCCAGCAAAAATATCCACAATTTCGTGGGCCCGGTGTTTTCATTGTCGATCATTGTCTTCTTCATCATTTACGTGAAGGACAACCTGCCGCGCGCGTCTGACGTGAAGTGGATCACGCATGCCGGCGGCATGGTCGGCGGCCACGTGAAGAGCGGTCGCTTCAATGCCGGCGAAAAGCTGTGGTTCTGGGGCGGCGTCGTATTCCTGGGCCTGGTGGTGTCGGCTTCCGGTTTCTTCCTCGACATGCTGGTGCCGGGCGTGCTCTACACGCGGGGCAATATGCAGGTCGCCAACATCATCCACCTGGTGGCAGGCGTGCTGGTGTTCTCCATGTCGCTGGCCCACGTCTACATGGGCACGCTGGGCATGGAAGGCGCGTATGAAGCGATGCGCAATGGCTATGTCGACGAAACCTGGGCCCGCGAGCACCATGAACTCTGGTATGACGACATCGCCAGCGGCCGCGTGCCGCGGGTGCGCACGCAAGAGGGCGCCAGCGTCATCGGCGCGCCACTCCAGGCGCCATCGCGCGCATCCTGAATTGCCGCCGGGCTGAACAATAAGGGAGACTGACATGAACAAGATCGTATTCACGCTGCTCGGACTGCTGCTTGCCGGCAGCGCCGCCGCCAAGCTGCCGCCACCGTCGGATGACGCCAAGGCCAAAGCTGCCGAAGCCAAGGAAAAAAGCGCCTGGGCGGACAAGGTATCGGCCTACCAGCTCTGCGTGTCGCAAGACAAGGTGGCCGCGCGCTATAACAAGTCCAAGCCAGCCAAGCCAGGCGCAGCTGCCGCGAGTGCCTGCCAGAATCCTGGTCCTTTCGTCGCGCAGACTGCGGCAGCGCCTGCAGCGGCCATGCCTGCAGCCCCGGCTGCCCCCGCGGCCAAGCCGACGCTGGCGGCAAAAAAATAAGCCGGCCTGCGGCCAGCCAGCCATACGCGAGGCGGCGCCCGGTCGGGCGCCGCTGTCACATCTGCCCGCCCGAAACCACGTAGAATTGTTTGGTCCATACCGGCGCTTCGGCCTGCGCCTTGCCACCTTCACCAATTGCAACAGGAACGCCCCGCCATGCTGCGCCCCGTGCTGACCAACGCAACCATCGAGCTGACACGCGAAGTGGAAGTGGTGGATGAACGCGGTCGCGTCTCCACGATTTTCATTCCCGCCGAACGGCCCCTCACCGTGTACGTCGACAAGCGCGAGCTGGTCACGCTGATGACGCTGGGCGGCGCGCCCGAAGCCTTGACCCTGGGCTACCTGCGCAACCAGCGCCTGGTGCGCTCGATCGAAGATGTGGCGTCGGTGCAGGTCGACTGGAGCGTGGAAGCCGTCGCCGTCACCACCCGCAATGGCATTGCCGACGTCGAGGAGCGCACTTCCAAGCGCGTGGTCACCACCGGCTGTGGCCAGGGCTCGGTATTCGGCGGGCTGATGGATGAAGTCGACAACATCGTGCTGCCGCCCGACGCGCGCCTGAAGCAGTCAGTGCTGTACAAGATCGTGGATTCGATCCGCACCATGAAATCGATCTACAAGCAGGCCGGTTCCGTGCATGGCTGTGCGCTGTTTTCCTCTGAAGGCGAACTGATTTATTTCGTCGAGGACGTGGGCCGCCACAATGCCGTGGATGCAATTGCCGGGCGCATGTGGCTCGACGACATCAGCGGCCATGACAAGGTGTTCTACAGCACCGGGCGCCTGACTTCGGAAATGGTGATCAAGGGCGCGCAGATGGGCATTCCATTCCTGCTGTCGCGCTCGGGCACGACCCAGATGGGGCACATGGTGGCTGAAAAGCTTGACATGTCGCTGCTGGCGCGCTGCACCGGCACGCACTTCCTCTTGCTGACGGGCCGCGAGCGCCTGGTGTTCGAGCCCCAGCTGCTCGACGGCTCGCTGCGCGTGGCCTGAACCGGCTGCAGCCCTGCCGCCATGCCCGGCTCAATGCATGGGCAGGGCAGGCTACAATGCCGCGTCCTTCACCGCCTGCGCCTGGCCTGACATGCATATCCTCGACGCCCTCCGCGACGCCATCGCCCTGCTGTTTTCGGGCGACGCCGTGCTGTGGCAAATCATCTGGATTTCCCTGAAGACGACGCTCCTGGCGCTGTTGCTGGCCACACCCGCGGCCGTGGTCGGCGGCTATGTGCTGGCCAGCCACCAGTTTCGCGGCCGCCGCCTGCTGATCGGCCTGGCCCAGGTGACGCTGGCGGTGCCGACGGTGGTGATCGGCTTGCTGCTCTACCTGCTGCTGTCACGCCAGGGTCCGGCCGGGTCGCTGCAGTGGCTGTTCACGCAAAAGGGTATCGTCGCCGGCCAGGTGCTGATTGCGCTGCCGGTGCTGCTGGCTTTCACGCTGGCGGCGGTGCAGGGCGCCGACCGGCGCCTGGCTGAAACCGCAGTCACGCTCGGCGCATCGCCGCTACGGGTGATGTGGACTGTGCTGCATGAAACGCGCTTCGGTGTGATGGCGGCGGTGATGACCGGTTTTGGCCGTGTGATTTCCGAGGTTGGCTGCGCCATGATGGTGGGTGGCAATATCGCTGGCGAAACCCGCACCATCACCACCGCCATTGCGCTGGAAACCAGCAAGGGTGAATTCGCGCAAGGGGTGGCGCTGGGTATCGTGCTGGTATTGCTGGCCCTGGTGATCAATGCGGCACTGATGCTGGCCCAGGGTGACGCCCAGGCCAGCGGGAGCAGGCGATGAGCGCCTTGCTCGAAGTGGAAGGCTTGCGCAAGCGGCACGGCGAACGGGTGGTGCTGGATATCGACCGCTGGCAGCTTGAAGCGGGCAGGGCGGTGGTGCTGACCGGCGCCAACGGTGCCGGCAAGAGCACGCTGTTGCGGGTGCTGGCAGGACTGGAGCCGGCGGAAATGGCGCGCGGCAGTTTCGCCGGCCAGCCGTTCCGGCTCGCGCCCTATCCCGCCAGCTTGCGGTCCGCTATCGTCTACATGCACCAGCATCCGGTGATGTTTTCTACCAGCGTTGCGCACAATATCGGCTATGGCTTGGCGGCGCGCGGCATGGCGCGGCGCGATATCGCAAGCCGGGTCGAAGCAGCGATGGAATGGGCGGGCGTTGCCTACCTGCGCCACGCGCATCCGGGCCAATTGTCTGGCGGTGAAAAGCAGCGTATCGCGCTGGCGCGGGCCAAGGTGCTGGAACCACGCTTGCTGTTGCTGGACGAGCCGACATCCAACCTCGATGGCCAGGCGCGTGAGCAATTGATTGCCTTGATTCCTTCACTGACTGCCGCCGGCAGCAGCGTGCTGATTGCCTGCCATGACCGTGACTTGATCGGCCTGCCGCAGGTGCAGCGCATCAAGCTGCGCGAAGGCGCCTTGCAGGAGCGCCCGGCTTCGGCCAGCCCGGCTTGAGGGGGCCCGGGCCGGGCTAGTCTTCCCGGTCCTCGCGCCGCTTGTCCTGGCGGCCCTTGCGGGCGCCGCGTGGCTTGCCGCTAGCGCGCTGGGCACCGCGCTTTTTCCAGCCGACCAGGTGGTGTTCTGCCGGCGTGGCCAGCTCGTCCCCATCTTCCTCGGTCACGCACCCGGATTTCAATTGCTTGACAGTGCGGTACAGGCGCACCAGCTCCTCATTGGCCAGGCGCTGCGCCGCATTCAGTTCTTTACTGCCAGCCACCAAGCGCCCGCCCGGTGGCGTGACCGGCGCTTCAAGTTCGCGCCGGGCGTCCGGCACCTGCCTTTCGCCCGGCGCTTCCCGCGACAGGGGCGGTACGATCTTGTTCCTGATGCGATCCATTTTCTTTTCCTGTCGGTTCGGCTAGCCCGGCAATTGGCGACCGGCCGGATCCGGCCGTGGCGCAGGCAGGGCTATTTGCTTCATCTGTTCGCTGATGCGCTCGCAGCGCACACGCGGCCCGAGCCGGCTTTCCCACAGCGCCATCTGGGCCACGAACGCCAGCAGCCACTGGCGAAAGCTGACCGTGTCCAGTTGCGCCGGATCGGCCTGGGAATCGAGCATGACGACGCCCGTTCCAAAATGCACGCCGATGCGACCGCCAAAGGGCAAATCCTGTTCGCTGATGACATGCCATTCGAATTCCGCCAGCGCCGCTGCCTTTGCATAGTCGGGCTGCACCGAGCCTGGACTGCCAAAGATGGATACCGCGCCGTCGAGCGTGTCGGATTCAATGTTCACCACGAAGCGCTTGTCGAATACGAGCGTATGCACGCCGTTGGACTCGCGCCGGATGCGGCGCATGTCGTGAAAATCGGCGAAGTCGTCCAGTATGATTTTCAGTGCAGTACTCATGCGATCCTGCAGCCGGTCAGGTGGGCAGCAGCCGGGAATGGCTGGGCCGCGAGCGCCACCTGAGTAACCGCGCGCGCGACAAGGTTCCTCAGGCAGGGCCGCCTGGCCTGGCGGCACATTCCTGCGCCGCGCCCAACGCGGCCAGAAGGGTGAAATCGCCATCCTCATTCCACTTGTCCGGCAGCGAAGCCCATTGCCAGCGCGACGGATAGTGGTCGCCAAAGCAGACGATGAGTCGTTCGCCAGTTGCAATCCCGCCCGCCTGGCTGGCTTTGGCAACGGCTTCGACCAGGCTGGTCGTAAAGCCGGCCACGCCTTCGATGCGCCGCCGTGCGCGCTGGACATCGTCATATACATTGCCCCAGCGGCATTGCAGGAACATCGCCAAGGGGCCGTGCACAAGGTTCACATACATCACCCAGGAATTGATGCCGTGGCCGGAGAAGCCGATCTCGGCATAGTCGGCCACGTTCCTGCGTGCTTCGGCAATGCGCGCGGCCAGGTCGCCGGGCGCGGTTTGCGCTGCCTGGGTCGACCAACTGTGTGGCCCGGTCCGTTCGAGTTTTTGCAGCAGCTGCGACGGCAGGGCCGGGAGTGGCAACTTCTCGGTGGTAAACAATTCACGCAATTCTTCAACGTCTTTTACCTGGTCCATGTCACGCTCTCGGGTTCTGTGGAGACGACTTCATAATGAGCACGCCTTGCTTGCTCGCCGATTTAATCAACCGAATTCGAACTTTATTCCCGACATATGCGCTGAGGCGCGCAAGCCTGCGGTCAGGCATCCCATTTCTCACGCCGGGCGGTGCGGTAAGTGGTGGTAGTGGTGGTAGTGGTGGGCTCGACAACGGGCGCATCGATATTGACGCCCCGCCATTTGCCCACCCAGCTCTTGGTCGGCCCGCGCATCTTCACTGTCGTCCAGGCGCGCGCCCCGTCGAGCACCTTGGTTGTCTTAGGACCGTATTCTGCGTCGGACCGGTTGGATTCGACCCAGGAAATCCTGTCAGAAATACCGTTGATTTCGTCCTGATCCAGGCAGCCTTTCATCTCGGCCTCAAGGTTTGCCAGCAAGTCTTGGCAGCGCTGCCGCTGCACAGTGTCGACCAGCGTCTGGTCGACATACCGCGGGTCCTGCGCGAGACGGTAGGTTTCGGTGATATTGATGCCACGCACGAGCAAATGCCGGATATCACGCCGGCCCAGGGAATCGCCCAGGTCGATCATCGTGATCTTGTAGCTGCCATCGTCACGCCGGGAGAGGTATAGGTTTCCCAGATGCAGGTCGGCGATGTTCATGATGAATGCCAGGTACTGGGCATTGCTCATTGCTTTCTTGAAGCCAGCGTCCCGGTACCTACCTGGTTCAGGCGGCGGCGCTGTGCCGGTCAGAACGTGATCGCCATTTTCATCCGTGTGGAAGTCGTAGATGCCCAAGAGCTTGAGTTGCGCGTCCCGGGTTTCCGGATTTTCCAGGGCGGCCTTGAATTTTGCCAGTTGTAGTGCCACTAGATAGGCCCCATCGTGTGGCGAATCCTCAAGCACCGCCTCGTCAAACCAGGGTTGCTTAAAACTTCCTCCTTCGGCGAGATCCATCAGCAAGCCGGGTTCGCCATTGATGATGGCGATTTCCGCATGGCCGACCACTGCGTCGTCGCCCGTCAAGCCCATTGCTTGCTGGGCGCGCACGACGGCGATGTGCCGCAGTCCCGCAAAGTGCTTGGACTTTGATAAACCGATCTTCAAGCCGTGTTGGGAAATAGTGTCCTCCTCCTGGTCCTTCGGCAGGATGAAAGGCTTGAATGCTTTTGGGCTGCCGTCGACCGTCACCTTGTATACGGTGCTGAAGCTGCCTGCGCCAAGTACATCCATCCTCGCATCCAATACCCTGCGCGGGAAGAGCATGGGTGAGGTGGGCAAGCCATAGTTGCGGAGTATTGTCCGTATTTTTGTCCGGGACATGCCATTCGTGCCCATTGACGATTCGAGGTACAGGGGGCCGTTCCTGGCCGCCAATACTGCTCTAGCCGGCGAGTCTCCGAGCGCCCGTGCCGCACAGTACAGGGCAGCTGCCTCGAAGTCGTATTTCAGGAAACGGTTCCTTCCGGCTTCCGCGAAGAATTCCTGGAACTGACTGGCACTGACTCCAGCGCCCTGTGTCTTCACGACGTCCTCGGCCGCAGACTCATTCAGACCCCCCAGGCGCAGCAGGGAATAGGCCCTGATCTCTTCGTCACTGCGAGACGGGGCGTCCACAAAGGATTCGCTGGCGAAACGTTCCAGGAGATCGTCAGGCGCCTCCCAATCCGGGGGCCCCGGTGAATCTGAAGCCGTGTCAACCGGCTCGGGCGCTGGCTTCAGGCTGGCCATGTGAGTTTCGAGTTCCTGCGGCACGCTCTTCGGCATGGGCACAGGTGCACGCCCAATGTCCTGGCTGGCCAGCACGTCGGCAAGGGCTGTGATCCTGGGCTTGGCATCCATCTGCTGGACATTGCGTGCCTGGCGCGGATTTGCAATCTCGCCGCTGTGCGCCTTGGGCGTACGCTTTGCTTCCTTGCGCCTGGCGGAGGCGGGGCTCGCGGCCTTGCGCTTCTTTGCCTTGGCGCCAAAGCCAATTGCCGGTGCAGGCACGCTCCCACCCGACATTTCATTTTTCAATCGTCGCCCCTTGCCGCTCGGCCGCGTGCTGCGCACATGGCCACCGAGCGACTCGGCACTCAGTTCCTGTGATTTGTGGCTGGTGGCCGGCTTGGGCCTGGCGCCTTGGTTTTGCGCCTGTTCGCCGCCCTTGCCATTCACTGCGCGCTGGATCTTCCTGATCAGTTTGCCGATTCCCATCTCACACCCTCACTGGATTGCGTTCGTGTATTTGCCTCGACAGGCGAGTCGCCCGCAATGGCGGCCTGCAGTGGCGGACGCTTGTGCCCGGCCGCGGCCGGCATCGTTAGTTCGTCAGCTTGGTTGGCTCGCTTAGTAACCGACAAGCGCACAATGTTCCAGAATTGACACAATTCGGGCCAAAAGTTAGTGGAGGCAGGAGGCGTGGGCCAGGGCGCTGCCGACCGTCCCGGCCGGTCAGGCCGGCAGCGGTGCTCGGGTATAATCTCGCTTTCCTTTCCACGCCGCGTAAATCGGCTGGCCCTGCCGCCGGCCGCTGGTTTCACGCTCGTTTGCCCTCTCGAATTCCGTCCATTTAATCG
This sequence comes from Paucimonas sp., assembly GCA_028292545.1. GTDB lineage: Bacteria > Pseudomonadota > Gammaproteobacteria > Burkholderiales > Burkholderiaceae_D > Lacisediminimonas. The sequence goes on from JAQGMC010000148.1 coordinate 8,079, forward strand.
CCATGCTGATCCTGCCGGGTTCCAACGCCCTGTCCTTGTTCCGCTCCCAACGCCTGCTTGCCCGCCTGCAGGGCCAGGAGCCATCAATCACCGGCGTCACAGCCCGCTACCTGCACATCGTCGATGCGAACGGCGCGTTCAATGAAGTGGAGAGCAGGCAGCTCGCCGGCATGCTCGAATACGGCGAGCCCTTCACTGGCGCCGAAGAGGGCGAGCAATTCGTGGTGCTGCCGCGCTTTGGCACCGTGTCCCCGTGGGCCAGCAAGGCGACCGACATTGCGCGTCATTGCGGCCTGGCACAGGTGCACCGGATCGAACGCGGCATCCTGTATTTCATCCAGCGCAAATCGGGTTTGCTGGGACGGCCCCGCGCGCTTGAAGGCGCAGCGGCAGAAGCCGTCGCAGCCCTGTTGCATGACCGCATGACCGAAGTCGTTGTGCGCGAGGCGCAACAGGCGGCGGCCTTGTTCCGCCCGCTGGAAGCGCGGCCGCTGGAATACATCGACGTGCTCAAGGGCGGGCGTGCGGCGCTGGTTGAAGCCAACCGCCTGCTGGGCCTGGCGATTTCCGAAGATGAAATCGACTACTTGCTCGACGCTTTCACCCGCGCCGGTCGCAACCCGACCGATGTCGAACTGATGATGTTCGCGCAAGCCAATAGCGAACATTGCCGGCACAAGATTTTCAACGCCAGCTGGACCATCGATGGCGAAAAGCAGGAGCGCTCGCTGTTTTCGATGATCCGCAATACGCACGAAAAGCATCCGCAGGGAACCGTCGTCGCGTACAGCGACAATTCCTCCGTCATCGAAGGCGCGCCGGTTGTGCGTTTCTATGCGCGCGGCACGGACCGCGGCCAGGTCTATGCCGAGCGCGAGGAACTGACCCATATCCTGATGAAGGTGGAAACGCATAACCACCCGACCGCGATTTCACCCTTTCCCGGCGCTTCGACCGGCGCCGGCGGCGAGATCCGCGACGAGGGCGCCACCGGCCGCGGTGCGCGGCCGAAAGCGGGATTGACCGGCTTCAGCGTGTCGAACCTGATGATCACGCATGCCGTCCAGCCCTGGGAAAATGCGCGCGACGTCAACCAGCCGCCGGCGCAACGGGCTGCCCATGCCCAGGCTGGCATCTACGGCAAGCCCGAGCGCATCGCTTCGCCGCTGCAAATCATGATCGAGGGCCCGATTGGCGGCGCTGCCTTCAATAATGAATTCGGCCGTCCCAACTTGGCCGGTTATTTCCGCAGCTATGAACAGAATGTCGGCGGCCGCGTCTTCGGCTATCACAAGCCAATCATGATTGCCGGCGGCATGGGCAATATCGCCGCCAGCCACACCAGCAAAGAAGCGCTGCCAGTGGGCAGCCTGCTGATCCAGTTGGGCGGACCCGGCATGCGTATCGGCATGGGCGGCAGCGCCGCTTCTTCGATGACCACCGGCGCCAACACCGCCGACCTGGACTTCGATTCCGTCCAGCGCGGCAATCCGGAAATGGAGCGGCGCGCGCAGGAAGTGATCAACGCTTGCTGGGGCATGGGCGAAGCCAATCCCATCCTGTCGATTCATGACGTGGGCGCAGGCGGCTTGTCCAACGCTTTCCCCGAAATCACCAACGACGCCGGACGCGGCGCAATCTTCGATTTGCGCGCGGTGCCGCTGGAAGAAAGCGGCATGTCGCCACGCGAAATCTGGAGCAATGAATCGCAGGAACGTTATGTGCTGGCGATCGCGCCGGCTGCGCTGGAAACCTTCCGCGCCTTTTGCGAACGCGAGCGTTGCCCCTTCGCTGTGGTCGGCACCGCAACCGCCGAACGCCAGTTGAAAGTGCTCGACCCGCAGCAGGACAATGCGCCGGTCGACATGCCGATGGATGTCTTGCTGGGCAAGCCGCCGCGCATGCATCGCGACGTGCAGCATGCGCAAATCGCGCTCACGCCGCTCGACCTGACTGGCCTGGTGCTGGATGAAGTCGCCGAGCGCGTGCTGCGGCTGCCCACCGTGGCCGACAAATCCTTCCTGATCACGATCGGCGACCGGACCGTGGGCGGCCACACCGTGCGCGACCAGATGGTGGGGCCATGGCAAGTGCCGGTGGCGGATTGCGCCGTCACCACGATGGGCCTGAGCGGCTACCGCGGCGAAGCAATGGCCATGGGCGAACGCACGCCGCTGGCCATCATCAATGCGCCGGCATCGGGCCGCATGGCGGTGGGCGAGGCGCTGACCAATATTGCCGCCGCGCCGATTGCATCGCTCTCCGACATCAAGCTTTCGGCCAACTGGATGGCAGCTTGCGGCCAGCCGGGCCAGGATGCGGCTCTGTATGACACGGTACGTGCAGTGGGCATGGAATTGTGCCCGGCGCTGGGCATCTCGATCCCGGTGGGCAAGGATTCGCTGTCGATGCGCACCACCTGGAAGGATGAGGAGGGCGACAAGTCAGTCACTTCGCCCGTTTCACTGATCGTGTCGGCCTTCGCGCCAGTGCCGGACGTGCGCCGCACGCTGACCCCGCAATTGCGCAGCGACAGCGGTGACACTGCGCTGATCCTGGTCGACCTGGGTCGCGGCCGCAACCGGCTCGGCGCATCGGCGCTGGCCCAGGTCGTGCAACAGCTGGGCAACGACGCACCCGACGTCGACAATCCGGAAGACTTGAAAGCTTTCTTTGGCGCGATCCAGGCGCTGAACCAGGACGGCAAGCTGCTGGCTTACCATGACCGTTCCGATGGCGGCCTGTTCGCGACGCTGGCCGAAATGAGCTTCGCCGGCCATTGCGGCATTTCGGTCAACCTCGACATCCTGGCGATGGAAGGCGAGCATGGTTCGGACTGGGGCGACGCCAAGAACTGGGCCACCCAGGTCGGCGAGCGCCGCAATGAACTCACGCTGCGCGCTTTGTTTGCGGAAGAACTTGGCGCCGTGCTCCAGGTGCGCGCCGATGAAAAGTCTGAGGTGATGAATGCCTTGCGCGGCGCCGGCCTTGGCGCTTGCTCGCACATCATCGGCAAGACCAACGAACGCGACGTGATCGAATTCACGCGCGATGCAAAAGTGATTTTCCAGCGCCCCCGCACCGAACTGCATCGGGTGTGGAGTGAAACCAGCTGGCGCATTGCGCGCCTGCGCGACAACCCCGCCTGCGCCGACGCTGACTATGACCGCCTGCTGGACGCTACCGACCCCGGCATGACGCCGGTGGTGGCTTTCGACATGCAAGAGGATATTGCCGCGCCGTATATTGCAACCGGCGTGCGGCCGCGCATTGCGATCCTGCGCGAGCAGGGCGTCAACTCGCATATCGAAACCGCCTATGTGATGCACAAGGCCGGTTTTGAAGCCGTGGACGTGCACATGAGCGACCTGATCGCCGGCCGGGCCCGGTTGCAAGGCTTCAAGGGCCTGGTTGCGGTCGGCGGATTTTCTTATGGCGACGTGCTGGGCGCGGGCGAAGGCTGGGCCAAGACCATCTTGTACAACGCGCAGTTGATGCAGGAATTCGCCGCCTTTTTCCAGCGCAGCGACAGCTTCGGCCTGGGCATCTGCAACGGTTGCCAGATGATGAGCAACCTGAAGTCGATCGTGCCTGGCGCGGATCACTGGCCGAAATTCACGCGCAATAAATCAGAACAGTTCGAAGCCCGCTTCGGCATGGTTGAAGTGGCCGAGTCGCCTTCGATATTCTTTGCCGGCATGGCCGGCACCCGGGCGCCGATTGCGATTGCCCATGGCGAAGGCTTTGCCGATTTCTCGCAAACCGGCTCGCTGGGCGACGCCAAAGTGGCAATGCGTTTCGTCGACAACCGCGGCCAGGCAACCGAAACCTATCCCTTCAATCCCAATGGCTCGCCACAGGGCATTACCGCGGTGACAACCGACGACGGCCGCTATACGGTATTGATGCCGCATGCAGAACGCGTGTTCCGTTCGGTGCAGAATTCCTGGCACCCGGAAAGCTGGGGTGAGGATTCGCCCTGGATGCGCATGTTCCGCAACGCGCGGACTTGGGTCGGCTGATCGGCGCCAGGAAAAACGTGGGCGTGGGCAAGGAGTAGGCGGGCCATGTTCAGCAATTTCCATGTGCTGTTGATCGGCGCGCTGCTGTGCCTGTTGATGATGCTGGTGATGCTCTCGATGTGGAGCAGCCGCATCGCCGGCGTGCGCGAGTGGACCTTCGGCAACCTGCTCGGTATGGCCGCCCTGGTGTTGTATGCGTTCGGCCGCGAGTTGCCGCCGCTTCTGGCCTATGAAGTTGCCAATACAGTTTATGCCGCGGGCGGCGCGGTTATCCTGGTTGGCTTCCGGCGCCATTTCGGGCGACCTGCGTATATGCCGTGGGTGGTGGCAAGCGTGGTCGCCGTGGCAGCAGCAATCGCGTTCTTCCATTACATCGTCGATTCCTATCCAGCGCGCACCACGGTCGTTGGCCTGCACCAGGGCTTGATGGCGCTGGCGATCGGCCTGACGGTGGCGCGCACGCGGCGGCCGCGGCGCGCGCCTTATCCCTACCTGTTCACCAAGTGCATGGCCGGCATCGTGGTTCTGGGCCACGGCATACGCATCATGCTGGCTTTCCATCATGCGGGCGACGTGACATCGCTGTTGCAACCTTCGCCCTTGAACCTGGTGTTCCTGGCCTTGGGCAACCTGGTGCTGCCGGCGCTGACTTTTGGCGCCGCGATGCTGGTGCACGACAGCATGCTGGGCCGGCTTGAGCATGTGGCCAATCATGATTTCCTGACTGGGGCCTGGACCCGGCGTGCTTTTTTCGAGCTGGCTGAACGCGAAATCCTGCGCAGCCGGCGCAACGGCCGGCGCATGGCGCTGCTGTTGATCGACATCGACCATTTCAAGCAAATCAACGACAGCCTGGGCCATGAACAGGGCGACCAGGTGCTGGTAGACCTGGTGCTGCGGGCCGAGACTGTGATCCGCGAAGGCGTCGATTATTTCGCCCGCATCGGCGGCGAGGAATTCGCACTCTTGTTGCCAGAAACTGAAGCCGAGGGCGCGCTGGCCGTGGCCGAGCGACTGCGCATGCTGTTGCACAAGACCGACCCGCATAACTGGCGTCCCGGTTACAGCGTCAGCATCGGCATCGCGGTTTCGCGCAAGGACGAAGGCGTGCGCGATATGATGCGACGGGCCGACATGGCTTTGTACCAGGCCAAGCGCGAAGGACGTAACCGGGTCGTGCTGCAGTCCGCCTGAAGCGGCTGCCGGCACGGGCAGCGCAAGCACGCAGTACATAGAAACTGGAGGCTGGAATGTGGCAGGCGCAATGCAGGTCGCGGCTGGTGGGACTGGTGGCGCGGGTGGGCCTGGTGGGGCTGGTGCTGGCAACAAGCGCGGCACTGGCCGCGGCGGCCGACTTGCCGCTGGCGGTTACGCTCGGCACCGCAACGCCGGGCGGCGGTTTCCCGGTCTACGGTGACGCCGTCTTGAAAACGGTCGCGCAAACCGACCCGCAACTGAAGATCGAAGCCCGCAATACCCGCGGCAGCCTGGAAAACATTCCGCTGCTGGAGCAGGGCAAGCTCGACTTTGGCCTGGTCCAGGGTGAAGCTGCTTATGAAGCCTGGAACGGTATCGGGCGGCCACCGGCGCAACTGGCGATTGTCGCGGCCATGTATTCGACGCCCGGCATGTTCATCGTGCGCGCCGATTCCCCGGCCAGTTCCATCGCCGACTTGCGCGGCAAGCGCGTCGCTTTTGGCGCCCGCAGTTCGGGCCTGGTGCTGCTGGCGCGCTATGTGCTGGATGGTATCGGCATGGATATGGAACGCGATTTCCAGGCAATCTTCCTGGATCGCGCGGGCGATGGCCCTGACATGCTGGCCAAGGGCCAAGTCGATGCCTTGTGGGGCGCGGGCAGCAGCTGGCCTGGTTTCGTGACAGTGATGGGGGCGCCCGGCGGCGGCCGTTTCATCGTGCCGGATGTGGGCGAACGGGAACGCATCCTGGCGCGCCACACCTTCTTGAAAACACTGACTTTGCCGGCTGGCAGTTTCAAGGGCGAGGACCAGCCGCTGGTGTCGGTCGGTTCCTGGAGCTTCATCATGGCCCGTCCGGATCGCAATGAAGAAGCGGCCTACCGGCTGGCGCGGGCGCTGCACCGGGGCCAGGCAAGCATCGCCGGCATCTTGCCGCAGGCACGCGAAACCACGGCCGCGAATACGCTGCGCGCCGCACCCCGGCCGGGCTTGCTGCATCCGGGCACGGCGCGTTTCCTGGCCGAAGCCGGCATCCGACCGTAAGGTGCCTGGCTGCAGGGCGCCTGCGGCTTCGCTCTGCGGCGGTGATTCTTTCCCTGGCCGCCGGGCCTGCATGCCGCAAGCAGCAGCAGCGGCGGACCGGCAGCGGACGCTGCTGACTTGATCAGGCAGCCTGCAAGCGAGCTTCTTTCGCGAACACCGCTTCCATCTCGCGCCGGAAGCGCACGGCCTGCGCATCGGCGTTGAAGGCGACGTCATTCCAGCTCACCGCCTGGCCCGCGGCCACGGCGCGCTTGAGTTTCACGCCATGCGCCAGGCCCAGCGGCAAGCCGTTCAGGCGCATCGAATCCTGCGCCGGCATCAGCTTGCCATAGACGGTGAAGCCGCCCTCGCCATCCAGGGTTTCACCCTCGGCCAGGTCGCGCTTGGCGGTGGCCACCACGTCGCCATTCCAGCACACCGGCGCACCGGTCGATTCGCCGCGCAAGGCAGCCGAAGCGACGCTGATGCCCAGCTCCAGCCCGATCAAGTGGAACGGTTTGTACATCGATGTGTACTTGCCGCTCGGGTCGGTGACAAGGCCGTATTCCTTGAAGCAGCGCTCGACATATTCGCTGCCGGCAGCGAAAGTCACGTACACGCCCCAGCGCAAGTCGCGAAACACGGGCCGCCCGTCGCGCTCCAGGCTGGAAATCACTTCAACCTGGCCGCGTTGCTCGAGCATGCCGCCATCTTCGCGTGGACGCAGCACGCGCGCCAGGTCGTCCACGCCGACCGGCGGAAACGCCAGGCCATTGGGCGCGGCCAGGCCGGTGGCATTGGCCACGGCTGCCATTTCCAGCGCGCTCTTGGTGCCATCCAGGAAGCTGTTGAACATTTGCGGATTCATGCCGCCCAGTTGCGCCTCTTGCGCCGTCAGGCCGTAGTAATCCCAGACCGTGGCGGGGGTCGAGGCGTGATAGGCGGGCAGGTATTTGGTGCCCTTGCCGGCGGCAATGACTTCAAAGCCGGTGGCGCGCGCCCAGTCCACCATTTCGCAAATCAGCGCTGGCTGGTCACCATAGGCCAGCGTGTAGATGATGCCGGCTTCGTCGGCGCGGCGCTTGAGCAGCGGCCCGGCCAGCGCATCGGCTTCCACATTCACCATCACGATGTGTTTCTTGTGCTCGCAGCAAGCCAGCACATGCGCAATGCCGGCGGCGGGGCTGCCAGTGGCGTCGATGACCACGTCAATGAAGGGCGAGGCCACCAGCGCCATGCTGTCTTCGATGATGGCTGTGCTGCCGTTGCCGGCCGCCTGCTCGAGCGTGGCGGCGCCGTAGCGTTGTTCCGGCCAGTGCACGTTTTTCAGGGCGGCGCGCGCGCGTTCAGCCGACAGGTCGGCAATGCCCACCAGGTGGATGCCGGGTGTGCGCGGCACTTGCGACAAGTACATCGAGCCGAATTTGCCGGCGCCGATCAAGCCGACCCGGACCGGTTTGCCCTGGGCTGCGCGGGCTTGCAATTTTGCGTACAGATTCATGGTGTTCCTGTTGATGTGACGAATGGCAGGATTGCGGCGCCGTGCCCGCGCTTCCTGCCTGGTTGAAACTGGGTGGCGAGCCGCCTCAGGCTGCCTGCTGCAATCCCTGCTGCTCGGCCGGCGGCGTGCCATCCTTCCACGGCAGGTCTACCGGATAGGGATTAACCAGGCAATCGTCGGGCAGCGGTGTAATCGGCGTGAAGTCGCGATGCGCAATATAGCCAGGGCGCTTGAAGCGGCGGATATGGTTCTGCACCGCGCACAGCGAGAGGTAGACGCTGACCCGGTTCCACGGACTCAGGTTCGAAGTGGAGGCATGCACCAGGCAACTGTGGAACATCAGCAGCGAACCGGCCGGCCCCTTGGGCGCGACCAGGCCGCCGCCGTGGCTGACCAGGTGCCGGATATTGTCATTGCTGATCGTCCACAGCGGATAACTGGTGGTGCGGGTGTCATGCCCGGCTTCGAGCGCGCCCATCTTGTGGCTGCCCGGAATGAAGATCAGCGGGCCATTGAATTCATTCACTTCATCCAGGAAGATCGCGATGTTCATTGCGCGCGGCGTGGGCATCTGGTCGTCATTCAACCAGGTGCCGTAATCCTGGTGCCATTGCCAGACGTCGCCATCGAAAGCCATCTTGCCGTTGATCTTGAACTGGTGCATGTAGACATCGTCGTCCAGCAATTGCCGCACTGGCTCGATCATGCGCGGGTGGCGCGCCAGGCGGGCAAAGGGCGCGCTGTACATGTGGGCCGCGAAATTTGTGCGCACGCTGTCGCTATCTTTTTCGCGTATGTTTTCCGGCCTTTGCTGCGCATACAGGCGCGGCACTTCCTCGACCAGGGGCGCGACCTCTTCCGGCGAAAAAAGCGCCGGGAAGAACAGGTAGCCATCGCGGTCGAACTGCTCGATCTGGTCTTGCGAGAGTTTCACATTTGTCTCCTCGTGTTTTATTGGCATTGCTGGTCACAGCATACCGCCGGGAGCGCCCGCGCGACAAGCAAGCGCCGTGCATCATGTCGATACGGCAAGGTGAATCCAGGTCTTTTACCCAGGAGCTGGCCTGGCGGGGCCAGGTGGCGTTATGCTGCGCTCCGGGTGCGGCAAGCTTGGCGCCCGGCGCTTCCCGTTTCACGGTTTTCTTTTTTGCGGACGTATTGCGCGCCGCCTGCTGTTGCCATGCCAGTCAAGATCACGTCGGCCGGAATTTTTTCGGTTCCCGGCCGTAACCGGGATGTGCCCGGCCACTGTTTGCCCCCCGATGCGCTGGCTGCCTTGCCACGGGCACCGGGCGTCTATATCTTCCGCGACCGGCGCCGCCGACCGCTTTACATCGGCAAGAGCGTCAACATCCGCGACCGCATCGGCGCCCACTTGCGCAATGGCGACGAAGCGGCGCTGCTGGCCGAAAGCGTATCCCTTGATTTCATGGAAACGGCAGGTGAAGTCGGCGCACTGCTGCAAGAGTCGCAATTGATCAAGCGCTGGCAGCCGCGCTACAACAGCATGCTGCTCACGCCCGGCCAGGCCTGGGTGCTGGCAAGCGCGCGCGGCGAACTGGCCTTGCAAGTCTTGCCGGCTGTCGACGCGCAGGCGCAATCGCTGCGCGCAGCCGGCCTGTTCCCGTCACGCTCGGCAGCCTTGCAGGCATTGGAACGCTTGATTGCGCAGCATTGCCTGTGTCCCGGGCTTTCCGGGCTGGAGAAGCTGCATCCGCAGCGCGGCTGTTTTGCGCGCCAGCTGGGCAAATGCCGCGGCGCCTGTGCCGGGCATGAGCCGCTTGCCGCATACCGGCAGCGGCGCAGCCGTGCGCTGCGTGGATTGGAAAGGATGGCCTGGCCGTTTGCGGGCCCGATCGGCGTGGTGGAGGAAAGGCCGCAGCTGCGCCAGGTGCATGTGATAAACCGCTGGTGCTACCACGGCAGTTACGAACAGGCGCCGGCGCGTTGCAGCGCCGAAGGCGGCGCCTTCGATGCAGATGTCTATCGCATCGTGGCGCCGCTTTTGCAACGTGAAGACGTCCTGCTGCTTGCGCTGTGATTACAGGTGAGGCCCGAACAAGGCTTCCAGGCCGCCTTCGGCCAGCAAGGCCTTGACCACATCGCGCACCTGCTCGCCCTTCTGCACCGAGAACGGCCCCAGCTCCTCTTTCGTTGGCAGGCGCCCCTTGAGTTGCGTGAGCCACCCGGTATAGAAATCATCCGGCTTCAAGCCCAGGATGGTCGGAATCAGCGCATAGAAGTTGCCGGCCAGGGTGGTCACGCTCAATTCAGGTTTGTCCGCCTCCAGCGTCTGTTCATGGATTTTCAGCAGGATGCTGCGAAAGCCGGTGAGGAAAGCGAGCACGCCTTCGCGCGCTTCGCGCGTGGGAAAAAAGTCCGCGATCAGTTTTTGCTGCACGTCGGTACGTAAGGTGGCGCGCAAGGCAGTCCAGACTGCGACGATCTGCTCTGGCGTCTTGCCGCTGCAAGCGGCCTCCACTGACAGGCGCAATTTTTCAAAAGCGAAGAGCAAGGCATTGTCAGCCTGGTCCTGGCGGGCGGAAATCGCCAGTTCGTCGGCTTGCAGCACCGCGTCCATATAGAGGTCAAGGTTGCCGCCATTGACACGGCGCTCAAACGTTTCGCGCGTGACGCCCGGCAGGAGCGTAAGCACGGTCCTCTCGGTCAGCACGCCTTTTTGCGCACCGGCGCGCAGCGGCGGCGTTTCATTTTTGAACTGCCAGTTGGCGCCGTATTTAGCGCGCCCGCTGTCATAGAGATACATGACTGACGACAATGCCGCCAGCGCCGCTTGCATCGACGTGTCGAGCATGGCGAAGCGGTCCTCGGCAATCCAGGCTTTAGCCGCTGCCGGGCAATGTATGGTCCGGGCGCGCCGGATCACGTGGTGGTCGCGCTCCAGCGACCCGGAGCGGCGTCGCTTTTCCAGCTTGCTACCGGCGCGGCTGGCGCGTGGCGACAGCGGTTTTGGCGACGATGGTTGTTCGTCGACCTCAAAGGATACGGTCACTGCCTCCTGCTCGCGCCCGGGCCGGCGCGTATTGGGCGAATCGCCAGCCTCCTGTTTTGGCGACTTCGCCAGGCGCGCATCGAAATCCTGGGTTGCGGCTTTGCGCTTCTGGCCTGAAAGCGGGCTGTTGCCCGAGGCCGGCGACTTGCGCGGAGGCGACAGCGTCGGCGCGCGGTTCGGACCATCGCCGGTAACGGGGCTGCCGGGTGCATGGAGCCCAAGCAGCGCGGAGGACGTGACCGGCATGGCCACCGACATCGATGCCGAACGCTGGCGCGATGCCAGTTGCGAGGATGGGCGCTGCGGACTCTGCGGGCGCGGTGGGGGCGCCTCCGTGGTCACGGCGGTGGATTTGCTGGTGGACGTGGTGGTCCAAGTCTGGTTGACGTCGTAGCCGTAGTTGGGGCTGGCAGCGCGTGGCGGCGACAGCGGCTGGTGGCCCGGCTCATCGCCGGCTGCCTGCGGCGAGCGCATGCCATATTCGCTGCGCGGACGTTTGCTGGCCGACTTGGCGATGGTATAGCTTCGCACGGCGCGCTGGCCGTAGGATTCAATTGCGGATGAATTGCGCTCGTGGCTGCGCGAGCGCTTCACTGTGGAACGCGGCGAAAGCGTGTCGTGTGACGCATCGGTACGCGGGTCGGGCGAACGGGAAGCGCGGCGCGCTGAGCGCGGGCTGCCAGCCGCGCGCGGCGACAAGACGGTATAGCCCGGCGCGCGCGGCGAGCGCGGGCTGTGCGCTTCGCGCGGAGAATGTGGCGAGGCTGGCAGCTGCGCCAGGTCCGTGGCCGGCGCGTCGAGGCCGATCATGATGTCGGGGTTGAAGCTGACGCTGCCGCGCGCGCCGCGGCGCGAGGAAAGCACCGGGCTTTGCTGCGCATTGCCGGACTTTTCTGTTTTGGACTCCTTCTTTTTTTTCGTGGGGCTCAGGCCGGCGATCAAGGATTGCCTGTTACGGGGTTCTGGGGACGGCGCTTTTTTATCAAACAAGATGCACTCCTGGAAATGGCGGTAGTCAAACTGGCTTGGGGCCAACTGAACTGCCCGCCGCTGGAATGCCGCGACAGGCAGGCCACCATCCGTAGCGCAGAGCGGTTGATTGGTTCGGCGGCAGGGCTGATTGTTTATGCCACTCTTCGGATCCTCAGAAAGGCCGACCTTCTAACGCCCAGATCAACGATTTCCGGTGCAGTTGTCGTATGCGCGCCTCTGCGCTTCATCACAGCAGGTCTGGCAGGCGCGTCGCCACCATGCGCTCATAGTTGAAGAACGCGGTCCACACGTCACGCCGCCCCTCGGTCAGTTTGAGACGGGCGCGGGTGTAGTCGGATCGGGCATAGGCTTGTGCCTTGTCGTCGCTGATCGTCGCACCATGGGTCCGGGCCTGTTGCTGCCGTTTGCGCGCCAAATCTGTTTGCAGCATGTGGAGCAGTTGATCCGGTTCCAACCCAAACAGCGATAGCGGCAGCTTGCGCATCTTGCCGAGGAAACCGAGGGCAGGAGCCGTGTGTTCGTCGGGGTTCCAGTGACATTGCTGCGCCAGCGCCACCGCCGCACGCAAGCCCTGCATGAAGGCCCGTAGCGTCAAGCGGTACTGTGGCGGAAACAGCGCCTGCAACGCCACGCCATGCTGAGTCCCCATGCGCCTGTCGCCGAATCCCCTCCAGCAGCGCAGCACCAGTGCCGGGTCAGCGGCAGTCACGACCGGGGCCATGGCCTCACGCAGGGATTGCGCCGAGCGCGCCAGCGCAAAATTTGCCTGGCGCGCGAGTTTGTAGGCCAGGAATTCCCGATCCTTGCTGCCCTCCTGCATCTCGCTGGCGGTGGTTTGCGCGGCCCGGCTCATGTAATCGACCAGCGTTCCATCCAGGAAGGCAGCTTCGAATTCTCCCTGTTCACCGAACACGCGTTCAGCGTCAAGCCTGCCCGACCATATCGGATCCTTGGCCGCGTTTTCCAGCGGCGCGCGGACTCCATACAGCGCCGCACCGCCTGCGAATTGCTGTTGCAATTGCAGCGCTTGATCTGCCAGGTGGTAAACCGCTGCGATACCGCACAACGCGCGTTGGCAATGCGCGTCCAGTGTTGCGAACTGGGCCGGCGTGATCCAGTGCTGCACCGGCACCACGGTCGGAAAGGGCAGGTTGGCTGGGGCGTCAGGCAGGCCCGGGCTGACCGCGTCGACTGCATGCTGCTGCGTGAGCGGGGCAGCAGGTTGGCTGGCTGGCGCCGGCGCCAGCCGAATTGCCGAGTCGGTAGCCTGGTTCGACGCCAGTGACGCGCCCAGGGGCCACGAGGCGACTTGCAACCGCGCCGGCGCGAGTGGCATTGCTGCCGGCGATCCGGCATTTGACCAGGCTGGCGGACTGAGCAAAGACGCGGGCGAGGCGGCGCCATGCAGCGCTTGCGGCGGCCGTTGTTGCGAGCGGTAGGGATCGGGTCCGGGAAGTCCCGGCCTGCCCTGGACCGGCGGTGGCGGAACCGGCATCAAGGCCGCTGGCGCCATGGCGCCCGGAATCTGCTCATGGTCGCGCAGGCGTGACCGCGGCGAATCGCCTGCGCCGAGCTTGCGCAGCTTGGTGGGTGTATTTGGATCGGCGTTTTCAGCATCGCGTTTGCGGCGCCTGGTGGGCGAGGCGGGCTCCGGGCGGGTGCGGTAGGGGGACTGGAATTGCAACAGCGCGTCGCCCAGCGTGGCCGCGCTTGAGGGGGAGGAGGAAGGCGCAGGGCCTGCCTGCCTGCGGGTATCGGGCGAGTCGGTTGCCTTGCGCGTCCCAACGGCCGGTTGTCTGATTGCCGGCGAGGCCGGGCTCCCGTTGTCGCCGTGCTTCTGGCTCGACCGCGCCAACGGCTCGGTCGACGTCGTCGTCGTTCCAGCGCTGTGCCAGGGTTGCGGCGGCGGCGAAGGCGGGTCATCCAGCGCCGCGACCTCTATCGTGGCGCGGGATTTGGGCACCTTGAGCGCGGGCTGTCTGGCGCTCCGGTCTTTTGCCGGTGCGGGCGCGCCGCGCCTGGTGGAATTGACCTGGGCGCGTTCTTCTTCTATCTGTTTCTCGCGGGCTTTTGCTACCTGGCCGGTCAGATCCTGCATGCGATGCGGATGCCATGAAAATTGAAGCTTTTGTCTGTCTGCCAATCCGCTCTCCTGGTTGTGGTCGTGCCCGCTCTCGGGCGAAATGGCTTCCTGAGGAACGGCGTCCCTATATCGGTTCAAAACGAGGATTGCTTGTTCGCTTGTAGATCAGTCGCTTGTCAAAGAAGCGCACTTCAATGGCCGCCGTGGACCGGATTGACGCTCCGCAATATATAAATGGTGGCTTATACGTTCCACTAAAAACTTTAACTATGATTAATCTATCCTGCTCCTTAAGATGCAATCCATGCATCGGGTTCCAGGCGCGAAAAACTGGCTTCAGGCCAGCTGCGCCGGCCCGCAACGGTTTTCTGCGATCAAGGAGTTTTCCCATGAACACGACCCCCGATAGCGACCGCCACGCTTACAACGCCGCGTTCTATGAACTCGGCCTGCGCTGGTGCTGGGACGAGGACACCTGGCGCGACCTGACCAGCATTGGCTGTGAGGACAGCCGCATCAAGACTTACCTGCAGCAACATCAAGCGCATCTGCTGACTGCCTATGAGCCAGACTTCCTGGTCCGGCTGATCCGCGACGCCAAGGCACGCTGCCAGGAAACGCTGGGCGGCAGTGCGGCCCATGCAATAGACTGGAAAGCCTTCCAGGGCACGCAAGTGGGGGTTTGAGGCTGCGTCGCCCGGCTGCGCGAGGCGCAACGGGCAAACCTGCCGATCAAACCGCCGCGCCCGTGGGCGACCGGCAGCGTTGGCGCCCGGCCCGCCAGCGCGCCTGCCTGCCGCTTGCCTGATTCGTGGCGGCGCCGCCGTGCGCCTGGCGCTGCGTGCACGCCGCCACACCGGCTTTCATTCATCTATTGGGAAACAACATGGTCCAGCATTGGGTCCGCTTCAACCAGGGCGGCGATATCCGTTTCGGTACGCTCGACGGCGACCGCATTCGCGTCTACGCCGGCAACATGTTCGACAATCCCGCGCCGACTTCGAATTACGTTGACGTGCGGGAAGCAAAATTGCTCGCGCCTTGCCTGCCCGGCAAGGCGGTCGCGCTGTGGAACAATTTCCACGCGCTGGGCAAGAAGCTCGGCCTGTCAACGCCGGCCGAGCCGCTGTATTTCATCAAACCCGCCAACGCCTACCTCGATCCCGAAGAAACCATCCGCAAGCCGCAGCAGGAAGGAAAGGTTGTGTATGAGGGCGAACTGGGCGTGGTCATCGGCAAGACCGCAACCCGGGTCGCCGAAAGCCAGGCTTTGGCGCATGTGTTTGGCTATACCTGCATCAACGATGTCACGCATGCCGACATACTCAACCGCGATCCCTCGTTTGCCCAATGGACCCGTTCCAAGGGCTTCGACACTTTCTGCCCGATCGGGCCAGTGATTGCCACCGGGCTCGACCCGGCCACATTGCGAGTGCGCACCGTGCTCAATGGCGACCTGCGCCAGGACTATGCGATTTCCGACATGGTGTTTTCCGTGGCCCAACTGGTGTCGCGCATCTCGCATGACATGACGCTTTATCCGGGCGACATGATCCTGTGCGGCACCTCAGTGGGTGTCGGGTCGATGAAGCCGGGCAGCACGGTGGAAATCGAGATCGCGGGCATCGGCCGCCTGGTCAACCGTTTCGAATGACAGCCGCCGCGCCGGCCGTAATATGCGAGCCCGGCCGGCCGAGCAAAGGAGAGAGACAGATGAAAATTGCAATCGTGGGAGCAGGTGGCATAGGCGGTTATGTCGGCGCCAAATTCGCGCTGGCGGGCGAGGACGTCACTTTCCTCGTGCGCGGCGCCAACCTGGAGGCGATCCGCCGCAACGGCATCAAGTTGATTGAAGCCGATGGCAGCATGCAGGTGGCGACCAATGTGCGCGCCACCAATGATTATGCCGAAGCTGGCGTGCAAGACCTGGTGATCCTGGCGCTCAAAGCCAACCAGGTCGAAGCGGTGGCCGAAGATGTGCCGCGCCTGTTCGGGCCAGACACTGTGGTGGTGACGATGCAGAACGGCATTCCCTACTGGTATTTCCACAAGCATGGCGGCCACCTGGCTGGGCGCCAGGTCACAAGCGTCGACCCAACCGGCAAGATACTCGCCAACATCGCGCCACAGCGGGTGCTGGGCTGCGTCGTTTATCCAGCTTCAGAGCTGATTGCACCTGGCGTGGTCCAGCATATCGAAGGCGAGCGTTTTCCATTGGGTGAGCTGGACGGTTCCGACAGCGAACGCGTGCGCCGCATCGCCGCCGTGTTCGTGCATGCCGGCTTCAAATCGCCGGTGCTGCCCGACATCCGTTCCGAAATCTGGCTCAAGCTGTGGGGCAACCTGAGCTTCAACCCGATCAGTGCGCTGGCGCATGCGACGCTGGTGGATATCTGCCAGTTCCAGCTCACGCGCGAACTTGCGGCCGGCATGATGCTGGAAGCGGCTGCGGTGGCGGAGAAACTGGGTTCCTCCTTCCGCGTGCCACTGGAAAAGCGCATCGAAGGCGCGGAAAAAGTTGGCAAGCACAAGACTTCGATGCTGCAGGATGTGGAAGCCGGTCGTCACCCGGAAATCGATGCGTTGGTGGGATCGGTGATCGAGCTGGGGCGGCTGACACAGACGCCCACACCGCATATCGACACCGTGTATGCGCTGGTGAAACTGCTGGCGCGCACGATGCAGGAACAGTCGGGCCAGGTGAAGATGCTGGCTGCCGTGCATTGAAAGGGCTACGGTATCCCCTCCCTTTCAAGGGGAGGGTCAGGGTGGGGATGGGGTTAACGCACGCTGGCATGAGCGCCAGGTGAGCTTGCCCGGTCGCGCCAGGCAGGTGAGGGCGGCAATCCGCATCAAGACGGCAAGCACGGCGCAGGCGAACGATTCCAGTATCCCGCCTGCGCATAAACTTGCTTCAGGTGCTGCACAAAAAACTTGATCTTCGCCGGCACATGCCGCTGCTGCGGATACACCGCCATGATCGTGTAATCCGGCAGCGCAAATTCATCCAGCACCGTCACCAGCGCGCCGGTTTCCAGTTCATGCTGGATCTCCCAGGTTGAGCGCCAGCCCAGTCCCAGTCCCTCCACGCTCCATCGATGCAGCAACTCGCCATCGTTGCAATCAAGATTGCCATCGACCCGCACGGCGACGGTCTTGCCATCCTTCTGGAAATACCAGCCGCGCTGCTGCCCGCCCTGCAGGTTGAATGACAGGCAGTTGTGGCGCGGCAGGTCATCCAGCGTCTTGGGCACACCATGTCGCGCCAGATAAGAAGGTGCGGCGCACACCACGCGCCGGTTCGGCCAGAGTTTGATCGCCACGAAGTTGGGATCGATGTTGCCGCCGATGCGTATGCCCATGTCATAGCCTTCACGCACCAAGTCGACGACCTGGTCGGTCAGGTTGAATGAGATGCGCAATTCCGGATTGGCGCCAAGGAAAGCCGGTGCATGCGGCGCCACATGATGCCGACCGAACGAAGCAGGCGCCGAAACAATCAGGTGACCGGTGGCCTTGTGCTGGCCAGCCGACAGTGCTTTCTCGGCGCCGTCGAGTTCGGCCAGCAGCTTGCGGCAATGGTCCAGGTAAACAACGCCTTGCTCGGTCAGGTTCAGCTGGCGCGTGCTGCGATGCATCAGCTTCACACCCAGCCGCTGCTCCAGCGCATCGATGCGCCGTCCCAGCATCACAGGCGTGATTTTCTGCGACAGGGCGGCACGGGCCAGGCTGCCCTTGTCAGCCACTTCAACGAAAGCTTCGATCTGGGTCAGTTTGTCCATGCCCACAGTATTCCATATCCCGCGTATCGGATAAAAGCCTTTCCCGGAACCGGCAGCGGCAACCGGTTACTCAGCCGGCCGACTCACTTATATCGAGGGAAGGAATATGAATCGCAATTTGAAACGCACCCGGCGCAACCGCTGCGCCCGCCTCGGTCGCCTGCTTGCCCTGGCGGCCAGTACCGTCTTGTTCGGCGCTTGCGCCACCAGTGTCTACGAGAACCGGTTCTTCGAGCGCCAGGTCCACGCTTACCCACTTGAAAACGGCCAGACGCTGACCCTGGGCTTCAAGGCCCCGCCGGCCGAGGCGAGCTGCGAGTTGGTCCGCGAAGAAAGCGAGAGCTGGACCTTGACCAGCCTGGCTGGCACCTTCAAGCGCGACAAGGGTCACACCGTCATCAAAGAGCGCGTCCTCGCCACGGTCAATGCGCGTGCCCAGGATGGCATCAATCATGCGACGGTGAAGATACCCAACCAGTACGAGTTCGCCGGCATTCCCTTGAGCGACATCGGTGGGCTGGCCGGCGGCAACCAGGTGCAAATGGCGTACTACCGTTGCGCCAACCCGCCGCAACCAAGCTAAGCCGCCACGACGCTTTATTCAGCACGCTTCATTCGGTACGCTTCATTCGGTACCGGGGGTATCGAATGAAGCGAGCATTCCTCGTCTTATCAAACCCCGGCTGCGCCTTTAGCATCTCTCCATCCGCAACATCCACCACGCCCCAAAGGCAGGAGATCAAGATGGCAAAGATGACGGCAGCCCAGGCCGCAGTGCACGTGCTGAAAAAGGAAGGCGCAACGGTTGCGTTCGGCGTACCCGGCGCGGCAATCAATCCGTTTTATTCGGCGATGAAAAAGGATGGCGGCATGCGCCACATCCTGGCGCGCCATGTCGAAGGCGCATCGCACATGGCAGAGGGTTATACCCGCGCCAAGGCTGGCAATATTGGCCTGTGCATCGGCACTTCCGGCCCGGCCGGCACCGACATGATCACGGGCCTGTATTCGGCACAGGCCGATTCGATTCCGATCCTGTGCATCACGGGCCAGGCGCCGCGCGCCCGGCTGCACAAGGAAGATTTCCAGGCAGTCGATATTGAAGCCATCGCCAAGCCAGTCACGAAATGGGCCGTCACCGTACGCGAGCCGGCGCTGGTGCCGCGCGTGTTCCAGCAAGCCTTCCACTTGATGCGCTCCGGCCGCCCCGGACCGGTGCTGATCGACTTGCCTTTCGACGTGCAGGTGGCCGAGATTGAATTCGATCCCGACACTTATGAGCCGCTGCCGCTGTACAAGCCGGCCGCCAGCCGCAAGCAAATTGAAAAAGCGTTGGCCATGCTCAATGAAGCCGAACGCCCATTGATCACCGCCGGTGGCGGCATCATCAATGCCGATGCCGC